>CALGUV010000144.1 GCA_937920245.1 uncultured Microbacteriaceae bacterium
ACCAACCAACTACTCGGATAGAACGCCGTCAATCGGAGATGAAGTAATAATCTCTGGACTAAGAATGAACCTAGTTACTTCCTGCACCATTGATGGAGTGACCGCTGTGATGTCTAATCAGTCTGCGGATAGCTTCACCATCGTGATCCCAATCGGCATTTCATCGGGACTAAAAGACTTAGTGATGACTGGACCAGCTGGAAAACTGAATGCTCAGGGAGCTTTGACTGTTCAGCAGATAATTCCAGCAATCATCAATGAAGCTCTAGTGTCATCAAAGCTGAACGCTGGTTCATTCAATGGCTATGTTGCCGTCTATGCCAAGGGCCATAATGGTAAAACTTTGTCCTGGAAGATTGCAGGAAAGTGGTTCAAGACAACTATTACTTCTGACTATCAGGTGTTCCAGAGAAGAACTGCAGCAGTCGGTTTAGATGTTGATGTCCACCTCTACATAGACGGTGAAAAGCAGTCGACAATTGCCGTTAGGACTAGGTAGTTTGCTCAAGGAAAAGCTCAAGCAATTTGGCTGACACAAGTGAAACACTTCATGGAATTTTTGAACACAGCATCGCCCACCAAGAAGGCCTGTGAAGGTAGGGCCTTGTTCTATCGGAGGCCTTTTCGCCCCTAATTCATGGCCAATTATCCCAGTTTCACCCTAGTGACATAGGAATCGATTCCTCGGAGCTTGGGCGTCTTACTTGTTCTGTGATCTTGTGCGCAATGGGAGTTCATGCTTGGCCGAAGTCTCTCCGGATCATGGCCTCGGCTCCCGGGCTCCGGTAGCTAATCATCTTCTTCGCCCCGCACATGTCAGGATTTCGATTCTGCTTGGTGTTTTTAAGAAGTCCAAGTTAGAGCCTTAAAACGACCTATCAATGCGGTTAACCCCACTAAAGCGCCGCCGCCAAAAACGGGTGAGCTATCTTCAACAGATTAGTTATCTATTGGGAGATTTAATGAGATTTTTACCAGCTCGAGATGCTCAAAACCATTCCAGCAAGGGGTCTTCCGCATTTTCTGAAACAAACTACTTGACGACTAAATCCGTGCGCTCTCGTCTCATTCAAAATCCTCTCTTCAAGAAGAAGCCTCGACACGCGGCGGTCAGCACGAGGTTTCTCAGGAAGCTTAGCTTGACCGTTTCGCTGTCAATGGTTGCAGCAGCCCTGGCCGTCCCTCCTGCTTGGGCGACAACAGAATCGATTAACTGCACCACAGACGCAGAGGTAACAGGCTCGTTCACTGTCACAACTACAACTGCTGACGGGATCACTACCGTTGAAGTTACCGGAAACACCTCCTGCGCCGGGGAGGCAGTAATCCCCAACACTGTCACTTCAATTGGCTACCAAGCGTTCGAGGGAGCCAACTCACTAGCCTCGGTGACCTTTCAGGCCGGCAGTGTGCTCACTTCGATCGCAGACCGGGCGTTCTTCGGCGCTAGTTCCCTCACCTCAATAACTATCCCAGCCACGGTCACCTCAATCGGCGACTTTGCCTTCTACAACGCCACCGCTCTAACCTCGGTGACCTTTGAGGCCGGCAGCAACCTCGAAACAATCGGCAACCATGCGTTTCGCGCCACCACCTCACTAGCCTCAATAATCATCCCAGCCAGTGTCAATGACATCGGCGCAAATTCATTCGACGGCAGCTCAATATCGTCTTTTGACATTCCCAGCGGCGTCGTCAGGATACGCCAATATGCTTTCGCAAATACCCCTAACCTGACCTCCGTCACCATTCCAAATACTGTCACCCATCTTGACCAGGCAGCATTCCAAAACTCTGGCCTGACCTCGGTAACCATCCCCAAGAGTGTCACTGTTATCGGCGTGGCTGCGTTTCAAGAAGCAAGTGATCTAGTGTCCGTATCCTTTGAAGAAGACAGCGAACTGACGCGATTTCTCGACCAGGCTTTCTTCAAAGCCCATTCACTCGTCTCCATAGACATCCCAAACGGGGTAGTAAGTCTCGGTAACCATGTTTTCCACAAGGCATATGCACTTCAATCAGTAACTTTCCCCAGTAGCATCAGCTATATCGGTGCGGCTGTCTTCGGCTACAACACCTCAATGACCTCATTTAGTTTCCCAGATGACAGTCCGATAACGGATATCAAGAATCATACTTTCATCGGGGCCACTGCACTGGAATCCATAGTCATTCACAGCGGTGTCACAAGCATTGGTAGCCAATTCGCCAGCGGAGCCACCTCGCTGGCCTCAGTAACCTTCAAGGGCAATGCGCCAAGTGTCGGCACTGATGCCTTTTCGAATGTTGCAACCGGTGCTTTGGCAAACGTTGGGTCTTCCGCCACTGGTTATGGCTCCGCGGGTGATACCTGGAACGGTCTGACTATCGCCCTAACACATAGCGTAACCTTCGATGCAAACGGCGGTGCGGGAGCGATGACTGGCCAGGTGGCGGCATCTAGCACAGCCCTAA
>CALGUV010000145.1 GCA_937920245.1 uncultured Microbacteriaceae bacterium
AGTTCTCTCAAGCGCCTTGGTATTCTCTACCTGATCACCTGTGTCGGTTTACAGTACGGTCAATTCTTACCTGAAGCTTAGAAGATTTTCCTGGAAGTATGGCATCAACTACTTCTCTCAAGGGTCGCCCCAAGAGATCGTCATCACGTCTCAGATTAACGAGGAACCGGATTTACCTAATCCCCCTACCTACACGCTTAAACACGGACTACCAACGCCGTGCTAGCCTAGCCTGCTCCGTCCCTCCATCGCAGTAAGAATCGGTATCGGAATTTTAACCGATTTTCCATCGACTACGGCCTTCGCCCTCGCCTTAGGTGCCGACTCACCCTGTCCCGATTAACGTTGGACAGGAAACCTTGATCTTTCGGCGGGGGGGTTTTTCACCCCCCTTATCGTTACTCATGTCAGCATTCGCACTTCTGATACCTCCAGCAAGCCTTACGACACACCTTCACAGGCGTACAGAACGCTCCGCTACCGCGCGTATAAATGCGCACCCGCAGCTTCGGTACACAGTTTAGCCCCGTTAAATCTTCCGCGCAGGCCGACTCGACTAGTGAGCTATTACGCTTTCTTTAAAGGATGGCTGCTTCTAAGCCAACCTCCTAGCTGTCTAAGCCTTCCCACATCGTTTCCCACTTAACTGATATTAGGGACCTTAGCTGGTGGTCTGGGTTGTTGCCCTCTCGACAACGGACGTTAGCACCCGCTGTCTGTCTCCCGCGATAATACTTACTGGTATTCGGAGTTTGCATCGGGTTGGTAAGTCGGGATGACCCCCTAGCCGACACAGTGCTCTACCCCCAGCAGTCAAACGCGAGGCACTACCTAAATAGTTTTCGAGGAGAACCAGCTATCTCCGGGCTTGATTAGCCTTTCACTCCGAGCCACAGCTCATCCCCCCATTTTTCAACATAGGTGGGTTCGGTCCTCCAGTGCCTGTTACGGCACCTTCAACCTGGCCATGGCTAGATCGCCCGGTTTCGGGTCTATTACCAGCAACTAAAACGCCCTATTAAGACTCGGTTTCCCTACGGCTCCCCTAAACGGTTAACCTTGCTACTGACAATAACTCGCTGACCCATTATACAAAAGGTACGCAGTCACCCCATAAAAGAGGCTCCTACTGCTTGTACGTACGCGGTTTCAGGATCTATTTCACTCCCCTCACCGGGGTTCTTTTCGCCTTTCCCTCACGGTACTAGTTCACTATCGGTCAGCTAGGAGTATTTAGCCTTGGAGGATGGTCCCCCCATGTTCAGTCAGGATTTCACGTGTCCCGACCTACTCGATTTCACTACAATGGACCTTTCGCATACGGGGCTATCACCCTCTATTGCCGCACTTTCCAGAGCGTTCTGCTAAATCCACTGTAACTTAAGGGCTAATCCCATTTCGCTCGCCGCTACTTTGGGAATCTCGGTTGATTTCTTTTCCTGCGGGTACTTAGATGTTTCAGTTCTCCGCGTTCGCCCCTTACACCTATATATTCAGTGCAAGGTACCCAGTAAACTGGGTGGGTTTCCCCATTCGGATACCTCCGGATCAAAGCATGTTTGACTGCTCCCCGAAGCCTTTCGTGGCCTACCACGTCCTTCATCGCCTCTAGCTGCCAAGGCATCCACCACGTACGCTTAATTGCTTGACCATATAATCATGAATTCTTAGCTACCCAACCCACTGCCCAAGGGCAACGAGACAGACAACAATCAGTAAGCTTGATGTACCGGGACCTTTTATTCCCCAGCTTCAACACCGCCTTTACTTCACTCAAAATCAATGTTTTGACGTCAATCAACTTATAACGATAATCGTACAGATATTGCGCTTGTTGTATAACTTGTTAATTTACAGCATACATATACATGACGTGTTAAAACGCCACCCGGTCATCACAATCGGGAGTCGTTCACGCTACCTTCGCCTCACCAAGCCAACCTAAGTTAACTCAACAAGTCTCTAGCAGCACACACAGTCATAAAACTATATGTCTTCATTCATTAAATTGTTAAAGAAC
>CALGUV010000146.1 GCA_937920245.1 uncultured Microbacteriaceae bacterium
CAGAGGGAATTCCCGGTGTAGCGGTGAAATGCGTAGATATCGGGAAGAACACCAACGGCGAAAGCACTCTGCTGGGCCAACACTGACACTGAGAGACGAAAGCTAGGGTAGTCAATGGGATTAGATACCCCAGTAGTCCTAGCCGTAAACGATGGATACTAAGTGGTGTGCGTATTGACCCGTACACTGCTGTAGCTAACGCGTTAAGTATCCCGCCTGGGAAGTATGCTCGCAAGGGTGAAACTCAAAGGAATTGACGGGGGCCCGCACAAGCGGTGGAGCATGTGGTTTAATTCGATGCAACGCGAAGAACCTTACCAGGACTTGACATGAAGAGAAGTTTTTTGAAAGAAGAATGTGCTACGGCCTCTTACACAGGTGGTGCATGGCTGTCGTCAGCTCGTGTCGTGAGATGTTGGGTTAAGTCCCGCAACGAGCGCAACCCTTATCTTTAGTTACCTATTTTAACTCTAAAGAGACTGCCGGTGATAAACTGGAGGAAGGTGAGGATGACGTCAAGTCAGCATGCCCCTTACGCCCTGGGCGACACACGTGCTACAATGGTTGGGACAATGAGTTGCAATCTCGCGAGAGCAAGCTAACCTCAAAAACCCAGTCTCAGTTCGGATTGCAGGCTGCAACTCGCCTGCATGAAGGTGGAATCGCTAGTAATCGCAGGTCAGCCATACTGCGGTGAATCCGTTCCCGGGCCTTGTACACACCGCCCGTCACACCATGGGAGCTGGTCATACCCGAAACCGTTAGCTTAACCGTTTGGAGAGCGGCGTCTAAGGTAGGGCTAGTGACTGGGGTGAAGTCGTAACAAGGTAGCCGTACTGGAAGGTGCGGCTGGATCACCTCCTTTATCAAGGTTTAGAAACCAAAAATAGCGTTGGGCTATTAGCTCAGCTGGTAAGAGCGCACCCCTGATAAGGGTGAGGACTCTGGTTCGAATCCAGAATAGCCCAACCCAATGAATTCTCATGGAAGATGGGGGTATAGCTCAGTTGGTAGAGCGCTGCCTTTGCAAGGCAGATGTCAGCGGTTCGAGTCCGCTTACCTCCATCGTTCGGTGCACGCACCTGAACCATGAAATAAATCAAAATGAATTAAGGGCTTACGGTGGATACCTAGGCACCTAGAGACGATGAAAGGCGTAGTAACCGACGAAACGCTTCGGGGAGCTGGAAACAAGCTTTGATCCGGAGATTCCTGAATGGGGCAACCTCTTGAACTCCTTGTTGAATTCATAGACAGGAGAGAGACAACCTAGTGAATTGAAACATCTCAGTAGCTAGAGGAATAGAAAGCAAACGCGATTCCCTGAGTAGCGGCGAGCGAAATGGGATCAGCCTAAACCGGAATTGATTCCGGGGTTGTGGGACATCAAAAAATACGTTGAATTCGTTAGGTGAAACAGCTGAATACTGTACCATAGATGGTGAAAGTCCAGTAACTGAAAACATAAATCAAACGTCTGATGAAATCCCGAGTAGCATGGGGCACGTGAAATCCCGTGTGAATCTGCGAGGACCACCTCGTAAGGCTAAATACTCCTGAGTGACCGATAGTGAAACAGTACCGTGAGGGAAAGGTGAAAAGAACCCCCATCGGGGAGTGAAATAGAACATGAAACCGTAAGCTTACAAGCAGTAGGAGGGGTTTAAACCCTGACTGCGTGCCTGTTGAAGAATGAGCCGGCGACTTATAGGTAGTGGCTTGGTTAAAGCTTATGCGGCTGGAGCCATAGCGAAAGCGAGTCTGAATAGGGCGCATTGTCCCTACCTATGGACCCGAACCCGGGTGATCTAACCATGGCCAGGATGAAGCTTGGGTGAAACTAAGTGGAAGACCGAACCGACCGATGTTGAAAAATCGGCGGATGAGCTGTGGTTAGGGGTGAAATACCAATCGAACTCGGAGCTAGCTGGTTCTCCCCGAAATGCGTTGAGGCGCAGCGGTGGAACATGAGCTGTCTAGGGGTAAAGCACTGTTTCGGTGCGGGCTGCGAAAGCGGTACCAAATCGTAGCAAACTTATAATACTAGACATGCCTTCGTTACACCAGTGAGACAGTGGGGGATAAGCTTCATTGTCAAGAGGGAAACAGCCCAGATCACCAGCTAAGGCCCCTAAATGACGGCTAAGTGGCAAAGGAGGTGAGAGTGCAGTGACAACCAGGAGGTTTGCCTAGAAGCAGCCACCCTTAAAAGAGTGCGTAATAGCTCACTGGTCAAGCGCTCTTGCGCCGAAAATGAACGGGACTAAGTCGTCTGCCGAAGCTGTGAATTGAGAAGAACAATCTTCTTTTTGGTAGGGGAGCGTTCCGACGTAGGGTGAAGCATTTGCGTAAGCCAATGTGGACGAATCGGAAGTGAGAATGTCGGCTTGAGTAACGAAAACATTGGTGAGAATCCAATGCCCCGAAAACCTAAGGGTTCCTCCGCAAGGCTCGTCCACGGAGGGTGAGTCAGGACCTAAGGCGAGTCTAGCATGCTAGGGTAGTCGATGGCGAACAGGTTAATATTCCTGTACTGTATCTTAAGATGGTCCCGAGGGACGGAGAAGGCTAGGTTGGCCGGACGTTGGTTACCGGTTTAAGCACTAAGGCGTTGAGAGGTGGAATAGAAAACACCTTGAGCTGAGCTGCGAGTACGCTTATCTACGGATGAGAAAGCAACTGATGTCATACTTCCTAGAAAAGCTCGAACGACATACACAATACGAAAGTATTTTAAAGCATTAAGATATACCTGTACCCGAAACCGACACAGGTAGGTAGGTAGAGAATACCTAGGGGCGCGAGATAACTCTCTCTAAGGAACTCGGCAAAATGGCCCCGTA
>CALGUV010000147.1 GCA_937920245.1 uncultured Microbacteriaceae bacterium
GTGGCCGACTGAATATCGAGCGCTTTGGTACGCGCTAATAACCTGGTTTTGCCTAAAATTTCCTCGAGCTGAGCCATGCCGAAACAATGCCACGGACTCGAAAGCTTGGCCTTGGGTTTTCCACAGCCAAAAAAACCATTATGCTTTGTTGTTGTCGCGGGTGTGGCGAAATTGGCAGACGCACCAGATTTAGGATCTGGCGCCGCGAGGCGTGGGGGTTCAAGTCCCTTCACCCGCACAAATAAAAAGGGTTCCGAGAAATCGGAACCCTTTTTTTTATACCTTGTTTAGCTAGCTGAATTCAGCCGACTGCCTACTTAGCCCTTTGTGACCTTAACGGTGTTGGCCTTGTGATCGATTTCTATCTGGTACGGCCCACGCTTTATCACTTCGGTGGATTCGAGACCGGTGGCATTAATGCCCAGATCCGCAGCGATGCCTCGGAAGAATGCACGCTGTGAGTCGTCTGTCAGCTCTGTACCTTGGTACCAAGCTGTCGAAGACCCCAACTTGC
This sequence comes from uncultured Microbacteriaceae bacterium, assembly GCA_937920245.1. Taxonomy (GTDB): domain Bacteria; phylum Actinomycetota; class Actinomycetes; order Actinomycetales; family Microbacteriaceae; genus Aquiluna. The sequence continues at coordinate 515 of CALGUV010000147.1, forward strand.
GCTTTGCGATTGCAACGCTTCCCAGGGCTTGACCAGTCTTGAACTCTGCCACTAGTTCTGCACCGTTAAGCCTCGATAACTCTCCCCACAACTTTGCGTGATAGCCATTGGAAAGTTCAACAGTGGCTTCTCTAAACGGATAGAACTCTTCGACGTAGACGCCGATGACGTCCTTGACCAGTGCACCGCCGTAGCCGCCAAGTTTCACGCGCAGCGTTCGGTCGGAAATGTTTGAGAAGTATCCAACCACTAAGTTTCCACCGCTGGTCGCATAGTCAGTGAACACCTGCTCCTGAGTATCCGAGAGCATGTGAACCATTGGCATCAAAACTAATTTGTAGCCCTTCAGTGTTGACAGGTCAGCGTCGGCAGACACAAAATCCACCGAGATGCCCTCTTTATAGAGCGCTCGATACCAGGCCGCAACTGTCTCCGGATAACTGACGTCCTCGGTTGGCAGGTTGTCCTGCATCATCGCCCACAGCTGCTCGTAGTCGTAAACCATTGCCACATCAGCCCTGGCGGTTTCGTGGCTAGCCAGATCTGGGTGCTCATTTAGTAAGGCGCCAAGCTCAGTAATTTCTCGGTAAACCCTTGTGTCCTCGCCGGCATGAGGAACCATCGCGGAGTGGAACCTCTCTGAGCCTGCTTGGCTTTGACGCCACTGGAAATACATTGCGCCTTGGGAACCTCGGGCCACAAAACTCATAGCGTTGCGTTTTTCTTGACCCGGTGTCTTGGCATAGTTTCTTGGCTGCCAATTCACAGCTGATGAGCTGTGTTCCATGAGTAACCACTGCTTGCCATTGGCAAACCCTCTGGTTAGGTCCGCCATCTGAGCCAAGTCGATGTGATTTTCAATGTCGTGCTGCGCCAAGTAGTGATCCGTGGAAACAAAGTCCACTTCCTTAGCCCATGCAAAGTAGTCCATGGCGTGCGTGAACTTCATAGACATGAAGTTGGTGGTTACGGGGTTGACCTTGTCGTATTTTTTGATGATGTCACGCTCGGTCTTGAATAGATTCAGCGTGATCTCAGAAGTAAAGCGTCTAAAGTCAATCTGCGCACCCGGGTTCGGGTGAGTGCCATCCGGAGTCCTCTTGGGAGCCGGGATTTCCTCCCAGTTGTAGTAACGCTGAGACCAGAAGTCCGTTCCCCAAGAAGTATTTAGCTCTTCTATTGACGCGTACTTGTTTTTTAGCCAACCAACGAATGCATCCCTGGATGCATCGCAGTAGCAATAAGGAGCGTGGCAACCGTATTCGTTGTTCACGTGCCACATGACTACGGCCGGGTGTTTGGCATATCTCTCGGCAAGCTTCTCGGTTAGCTGAGCTGCCTTTTTTTGATACACGGGGCTGGCAGCACAGTAAGCCTGACGGCCACCGAACTCCAAGCGGATGCCGTCGAAGTTCACCGGCAAAATTTCAGGATGTTCCAAGGACAACCACGCTGGTGGTGAAGCGGTCGCATTTGCCAGGTCAACGGAAATGCCGCCGGCGTGCAAAAGATCCATTACTTCATCGAGCCAGCCAAACTGATAGTTGCCGTCGCTAACTTCTAATCTTGCCCAAGAAAAAATACCGAGCGACACGAGGTTAACGTTGGCTTTTTGCATCAACTCGATGTCTTGTTTCCAGACATCTTTTGACCACTGTTCCGGGTTGTAGTCGCCGCCGAAAAATAGTTTGTTGGTTTTCAACATTAGATTGCCTCGATTTCGATTAGTAGTGCTGTTTCTGGAAACAAAATTGGAGGCCGGAGACCTATCTGTGTGAGTGCCTTGCCTGTTAGGACAGCGCCATCGAGCCACTTTGGGCCCGTGCGCTCTTGAAACACCGGTTTACCAACTGGATAAACCGCCTTCACCGAGTAACTTCGGTTTGAATCAAGACCGTCAATCAAAATCGCGTTTGCTCGAGAGGCAGCCTGTCCCTGAAGAGTCACATAAGCGAATATTGCCTTCGATTTATCTTGGGACACGACTCCGTGAACAAAAGTGGCTTCGTTATTAGTTTCGACCCGCTCAACTTTCCCGGAGTGAAGAAGATCGCGGTTTTGCTTGTAATAGGTTGCCCAGCTCTTTAGATGAGCCTGCTCATCAGCGGTGGCCTTAGTTATGTCCCACTCCAAACCGGCGTGACCAAACAGAGCGGTAATTGCTCTGAAGCCTAGAGAGTGCACCCTGCCGGTGGTGTGAGACTCGGTCGGGCCAATGTGACTTCCGAGCATTTCTGGTGGAATAGCAACTTGTGTGTAGCGCTGAATGTACTGGCGCTCTAATGCGTCATTGCAATCCGAAACCCAGAACCGGTCAACAATCTGAGCGATGCCAAGATCAACTCTTCCGCCACCGGAGGCACAACTCTCAATTTCCAACCCGGGGTGGTTAACTTTCAGTTCTGAGAACAGCCTGTAAAGCGCCTTGGTTTGCTCGTGCACTGCCGCTTTACCATTGTGTCCAGGGTCAACCAAGGGCCGATTGTGATCCCACTTGATATAGCTAATATCGAAATCAGTCAAAATCTTATTTGTCTGATCAAACACATGCTGGTAGCAATTGGGGTTCGTCAGATCCAAGACCAGCTGGCCTCGCCCGGTCGGTGGCACTCTACCGGCAACGTTCAAGATCCAGTCCGGGTGAGCGCGATAGACCTCCGAGTCAGGGTTAACCATTTCGCCCTCAAACCAAAGACCAAACTCCATGCCGTTTGCCTTGACCACGTCGATCAATGGAGCAAGGCCCTCCGGCCATACGTCCTTAGAAATTACCCAGTCCCCGAGACCAGAAGTGTCATCCCGCCGTGAGCCGAACCAGCCGTCGTCCAAGACAAAGCGCTCCACGCCTATCTGGTTAGCAACCTTTGCAAGCTCAGTGAGTTTGCCTAGGTCATGGTCAAAATAAACCGCCTCCCAAACATTCAAGGTAAGCGGCCTGGGTCGCTTGTTGGTTGGGTGATTAGGTCTTGATCGAAGCCAGCGATAAGACCTGTCCGAGGTGCCGTCTATTCCAGAATTTGAATAAATAGCGGCGACCGGTGCTGCCTCGTAGCTCTGGCCGGGTTCAAGAATTATTTCTCCCGGCATCAGAAGTTCACTGGCTGAGATTGACTTTCTGCCAGATTGCAACTGCTCGATGGTGTGCCGAGAGTTACCCGAGAACATCAGGCCCAGCGACCAGACTTCTCCAGCTCTAAAAGTGGCTGCTTCAGTCATCGCCAATTGCATAATTGTGTAGTCGTGACTGGTCCTGCCCTCTCGGACTTCACGCGATACAACACCGGGTTGAATTTCTCTGCGCACCGGCTGACGTTCTTTGACCCAACGGCCTGCAAAATCCAATGACTCTTGGGCTCTATCTGGCAGAGGTAAGTAGGTGGCCAAGTCTTCCAGGCAGTAGCCACCGGAACCAATGTTGGTAACCTTCTGCGCAGTAACTAGAACACCCGCACCAACAAAGCTAAAACTTGTTTCAATTCGCAAACCTGCGGAAACGTCTTCGCCAACGACAACCAGTTCTTGGTCGTTAGCTGTGTGGCTGGTTGGGACAAACAGTGGAGAAAAGTCTTTTCCATTTCGGTGCCCCTTTAGAACAGGGGAACCGATTGCGCCGCGAGCTTGCTCTCGCCAAATGCCGGGCTGGTCTGGGGAATCGCCCTCAGCATGGGCAGTAGGTTCAATAGTCGCGGATGAGTAGCCATCGAAATCCTCTGTGTCTCCGAGGTCTTCGCCCCAGTGGATTATTCGAACCAGTTCGGGCGCAAGGCTTACTAGCAGTGAGACGCCATCTTGGCGCAGGTGAACAAAGCTGGAAGATTTCAATCTTGGTCCGAATCTGTTTAGTGCTCTTGGATTGACGATAGCTGAAATTCTGCGATAACTGGGTGTCGCCGAAGCGCCACCCAGTTATCTACTCAGTTGCTATTTCAGTTTTGCTCCGAGCTCGTCTTTCGACGGGCCCGCTTATCAGCTCGTCCCCTCCTAATCTTTCTTGTTCGACCCAAATACACAGGCTCAAACGATCGGGTAAAAACGAACTTAAGCAATAATTGCAAACTTTTCGAATAAAAAGCGACAAAAGTAATCATTCTGTTAGTAAATATCCGAATATTTTTGATTTTTCACACTAGCCTTCACCTAAGTTTTAGAGAAAGGTCAGCGATGCTTGCAGCTCAACGGAAAGCTCTGATACTGGAAGAAGTCTCGCTATCGGGGGCCAGGCGAATCTCCGAACTTGCTAAGAGCCTGGGCGTGTCCGAGGTCACAATCAGACGAGACGTCGAAGCTCTGGCCGACCAAGGTCTTGTCGACAAGGTCCACGGAGGAGTGACTGCAAACTCGCTTTCCTCAACTGTGGAACCTCCTTTCGCATTCAACTCGCTAAAAGAGCAGACCTCTAAAGATGCCGTTGCAAAAATGGCAGCCGAAATGGTGCATCCGGGTCAGGCAATTGCCCTCATGGGCGGAAGCTCCGTTTACGCTTTGGCAAAAAGGCTTAGGGAAATGCCCTCACTCACCATCGTGACAAACTCAGTCCCCGTTTCCGATCTGTTCGCGCAACAGCCGAGAGCCGATCAAACCGTTGTTCTAACGGGCGGCGTTAGAACGCCAACTGACTCTCTAGTTGGAAACATCACAACCGAAGCCTTCGCGAGGTTCAATCTCGATTTAGTATTTATGGGGACGCACGGCATGGACATTGAATTTGGATTTAGCTCCCCGAACCTTATTGAGGCCGATACCAACCGAGAAGTAATTCGAAGGGCAGCTAAGTTTGTGGTTCTGGCCGACCACACCAAGTGGGGCATTAGAGGCTTCAGTTCTTTCGCAGAGCTATCGGAGGCAGACGGCGTGATTACCACGGACGGACTTTCCCGCGAGGCCTTGAGCACGTTGCGGAACAACGTCAGAGAAGTGCTTGTTGCAAAACCCTAGGAGCTTAGGACTTTGGCAGCTTCAGTGACAACAAGTAACTTCCTATTGGCTTGCCGAAGCGAATTGCTACGTTAGCCAAATGCCCCTGCTGCACAAAGCCAAATTTCTCGTGGAGGGCAATCGAAGCGTGAGCACCGCGATCCGCAATTACCGCAATGACTTCCTTTATGCCCGCAGCTCGACAGCGCTCTAGGAGGGCAGTAAACAACTTCGTACCCAACCCCTTTCCGGTTGCAGGTGCCGACAGATAAATCGAGTTCTCCACAACCTTTAGATAACCGGCCCGTTGTCGCCAAGGAGAAACCAAAGCAAACCCCAGAACATCGAACCCGCGCACCATAACCAAAAACGGCAAATCGAATTTTTGGGCCATGTCGTATTTTTCTTGCCAGTAATCAAGCTTCAAGGGCGCATCATCAAAGGTGATGACCGTGTTTCTGATGAAGTAGTTATAAATGTCCTTGATTGCCGGCAGATCTTCCGCAGCAACGTTTCGAATCAGCACTTCGGGCGTTGGCAAGGCAGGGTTTTGCCGCTGTCGACGAATCATTGCCCATCGAGTTTTGCTATCAACCACTAACAGCTCCAATCGATTGGCTGTAGCTGTGATTCTGTCAACAGTTTGTTACAACTAGAAAACGGCTTGGAGCCAAAGAAGCCCCGATAGCTTGAAAGTGGAGAAGGATGAGGGCTTTCTAAGACCCTAGACATATTCAAATCAACTGCCAGCTCTCTGGCTCGCTGTCCCCAGAGAATCGCGACTAACTTGCCCTTGTGAACCTCTTGAAGAACTTGAATTGCTCGAGAGGTAAAAACATCCCAGCCGATGTCGAAGTGTGCAGCAGTCTGACCGACGCGGGTAGTTAACGAGCGGTTTAGAAGCATTACGCCCTGATCGGCCCAGTTAGAAATGTCTCCGGTGGCCACAAAGTTATGGCCCAAGTCATCGCGCAGCTCTTTGATTATGTTTCGAAGGGTTGGTGGAAGTGGAGTTGTTCC
>CALGUV010000148.1 GCA_937920245.1 uncultured Microbacteriaceae bacterium
AACGCACTTGCGTGGAGGCAAATGCGCTGCGGGGAAAGTTTATAGGAAAATCCCCTTCCAACAAACCATGGGCGTTTAGGGCGCGCTACTTAATCTGAACCGTGAGCCTTGGGGTAGATTTTCCACATTTGGGGGACCAGTGTCAGCTGCTTGGGGGATAAATATCCCCTTAAGTGGGGATAACAGCTGTAGAGTACTCGTTAGGCCGATATTCGCGAGTTACGCGCGTTAGCCGCAGGCACCTAGAAAGCATTCATTAGAGTTCACGCTCTGCCTCGAAGAACCAAATCCTCAAAGTTAGCAATGTTCACAGTCGTTGCTCTCACTCTGGTTATGCCTGCCACTTTTTTGATCTCGGATTCGAGTCAAGCTGTCGAACCGATTTCACTCGGCGTAGCGGATGACTTCGCGATTCTTGCTGGCGCAGGGATTACCAACGCAGGGGAAACAAACGTCCTAGGTCACATTGGAAGCAATCCAACCGTGACAGTAACCGGTCAAGCAACGATCACTCAGACCGGAAGCTTGCACTTGGGGGACGATACTTCCATCCAGGCAAAATCGGATTTGCAGACGGCTTTTGATGCCGCTTCCGCCCTAACTTCGACAAACACGATTGCGGGAAATCTCGGCGGGCTCACCCTTAGTCCCGGTGTCTACACATCTGCAGCAACCATTGCCATAACTGGTAACTTGATATTGGATGCGGGTGGCGACGCAAACGCAGTTTTTGTTTTCCAGGCCGGCTCGACTCTTGACGTGGCGGCCTCGAGTGAAATCACGCTGATTAATGGCGGTTCGTTGGACCATGTTTACTGGAAGGTTGGCAGCACCGCCAATATCGCAGCCAACGCAAAACTCCTGGGCACAGTGCTTGCCCAGACCACAATTGCCATGGCTGCCGGTTCCTCTGTTCGGGGAAGACTACTTGCAATCAACGGTTCAGTGACTCTCTCCTCTAACAACGTGCACAAGTACGATCCGCCGATAGTGACTCTGACCGCAAGCACAATTGATCTAGCGACAGCCGCAGGCTACGCAGTTCTTGCTGGCGGCGGAATTACCAACGCAGGCGAAACCAACGTTCTGGGTCACATTGGCACAAACCCTACGGCCACCCTCACCGGTCAAGCTTCGATAACGCAAACCGGTGAAGTACACCTAGCAGATGCTGCCGCAATTCAAGCCAAAACAGACCTTCAGGCTGCATACGACTCTGCAAAGTCGGTTTCCGTCGTATCCCCTATTTCGGGTGACCTAATCGGTATGACCATTACTCCCGGGGCCTATGAGTCGGTTGGAGCCATCTCGCTCACAGGCAACCTAGTCCTTGACGCAGGTGGGGACGCCAATGCAGTGTTTCTCTTCCGAGTAGAGGGCGCGCTGAATGTCGCCGCCGGTGGAAACGTAACCGTGATCAACGGTGGGTCGGCTGACAATGTTTACTGGCGAGTAACCGGAGCCGCAAATCTCGCTGCGGGTTCCAGCTTCATGGGAACTGCTCTGGTCAAAACAGCCATAGCCGTGGCGGCAGGAGCCTCGGTTAGAGGGAGGCTCCTGGCAATTGGGGGGACCGTCACTCTTTCCAACAACAATGTCTACAGCTATGACGCGCCCGTCGTAACCCTGAGCACCTCAACAATAGATCTTGCAACCGCCGGCACTTATGCGATCCTGGCGGGCACAGGAATTACAAACGCTGCCGGTGTTAGCAGCGTGCTTGGCGACATTGGTTCGAACCCGGCGGCCACCTTCACCGGGCAGGACACCCTTACTCAAACGGGTAATCTCCACCTAGCTGATGCGGCCGCAGTTCAGGCCAAGGTTGATCTTCAGGTTGCTTACGACGCAGCCAAATCAGTCTCGACGACCACGCCAATTAGCGGAGATTTGATCGGTCTTACCTTTACCGCTGGCGCTTATAAGTCAGCAGGCGCTTTGTCGTTGACAGGAAATCTAATTTTTGACGCCGAGGGAAATTCAGACGCGATGTTTTTGATTCAAGTCTCCGGAGCACTTAACGTTGCAGCTGGCGGCAACGTTACTGTGATCAATGGTGGCAACATTGGCAACGTCTTTTGGCAGGTAACCGGTGCAACAAACCTGGCCGCTGGGTCAGTCTTCGCGGGAACGGTGTTAGCAAAAGACGCCATCAACGTGGCTGCGGGAGCGACCGTTACAGGTCGCCTCCTGGCCCTAGGAGGAACTGTCGCCTTATCCTCCAATAGCGTGACTCGGGTAGATTCATCGCTCGAGCTTGCCGCGATAGCCGCTGCCGCTCAGGCGGTTCAAGATGCTCTGGATGCTGAGGCTGCGGCGCTAGCTGCTGCCGCTCAGGCGGCTCAGGATGCGTTGGATGCAGCGGATGCAGCTAGTCGGGCTGCGGATGCAGCGGATGCCGCTAGTCGGTCTTCGGATGCAGCGGATGCAGCGGATGCCGCTAGTCGGGCTGCGGCGATAGCTGCTGCCGCTCAGGATGCATTGGATTTGGATTTGGCTGCGCTCGAGGCTGCGGATGCCCTGGCTGCTTCGGAGGCTGCGGATGCCCTGGCTGCTTCGGAGGCTGCGGATGCCGTAGCTGCTGAGGCTGCGCAAGTTCAGCAGAAGGCGGTGGCCGCTGAGGCGGAAGAGGTGAGAGTTTACGGCCCTAAGTCCGTAATGACCTTCGCACCGAGCCCTAATTTACTTGACATTGAAATAACTCCAGTTCTCAAGAATGTTGTGCTACAAATCGCTGTAGTGCCCGCAGGACCGATAGCGGGTGGGGATGCGTCGCGTGCGGCGCAGTACTAATAGTGACGAATTTCACTCAATCTCGCCGGTCGGGACTCCTAAATAATTTCATTACAGGCGCCAGATTGTGCTTTGGGTATGTAGGTCGCGGTTTCATAGCAGCTGTGCTTGCACTGGTCATGATTTCAAGCACTGCACCTGCGAATGCAAATCAAAAGCAGGTAGCCGAACTTGAAACCCTCACCATTTCAATAGACAGGGTTGGACTCTCTGGGGCGCTGGTGAGTATCGCGTTAGACAAAACGGGTTCACTTGCACCACCCGCGGATCCTCATCTTGCTGGCTGGTATGAGGGCGGCTCGACACCTAGTGGCGTGGGCAGAACCGTCATCGTAGGTGCGGTTGACTTCAAGGGCGAAACCGGAGTGTTTTGGGAGCTTAGGCACGTAATCGTCGGCGATCGAATCGTGATTCGAAGTGGCTCTAATTTGGCTCACTCGATAAAGACTTTTTTAGTCACAGAAGTGACGCTCTATCGAAAATCCGACTTTCCAACCGCACGCCTCTACGGAAATCTAAGCTACCAAGGCGTTGCCCTGGTAACCGATGGTGGCCCGAATGAAAGTCGCACTGCCTACCTAGGAAACCTGGTGGTGTACGCCCAGCTTCAATCCAGGGTCCTGCTTTACTGAAGCTTCCCCGTAAACAAGTGGTCTGAGGAACGACCAATTACAACAAGATTTTCGTTACATTATTTGCAGTGGTCTACCGTTTGTTTGTTGGTTCACTCTTTTTAGTAAATCCGCCACTGTAAGCGCTTACTTCGCTCTATGCTTTTG
>CALGUV010000149.1 GCA_937920245.1 uncultured Microbacteriaceae bacterium
CACGATCTGTTGTTTGGCACCAGCACATTCGAAAGGGTTGCTCGTCAAGACCAGCAAACCGAAGATTCGGACTCTACGCTCCAGCCTGCTTAGAGTCCGATGGGGTCTGGCGCCCCCTAAACTCCAGACCCAAACCCCTCTTCGTCACTTGCAATTTCAAAGGGCAATGAGCCTTTTAGCACTGGGATAAACTTTCCCCAGAGCAAACGACGAAGAGGGGCCTCCCTTTTCCAAATTGGACGGGCAATTTTCTTGGCTGAATTTATTTACCAAATGATCAAAGCGCGTAAAGCGCACGGCGACAAAGTGATTCTGGACGATGTAACACTTGCGTTTTACCCAGGTGCGAAAATCGGAGTGGTTGGACCAAACGGTGCGGGTAAGTCGTCTGTTCTAAAGATTATGGCTGGGTTGGATAACCCCTCGAACGGAGAGGCCCGGCTAGCTCCCGATGCGACCGTTGGCATCTTGATGCAGGAGCCAGCCCTAAACGAGGAAAAGACGGTCCTCGGCAATGTGCAAGAAGCCGCTGCGGAAACCATGGCTCAGATTGAGCGATTCAACGAAATTAGCGCGGAGCTGGCGAGCCCAGACGCCGACTATGACACTCTTTTGGCAGAAATGGGCACACTTCAAGAGCAGATAGACGCGTCTGATGGTTGGGATCTCGAGAATCAACTAGAGCAGGCAATGGATGCGCTTCGCTGCCCACCGGGAGACACTCCAGTCACCAACCTCTCGGGTGGCGAAAGGCGCAGAGTGGCCTTGTGCAAGCTTTTGCTTCAAAAGCCAGATTTGCTTTTACTTGATGAGCCGACGAACCACTTGGATGCCGAGAGTGTTTTGTGGCTTGAGCAGCACCTAGCGCAATACGCGGGCGCAGTGCTCGCCGTGACTCACGATAGGTACTTCCTAGACAATGTTGCCCAGTGGATTCTCGAACTAGATCGCGGTCGTGCTTACCCGTATGAAGGCAATTACTCGACCTACCTGGAAAAGAAGCAGGAAAGACTGCAGGTTGCCGGCAAGAAAGACGCCAAATTGTCAAAGCGCCTTGCAGACGAGCTTGAGTGGGTTAGATCAAGCCCTAAGGCCAAGCAGACTAAATCAAAAGCCAGGCTTTCCAGATATGAGGAAATGGCCGCGGAGGCAGACAAAACTAGAAAACTGGATTTTGAGGAAATTCAAATTCCTCCTGGGCCGAGGCTTGGCGACATAGTTATAGAAGCCAAGAAAATTTCCAAGGGCTTCGAAGACCGTCCGCTTTTCAGTGACTTGAGCTTTACTCTTCCTAGAAATGGAATAGTTGGAATCATCGGCCCCAACGGTGTCGGTAAATCGACTTTGTTCAAGTGCATAACCGGCATGCACCAGATTGACAGCGGGGAGCTCAAGATTGGCGAGACTGTCTCGATTAGCTACGTAGATCAGTCTCGAGAGGGCATCGACCCGAATAAGTCACTCTGGGAAGTCGTATCGGGAGGGCTTGATTACATCCGGGTGGGACAAGTTGAAATGCCGTCCAGGGCTTATGTTGCAGCCTTTGGCTTTAAGGGCGCGGACCAGCAGAAGAAAGCCGGAGTTCTCTCGGGCGGTGAGAGGAATCGACTGAATCTTGCTTTGACTCTAAAGAAGGGCGGAAACCTCCTCCTGCTTGACGAGCCAACCAACGATCTTGACGTTGAGACGTTGTCATCTTTGGAAAATGCTCTTTTGGAATTCCCCGGCTGCGCTGTGGTGATTACACACGATCGCTGGTTCCTTGATCGGGTGGCAACCCACATTTTGGCTCACGAGGGCACGGATGAAAATCCGGATAACTGGTACTGGTTTGAGGGTAACTTCGATTCATACGAGGAGAACAAAATCAAGCGACTGGGCGCGGACGCCGCAAAGCCTCACCGCTCCACTTACCGCAGGCTCACCAGAGACTAGGAAAGTTCCGGAATCCTCAGCATTCCTTCTTGAGCGACAGAGGCAACCAGGCTCCCGCTTCTATTGAAAATTTGGCCGAGGGCCAGTCCGCGGCTATTTTGAGCCGCGGGGGAGTGCTGAACATACAATAGCCAGTCGCTAAAGTCGGGTTTTTGATGAAACCACATTGCGTGATCCAGGCTTGCTGAACTAAGACCCTTGTGTGCCCAGCTAACACCGTGGCGCCTCATTATCGACTCAAGTATCGAGTAGTCACTTGCGTAAGCCAGGCTCGCCATCTCAACTCCGTCCTCGGCCGGTAGCTTGGTTATGGGTTTGAACCAGACGCATTGCTTAGCTGACTGCTCCTTCGCTGCGGATAGGTAGATGGGTTGATCGGTGTGCCGAAGGTCAAACGGCCGGGCCTTGGCCCAGTAATTGGTTATCGGGTGATCAAAGTTTGCAAGGATTGTTGCCGCAGATGGGAGATCTTCGGGTTCCGGAAGGTTTTCTGGCATGGCATCCGAGTGACTCATCCCACCGCTTGGGGCCTGGAACGACGCGATCATTGAAAAGATTGCCTTACCCTCTTGGCTGGCTTGAACGCGTCGAGCAGAAAAACTGCGACCATCGCGAAGGATGTCGACTTCGAACTCAATCGGTTTAGCCACGTCCCCTGGGCGCAAGAAGTAACTGTGGAGGCTGTGAACCGGGCGCCCAGCCTCAATTGTCCTGGTTGCCGCCACCAGAGATTGCGACAAAACTTGTCCACCAAAGACTCTGCCATGCGGCATCCATTGGGTTTGACCGAGAAAAGTAGTCGGGCTCTGTTGTTCTAGGTCCAAGATTCGAACTAAATCTGCAACTGGGTCCTGAGGAATAACTGAATCTTGCATAAAAACCTTCTCTCATTGACTAGTTTAGGAGTTGACCATGGATAAAAATCTCTCCTTTCAGGACCCGAATGACCTTGTCGATCTCGCAGGTTATCTAAAAAGAGCATTGAGATTAGACAGCACTGGCGCAGTTCGGCTTCGGGCTTTTGGGTCTGTGTTAGCGGCTTACGTAAGTCCGATATATGCCGGGTCTTTACTGGGAGACGGGCTTACCGTAATTGGGCTCAGAACCATCAACCTCACCTCCCAAAACGAGCTCGACTCACTTTTCACAATTGAGGCTCTATTGGCATCCGTAGAAAAAAGCATCGAGAGCGGTGAACTGGTTTTGGTGCTTCCAAAAACCGCTGCCAGAGTCGGTTGGGCCGGAATTTCTCCGCCCCGTCAAGGGTGGGTGCGTGCTGGCGAAGTCGAACAAGAGAAAATTTCTGCGTGGGCAAAAGACGGAATTGCTGCCGTGGCCGAAGCGCTTCCGGAGAGTATCGGGAGTGCTATTGCTGCGCGTGTAAGGCTACAGATTTGGGGTAAAGCGGTGGGAATTGAGCACAACTTTCCAGCCGGTTCAGCCTTTGCCATGGCTGGGTTGGGATTCATGCAAAAAGGTATTCCCGTAAAGGTATACAGGGCCCATGGCTGGATTCGTCTCAGTAGTGACTTCGGTCACGTACTGGCAAAGGAAAGCTTCAGGTTTTCCTAGTCCTCGAAAGTGTTTAGCATCGAGTGAGCAGCCCGCTCCAAGTAGTCCCAGAGTTCGTCTCTATCCAATTCAGAGATCGAGAGCTCCTTCACTGCGTGTTCCATGTGCATTAGCCAGGCCTCCTTCGCAGCGGGATTAATCTTGAAGACACTGTGACGCATTCTCAGACGTGGATGACCCCGGGTCTCTTGGTAGGTAGTCGGACCTCCCCAGTACTGTTCCAAAAATAACTGAAGCCTGACACGTGCTGGTTCCAGGTCCTCCTCTGGATACATGGGCTTGAGAATCGGGTCGGTCGCGACCCCCTTGTAGAAGGTTCGCGTGAGCTCCTCGAAGACCGGTTGACCGCCAACTCGCTCATAGAAATCTTGCAATTACTTGGCCATATTTATTTTGCTTGCACGCAGTAGTCCGATGTTTTGCTTGTCAAAGGCTTGCTTGCAGCGTTTTCTAAGCTCTCTCGAAACTGCCCACTGGCGATTGGGGAGGGTCCTTATTGAAACTCGAATTACAAACTGCTCACCTGAGATGTGCTGCATTCCCCACATGTCAGCATCTGCAATCATGTCTCTGCTCCACTCTTTGGACTTTCGCATATCGTCAGCGGTGGTCTGGATGATGTCCTGAACTTGATCAACGTCGTTGTCATAGGCAAATGGGAAGTCCAAGAGCGCGGCTGCCCACTCCTGAGAAGCATTGCCAACCTGGACAATCTCACCATTTCTAACAAACCAAAGCGTTCCGTGAATGTCTCGAACTTCGGTGACCCTTAGGCCCACGCGCTCAACTTCTCCAGAGACGTCTCCTATTTCAACCCAGTCACCAACTCCATACTGATCTTCGAACACTATAAATATTCCGGAGAGAATGTCTTTCACTAATGACTGAGCGCCGAAGCCAATGGCCGCACCCAGAACAGTCGAAACGGCAATCAGCGCCCCCACGTTTATGCCGAGTTCGCTCAAGATCATTACTAGCGCGGTTATCGCGATTGCCCAGGTTGCGAAATTATCCAACACCGACGCGATGGTTCTAGTTCGTTGCGTAAGTCGCTGCTCCAGCATCAGGTCGTCCAGGCGCTCATCCTTTTTCACTCGCTGAACACCCGAGACAATTGTCCTCACAATTCGTTTTGATGCCACTTTCAACAGCACCCGCAGCACTACAGCTGCGGTGAGGATGATGACGATGGCTACTAGCGCAGACCATTCGGACATGAATTCGGTAAAGGTCATTTAGTTCTCCTCTTGATCTTTGGCTTGAGCTTTTATTCCACGTTCCAGGCCTGCCAGATTCTCCACCAATGTTCGTCTAAACGCTGGCTTTGACTGAGCGAAGCTTGAATCAATGAGCTTTTGAGTCTTGTCGGCGAGGCTCTTATTTGCAAGAGCGATCGGGTAGAGATTGGTTAGCAAGTAGGAAGCAATTTGGTAACTGCGCTCCTCCCAGATTCTTTGGGCCATCGACATGTACTTGTCTGCGTATATATCTAGCAGCTTGGTGTCAGACACTCGCCCGAAACTTGCGGAGGCGGAACTTATCAACGTGTTTGAGTACTCGGTGCGCTCTGTCAGCTCTGTCCATGCCTCTAGTTTTGCCTCTGGCGTTGAGATTGCGGCCAAGGCAGCAGCAGCGAATTTCTTGCCATTTGCCGTATTGTCTTGAGCCAATTCAGCGGCGATTCGGTCTGGATCGGCACGATTCCCAACCGCAAGTCCGACTAAGATCTCCCATCGCAGATCTCCGTTGACTGTGAGGCCAGTGAGAGCTTTTTGGCCAGATACGAGTCCGTCTAGCCAGTCGAGTTGCTTGTCACTGGTTGCGAACTGAGCCACAAATTTTGCAAACTGCAGCTGGTTGTCACTCCCGGCTGCCGCCGCCTCTGCAAGTGCAATTAGCGATTCGGCTATGCGCTCGATTGTTTCCGATCTCCTATCTTCGGAAACGTACAGCGTTGCTGTTGTTACCAGTTGCCGCAGCAATGTTGTGACCGTTGTGGACTCGGTTTCACTGCCAATGTGATCTAGCACCAACTGAATGAAATCTCTCGGATTAGCCTCGGCGTCACGGGTTGTATCCCAAGCCGCTGACCAAATCATGGTCCTTGCAAGCGAGTCGGAAATTCCTGACAAGTTCTCCAGCGCTATCGCCCATGAGCCATCATCCAATCGAATTTTGGCGTAGGCAAGGTCTTTATCATTTATAAGTATCAGGTCTGGCTTCATCTCACCCAGTAGCTGTGAGACCGAAGTTACGGACCCCGCAACATCGATTTCTATCTCACCATTGCGCTCGAGGCGACCTCCAACAAGCTGAAACATGCCCACACCCAAACGGTGAGGACGAAGGTATGGGTAGTCAGCAATCGCTGTTTGGACGATGTCGAACTTGGTCAACCTTCCGTCTTCATCAACTTCGATTTCAGGACGCAAAGTGTTCACGCCGGCGGTTTCAAGCCACAGTGACGACCACTCTTTTAGATCTCGGCCACTCTCGGCCTCGAGTTCCACGAGCAGGTCCTTAAGCTCGGTGTTTTTCCACTGGTGTTTTTTGAAGTAGTTACCGACACCACGCATAAATGAGTCTTGGCCGACCCACGCGACCAGTTGCTTTAGAACCGAGGCTCCCTTGGCATAGGTAATGCCGTCAAAATTCACCTGAACGTCCTCGAGATCGTTTATCTCAGCGACGATTGGGTGAGTTGAAGGAAGCTGATCCTGCCGATATGCCCAGCTTTTTTCTAGCGAGGCAAAAGTGGTCCAGGCTTCCGTCCACTCGGTTGCTTCTGCTGTTGCAAGGGTGGAAACATACTCTGCGAAGCTCTCATTTAGCCACAGGTCATTCCACCAGACCATAGTCACTAGGTCTCCAAACCACATATGAGCAAGCTCATGCAAAATCGTGACAACTCTTCGCTCTTTTACCGCATCGGTAACAGCGGATCTAAAAATGTAGCTCTCAGTGAAAGTCACCGCACCAGCATTCTCCATTGCGCCGGCGTTGAAATCTGGGACCCATAGCTGGTCGTACTTCTCAAACGGGTATGGGTAATCGAAAAGCTTCTCGAAGTAAATGAAGCCGGCCTTGGTCTTCTCAAAGATGTATTCCGGGTCCATAAATGTTGCCAGCGAACTTCGGCAGAATACTCCAAGTGGCACTACCTGCCCGTTTGATGAAGTCAGTTCATCGCGCCAAACGGTGTAGGGGCCGGCTACCAAGGCTGTGATGTAGCTTGAAATTCTCGGGGTCGGCGCGAAATCCCAGCGGGCAAGCCCCTCACCAATAAGTACTGGATCCGGAGTAGTGGAGTTCGAAATCATTTGCCAGTTCTGACTGCCGATTACCTTGAACTCAAAACTAGCTTTTAGGTCGGGTTGCTCGAATACGGCGAACATGCGACGAGAATCGGGCACCTCAAACTGGGTGTAGAAATAAACTTCGTTGTCCACTGGATCCACGAACCGGTGCAGGCCCTCGCCGCTATTTGAGAAAAATCCGTGTGCTTTTACGATGAGTTGGTTTTCAAGTTTGAGCCCAGGCAGGGTGATTCTGGTGCCATCAGAATGCTCAGACGGATCTAGATTCAGTCCGTTTAGCTCGATTGATTCAACCGAGGCTGTGATCGCATCTATAAAGGTCTCTGCGCCTTCAGTGCTGCAGGCAAATGTCACGGTTGAGACATAGGAAAAGACCTTCGGATCCTCTGTCAAATTAACTTCAACCATGTAGGCATCAACATTGAGTATTTCGGATCTTGCTTGCGCCTCTTGGCGAGTCAGATTTTCCCCTGGCATTTTTCTCCATTAAGTCTTTGTTTCCAAACAGCCTAGATGCTTTTTTCCCTCAAACTCTGGGCAATAATTGATTTATGAATCAGATCCTGCAAGCGGCGTCATCACCCGAGACCTCGGCGCAGCTCGCCGAGATTGGCGCGGCCCTCTTGGTTCTTGGTTTGGTAGCTTTTTTGGCCAACAAGATGAAGTTCTCGGTGGTGCCACTTTATTTGTTGATTGGACTGACTCTTGGTAACGGAGGGTTCATACCTCTTTCACTAAGCGAAGAGTTCTTAGTTACCGGTGCTCAAATTGGTGCAATTATGCTTTTGCTGCTCTTGGGCCTGGAGTATTCGGCTTATGACCTGGCGAAGTCATTTAAAGAACGCAAGAGCGCCGGTGTGATTGATGTCATTGCGAATGCCACACCTGGTTTCTTGATTGGCTTCGCATTGGGCTGGGGGATTCCAGGTGCCCTAGCCCTTGCCGGTATTACTTATGTGTCGTCCTCTGGAATTGCAGCCCAGCTAATTAAGGAAATGGGCTTTAGGAAGTCAGAGGTTTCCAAGCGTGCCATAGGTGTGCTGGTATTCGAGGACCTGGCTCTTGCTCCTTACCTGCCGCTTCTTTCAGCGGTTATTCTCGGTGTCAGCGTCTGGAGCGGTCTGTTGACGGTTGGACTAGCCCTTGCTATCACCGGCCTAGTGATTCTCGTGAGCTTCAAGGGCTCTTCAAGATTTCAAAAGTTTTTGGACCCGAACGAGCCCGGTGGACTTTTGCTGACAGTTTTCGGAACTGCGCTTTTGGCAGCGGGCCTGGCTGATCTCGTGGGGTTCTCGGG
The DNA here is from genome assembly GCA_937920245.1 of uncultured Microbacteriaceae bacterium. Lineage (GTDB taxonomy): Bacteria > Actinomycetota > Actinomycetes > Actinomycetales > Microbacteriaceae > Aquiluna. Next base: position 8,122 of record CALGUV010000149.1, read on the forward strand.
GGTTGTTGCTGCTTTCTTGATTGGTCTGTTGCTGACCGGTGAAGTTGCTGAAGCAGCAAGATCCAGACTGATGCCTCTCAGAGATATCTTTGCAGCAATTTTCTTCTTGTTTTTCGGTATAACTACCGACCCGGCTGAGCTTCCGGGCGTGCTGCCACTTGCATTGGCGCTCACTGTAGTTGGCATTGCGGGCAAGTACGCTGTTGGCTGGTGGGTCACTCGTGATCTGACAGACCGGTTGGCGGTTTGGCGAACGACTGCGTTCCTGATTCCGCGCGGTGAGTTCTCAATCGTGATCGCCGCTCTGGCCGCACCTGCGGTTCTTAGTGTTAATCTTCAGGCCCTTACTCTTGCTTATGTAATTCTGACAGCGTTCACCGCGTCCATGATTTTGCGCTTCACCCGGCCCAAGTTGAATGCCAAGTCAGACAAGAAGTAGATTGAAATCATGATCTCCTCACGTCTCGCAATCTATTTGGTGGCACCAGTTCTAACAATTGGGTTTATCGCAGTCAGTTTTTCACTGGCTTCAGCGGGATTGCTTCCGGATCCGGTTGCCATCCACTGGGGAGTGGGCGGACAAGCTGATCAGTTTTTGGACCTGAACAGCTATTTATGGCTGGTCACAATTAGTTTTGTGTTTTATTGGACCGGTCTTGTTGCCCTTGAGGTTTCCGGAGTGAAGGCAAAGTTACTCAAACCGTTGATGAAATCGCTACTTATCGGTTTGTTTTTCTTGATTCTTTTGGTTGTCAGCACCACCACTTTGCTTCAGGCGGGGATGGAAACCGATGAGAGCCTCTTTATTGGCCAGTGGTTTCTGTTGGTCCTGATTCCCGTTGCGATAATGGTTTGGCTATTTTCGGCCAAGCCCAGCTTGAGCGTTCAAGAAAACCTAGAGATCAGACTTCGGGGGGTAAAGGTTCTCACGGTGCCGGTTGGTGCCATCGAGTCGGTCGCTCCGATACACGTCAAAGCGCGAGACTATGGCGGCTGGGGCCTGCGCTACGCGTCCAACACTCTTGCGTTTATTCCAAGTTCTGGGGCTGCAGTGTTGATAAAACTTGACTGGGGTGAGGCCCTCGCGCTCAGAATGGACAACCCTGAAGACTTTGTTGCCAGTTACCAATTAGAGACAGCGGGATAGCATGAAAATACACATAGCAACCGACCACGCCGGCATGGAGTTGAGCGCTTTTTTAGTCGATTCGCTTACCAAACTTGGACACGAGGTAATCGATCACGGCCCCAAGGTTTATGACGCTTTGGATGATTACCCGGGATTTTGCATCCAAGCTGCCTTAGCGGTTGCCCAAGACCAAGCTTCCGGAAAGGAAGCTCTTGGAATCGTGCTTGGCGGCAGTGGAAATGGTGAACAAATGTCTGCCAACAAAGTAAGAGGCATTCGGGCAGCACTTATTTGGAACAAGGAAACTGCGCAGCTTGCAAGGGACCACAATGACGCAAATGTTGCGGCAGTTGGTGCCAGGCAGCATGACAACGCCGAAGTGCTTGAGCTAATAAAGATATTCATCACTCAGCCATTTTCAAATGATGAGCGCCACGTGCGACGGATTGGCAAGCTGATGCAGTTTGAAAACACCGGAGAGGTTATCTACTAATCCGATGCCAGAGGGCCATACCGTTCACCGAACGGCAAAACATTTCTCGAAACATTTTCTGGGTAAAACAGTCGAGCTGACTTCTCCGCAAGGACGCTTTACCGACGCGAAACTGGTTTCTGGTCAAAAACTGGTTTCCAGCGAGGCTTTCGGTAAGCAGCTTTATCTTGGATTTGAGACTGCAACAGTGAGAATTCACCTGGGTATTTATGGCAAGTGGCGCTTTCGAAGCTTCGAGGAAACACCTCCTGATCCACTTGGGCAGGTTCGAGCAAGATTTATCAGTGCTAACCAGGTCGCAGACGTTGTTGGCCCAACATCATGCGAAGTGCTCGATCAACTAGAGGTCATTGCGAAACAAGCGAAGCTTGGACCAGATCCCCTACGAATAGACCCGGGGGATCAAGAGCTTGAGCGATTTCTCACAAAGGTGGCAAGTAGCAAGGTTGTAATCGGGCAATTATTAATGGACCAAACCGTAATTGCCGGGGTTGGGAATGTTTATCGAGCCGAGCTGCTATTTCGCGCTGGCCTGAACCCACACACTCCAGGACAGTTGGTTCCAACCAGAGTGGTTGCAGGAATGTGGTTCGATGCGGTGACACTGATGAAAATTGGTGTCAGGACCGGAATCATGCTGACAAGAGATGAGCATCTGAAGGGAAGACCCGCGATCGTAGATCGATATTTCGTCTATAAACGCGAAGGGCTACCTTGCAGAAATTGCCCTAATCCGATTTCTATTGAGGTTCTGAATTCAAGGAAGCTCTATTGGTGTTCAAAGTGCCAAAAGGCTTGAGGGCAAGTTTTGTGAGCGTCTTTACTTGGAGCGAGTGACGGGAATCGAACCCGCGTCATCAGTTTGGAAAACTGAGGCTCTACCATTGAGCTACACTCGCGCGTCTTTGTTAGACGAGACATCATTCTATGGGGTAGAGTGGTCGAGTTCCTGACCTTTGGTCAAGAATGTTCGGGATGTAGCGCAGCTTGGTAGCGCATCTGTTTTGGGAACAGAGGGTCGCAGGTTCAAATCCTGTCATCCCGACAAATTGCTTGAAGAAAAACCCCCAACCATGGAGATTAAGTTGAAGACGACCGTTGAAAAACTGAGCCCGACCCGAGTAAAACTGACCATCGAAGTTGATCAGGCCGGATTCAAGCCCACATTGGACAAGGCTTATAAGTCAGTCGCAACTCAGGTGAACATCCCAGGTTTCCGAAAGGGCAAAGTTCCCGCCTCGGTTCTGGATCAGCGCGTGGGCAAGGATTCCATCATTGCACAGGCAATCAACGATGGCATGGATAGTTTTTACCGCGAAGCACTCGTGGCTGAAAAGCTAAAACCCCTTGGCACTCCTGAGGCGGACATTAGTTCAGCTCCGACTGCTGATGAGTTAGACAAGCCACTAATAATTTCTCTTGAGGTTGAGGTTCGCCCGGAATTCAAGCTTCCTAGCTACAAGAACCTTGCGGTAACGGTCGAGCCAGTCAAGGTAGCCAAAATGGATATCGACACTGAGCTTGATGCGCTTCGGGCGCGCTTTGGCACTCTCAAGACAGTTGACAGGCCAGCTAAGACTGGAGACTTCACCACAATCGACCTAACCGCGACAATGGACGGTAAGGATATCGATACTGCTCAGGACATTTCCTATGAAATCGGCTCCGGGCAACTGCTGGATGGCATTGACGAAGCGCTAGAGACCCTCACAGCAGGAGAGACCACAACCTTTAGCTCGAAGCTTGTCGGCGGAGAAATGGCTGGACAGGCGGCCGAGGTGTCCGTTACTCTCAAGGCCGTAAAAGAGCGCGAGCTGCCAAAAGCGGACGACGACTTTGCTCAGCTAGCAAGTGAGTTTGACACGCTAGCCGAGCTCAAGAAGGATCTAGAAACCAAGCTTGCCGAGCAACTTGGCCGCAAGCAAGTGCTGCAAGCCCGAGACAAAATAGTCGAGGAACTTGTCGCTCAAGCCAAAATTCCGGTTTCCGATGTAGCTGTGAAGAAGGAAGTCGACTCTCACCTAGAAGGAGAAGGCCGCCTAGAGGACGAAGTTCACCGCAAGGAAGTCACCGCGGACTCTGAAAAGGGCTTCAAGACTCAGTTACTACTAGATGCCATTGTCGATGCCGAGGAGATCAAGATTGAGGATCAGGAATTGATTGAGTACCTAGCTTTCACTTCCAGGAACTACCAAATGGAGCCAAACCAGTTCATCGAACAGGTCGCGAGTTCGGGTCAGGTTGCTTTCTACGCTGATGAGCTAGCCAGGCGCAAGGCCGTTGATTTCTTGGTGGCTCAGGCTGAAATTACTGACACCAAGGGTGCCAAAGTTAAATACGAGGTCTAACGCCTAAGGCGAACAAGCCCACGTCGTTGCAACTTTGCTGGTTATCGTAGTCACTACGTAGCTAAAGGAGATTTTCATGGCAATGCCCCAAATGGAGCGAACAGGTGTTTTTGACAGACTGCTGAAAGACCGCATTGTGTGGTTAGGTAGCGAAGTCAGGGACGAAAACGCCAATGAGATTTGCGCCAAAATTTTGCTACTAGCAGCAGAAGATTCTGAAAAAGATATCTTCTTATACATCAACTCCCCGGGTGGTTCAATTACCGCCGGAATGGCTATTTACGACACCATGCAGTACGTGCCAAACGATATTGTCACTGTTGGAATTGGAATGGCCGCGTCAATGGGTCAGTTCTTGCTGTCCTCCGGTGCCAAGGGCAAGCGATACGCCACCCCTAACACCAGGGTTTTGCTTCACCAGCCAGCCGGCGGCTTCGGTGGAACCGCGTCAGACATTCAGACCCAGGCCGAGCTAATCATGTCAATGAAACGACAGCTTGCAGCAATCACTGCGCAGCAGACTGGAAAAACAGTTGACCAGGTCATGCTCGATGGTGACCGCGACCGATGGTTCACTGCCGCGGAGGCGCTCGAGTACGGGTTTATTGACCAAATACAAGAATTCGCAAGTCGTTCAACCGGCGTTGGAAAGGCCTAATTATGAGTTTCATCGAGACATCTCAGGGCCGCGTAGCAGCACCCAGTGCTAGGTACATTCTTCCAGAGTTCGAAGAGAGAACTTCCTACGGGATTAAGCGTCACAACCCATACACAAAGCTATTCGAAGATCGCATTGTGTTCCTGGGTGTTCAGGTCGATGATGCTTCAGCAGACGATATTATGGCCCAACTTTTGGTTCTTGAGTCCCAAGACCCAGATAGAGACATCACTCTTTACATCAACTCTCCTGGCGGCTCGTTCACAGCTTTGACAGCGATTTACGACACCATGCAGTACATAAAGCCACAGATTCAAACAGTTTGTTTGGGTCAGGCTGCTTCGGCTGCAGCGGTCTTGCTTGCTGCCGGTGGCAAGGGCAAGCGTCTTGCCCTTCCTAATGCTCGAATTCTGATCCACCAGCCTTCGTCGGGAGGCGGGGGACAAGGTCAGGCTTCAGACATAGAGATTCAAGCCAAGGAAATCATGCGCATGCGCGAGTGGCTTGAGTTCACATTGAGCCACCACTCCGGTAAGAGCCTGGAGCAGGTCAATAAAGATATTGACCGCGACAAGATCTTGACTGCCCAAGAGGCCATGGAGTACGGCTTGATAGACCAGGTGCTAACTTCCAGAAAGCTCTAGTGGTCTTAGGCGAGTGGCGTGGCAAAAAAGTCGGTCATTCGCTATAGGGTTTTCTCATGACACTATCTGAGACCAGTGAGCTTCTGAAGTGCACATTTTGTGCGAAAAGCCAGAAGCAAGTTCGCAAACTAATTGCTGGACCAGCTGTCTACATTTGCGACGAGTGCATTGAGCTTTGCAATGAAATCATTGAAGAGGAACTGGGGCATAACGTCTCCAGTGAGCTGTCATCAATGGAGCTTCCAAACCCCAAAGAAATCAAGGGTTTTCTAGATGAATATGTCATTGGTCAAGATGGCGCCAAGAAGCAGTTGGCGGTAGCGGTATATAACCACTACAAGCGAATCAGATCAACTGGCACTCTAACGGCCGCTGGTAAACAGCACGATGATATAGAAATTGCCAAGTCCAACATTCTCATGATTGGCCCAACCGGTTGCGGAAAGACCTACCTGGCACAGACGCTCGCAAAGCGCCTGAACGTTCCCTTCGCGGTCGCCGACGCTACTGCCCTGACGGAGGCTGGCTATGTGGGCGAGGATGTCGAGAACATACTCTTGAAGCTCCTCCAGGCCGCAGACAACGATCCCAAGCGGGCTGAAACTGGAATTATTTACATTGATGAAATCGATAAAATCTCGAGAAAATCTGAAAATCCGTCCATCACTCGAGATGTGTCGGGGGAGGGCGTTCAGCAGGCCTTGCTGAAAATCCTCGAGGGAACAGTCGCCTCCATACCGCCGCAGGGAGGCAGGAAGCACCCGCAGCAGGAGTTCATCCAGCTGGATACCACCAACGTGCTTTTCATAGTTGCGGGAGCATTCTCGGGCCTCGAGACAATAGTTTCAGAGCGAACTGGCAAAAAGGGCATTGGCTTCGGTGCCGAGCTAAAACAGAAGAACGATGAAGTGGATATCTACAGGCAGGTTCAGCCAGAAGATCTGCGCAAATTTGGGCTAATCCCAGAATTCATTGGCAGACTTCCGGTAATTGCGACCGTGGAGGAGCTTGACAAGTCCGCGCTTATAAAAATCCTCACCGAACCGAAGAATGCGCTGATAAAGCAGTACCAGCGCATGTTCGAGATTGATGGGTTCGATCTCGAATTTGAGGCTGGCGCGATCGAGCATATTGCTGAGTCTGCGCTTGAGCGCCAGACGGGTGCTCGCGGCCTTCGAGCAATCCTAGAAGAGCTGCTCGGTCCAATAATGTACGAGCTTCCTGGTAGCGACAGCACTGGCATCGTCATGATTACTGAAGAGGTCGCCAAGACCGGTTCAATCCCTGAAATACAGCCACATCGCAAGCCACTTCAAGACAAATCCGCTTAGCGGAAAACGCACCAGTCCTAATGAAAAACGCTGCCATCACGCCCTACCTTGCTGGCACAGTAGCTTCCACAACCGGATCAATCGCAACCTTTGGCATAGCAATTGCCGGACTGAGCGCCATGGGCGCAAGTCAAAGCCAGACTGCAACCGCAATAGTTGTAATGCTTATCGGCTACGGAGTGTTGTCGATTGCACTCAGCATTTGGCTCAAAATGCCAATTAGCATCGTCTGGTCCACACCTGGAGCGGCGTTTCTGGCAACCAGCTCAGGACTCGGGGTCGACTTCGAAACAGCTGTCGGGGCATTTATAGTTAGCAGCCTGCTGGTGGTTCTCACCGGAGCATGGCCAACCCTTAGCAGGCTAGTCGCCAAAATACCGCCCCAGATATCCGCTGCCATGTTGGCGGGCGTTATCTTCCCTTTTGTGGCCGCGACAGTGCACTCGGGCGTTGATTTTCCGCTCTTGATAATGCCGGTAATTGTTATTTGGCTCTTACTGAACCGGCTACTTCCACTGTGGGCTTCACCGATAGCAATAGTGATCGGATTTGCGCTCATTGCCATGAGTCAAGAGGCCAAGGACTTCGAGGTCTTGTCTTTCTGGCCAAATCTGGAATTGATTTCTCCGGTCTTTGACATAGGTGTAATCGTCGCAATCGGTATCCCGCTTTATTTGATTACAATGGCGTCCCAAAACCTTCCGGGCCTAGCCATCATGAACGGGTTGGGATATCCGCTGCCGACATCGAAAATCTTCGTTGCCACGGGTATTGGATCAGTGGTGACGTCTTTTTTTGGGGGCTTTGGGTTGAATCTAGCCGCCATCACCGCCGCCCTGAACGCCGACGATGGAGCCGGTAAGGATCCATCAAAGCGCTGGAAAGCAGCTGCCTGGGGCGGGGTTGTTTATCTAATTTTCGCGCTATTTGCTTCTGTTTTTGCGGCCTTCGTACTGGCAGTTCCTAGAGAGCTGCTGTTGGCGCTGGCTGGTCTTGCGCTCATAAAAACCTTTGCATCGTCTCTTAGAACTGCAGTGAGCGATGAGTCGACGAGGCTTGCGGGTATTGTGACTTTTGTCATTGGCGCAGCAGGCATTTCGGTATTTGGTATCGGTGGAGCCTTCTGGGCACTTGTCGCTGGAATTATTGTCTGGTCTGTCAGAACGCGCTAGTCCTGATCGGGCTGAAACTTTAGATCTGTCACAGATACCTCTTTAGCCTCTTTGAAGTTCAGTTCGGCGATGTGACCAACAGCCGCTAGGTCCTTGGCCATACTTTGCATTGCAACTGGACCTGAAACAAGCGCAGTCGCGATCTCAGCCTTCATCGATAGCTTGTTATCCGACTTTGACTTTCTGATTTGAACTAGAGCGGCACTCGCCAAGATCATTAGCCCAGCATCCTCGCCTGATATCTCACCGGAAGTTGGCCAAGAGGACTTGTGCACTGTGCCGTCTTGCCACCAGCTCCAGACTTCTTCGGCTGCGAATGGAATGAATGGCGCAAATAGTCGTACCAATACCCCAAGGGCCTGCCTCAGAGCAATAACTGCGCTTCCCTTTTCCTGTTCCGTGAAGTCGCCTTGGCCATAGGCCCGCTCTTTTACTAGCTCCAGGTAGTCGTCTGTGAATGTCCAGAAGAAGGACTCTGCTTTTTCCAGCGCTTTGGTGTGATCGTAACCCTCGAAGGCTTCTGTTGATCCGGCAATTACTTCCTGGAGGCTAGCGAGCATAGATTTATCAATCGGCTCCGTAACCGCCGTGACGCCGGCTGGAAGCTCAAAGCTGAGGGCAAAGCGGGCTGCGTTTAGAAGTTTTATTGCAAGCCTTCTGCCGATTTTCATCTGGCCTTCGTCGAACGCGGCATCGGTTCCTAGGCGCGCACTGGCAGCCCAGTATCGAACCGCATCTGAACCGTGTGTTTCGAGGATTTCGTTCGGAACAACTACGTTGCCCTTGGACTTTGACATCTTCTTGCGATCTGGATCCAGAATCCACCCGGAAATGGCTGCGTGCTTCCAAGGAGCCTGGCCGTGTTCGAGTTCAGAGCGAACCAAGGTTGAAAACAGCCATGTCCTAATAATGTCCTGACCCTGAGGTCTTAGGTCGTAGGGAAAGACCTTCTCGAACTTTTCCGGATTCGATAGCCATCCGCCCGCTAACTGGGGGGTCAGGGAGCTGGTTGCCCAGGTGTCCATGATGTCTAGTTCGCCAATAAAGCCATTTGCTTGCCCCCGCATTGTTTCTTCATAGCCGTCTGGGGTGTCGCTAGATGGGTCGACTGGGAGCTGGGCGTCGCTCGGAACAATCGGGTTTTCATAGTCCGGATTGCCCTCGGCATCCAACGGATACCAAAGCGGTAACGGGACGCCGAAGAAGCGTTGACGAGAAATTAGCCAGTCACCGTTTAGTCCGTTGATCCAGTCCTCAAGCCGAACTCTCATGAAATCCGGGTGGAAGGCAACTTCCTTGCCAAGGCTTACTAGTCTTTCTCCAAGTTTTTTGTCGTTGCCACCGTTTTTTATGTACCACTGTCTGGTGGAAACTATTTCAAGAGGCTTTTCGCCCTTCTCGAAGAACTTCACAGGGTGGGTAATCGGCTTGGCGTCTCCGACCATGTCGCCGGAAGCCTGCAGGGACTTGACCAAAATTTCCTTGGCGCTAAAGACGGTTTTTCCAGCGAGCTCCGCGTATAGATCAGCACCCTTGCTGGCCGCTATCGCCTCGGGCGCATCTTGGAGTATTCGTCCATCAAAACCAATAATGGGTCGGGTCGGCAGCTTTAGCTCGCGCCACCAGATGACGTCAGTGACATCTCCGAAGGTGCAAATCATTGCAATGCCAGAGCCCTTGTCAATTTGTGCCAATCGATGGGCCAAAATCGGAACTTCTACTCCAAATAGCGGAGTTTTGGCGCTCTTGCCAAACAGGTGCGCGTATCTTTCGTCATCGGGGTGAGCAACCAGTGCAACACAGGCCGGAATTAGCTCTGGTCTAGTGGTTTCGATAAATATCTTGCCATCGGGACCGTCGAACCCGATGCGGTGATATGCCCCCGGCATCTCGCGGTCTTCGAGCTCGGCCTGAGCCACCGCGGTCCTAAAGCTTACGTCCCAGAGTGTTGGTGCCATCTGCGAATACGCTTCGTTGCGAGCTAGGTTGTTAAGAAATGCACGCTGGGACACAAGTTGTGACTCTTTGGAGATAGTTCTGTAACTTTGTGCCCAGTCGACCGAGAGGCCTAGGTTTCTCCATAGGTTTTCAAAGGTCTTCTCATCTTCTTCGGTTAGCTGCTCACAAAGCGCGATGAAGTTTTGCCTTGAGATGGGAAGCTGGTCCTGCACTCTTGAGGATTTGTTATCTCCGCCTGTCTGGGGCGGTTGGAAATCTTTATCAAATGGCAGCGTTGGGTCGCATCTGACGCCGTAATAATTTTGAACTCTTCTTTCAGTTGGAAGACCATTGTCGTCCCAACCCATGGGGTAATAGACGGCCTTGCCGTTCATTCGCTTATAGCGAGCTACCACGTCGGTGTGGGTATAGCTGAAAACATGGCCAACGTGCAGAGATCCGGACGCTGTTGGCGGTGGGGTGTCGATCGAGTAGATGTCGCCCTTTGGAGCTCGAGAATCAAACTCATAAACTTTATTTGCCTCCCAGACAGGGGCCCATTTGGCCTCTAAGCCCTCTACGGAGGCTTTTTCTGGAACGCTGGCGGGCCTTAGTGGCTCGGGAATGTAGTTATTCAATAGGTATGACCTCTGTATATTCGTAGTCTCTAGATTAACATTGTTCTTGACCGTAACTTCTCCGAAAGCCGTGATGTATCCAAAGCACCGCAATTCCTCTCAAGGGCCAATCGCCTCGCCTTCCTTTCCTGAACTTGAAAAGGAGGTGCTGGCCTACTGGGATAAAGACGGAACTTTTCAAGAATCAATTGACCAGCGAGCCGCAGCTGACGCCCCGGAGTTCGTCTTCTATGACGGACCTCCCTTTGCCAACGGACTTCCACACTACGGTCACCTTCTAACTGGCTATGCCAAGGACTTAGTGCCTCGCTACCAAACCATGAGGGGCAAGCGGGTTGAGCGCAGGTTCGGCTGGGACACCCACGGGTTGCCCGCAGAAGTTGAGGCGGAGAGACTCTTAGGCATATCCGGCCGACCAGAGATCGAAAAATTTGGAGTAGCTAAGTTCAATGAATTTTGCAAGACCTCCGTACTGAAATACACCGAGGATTGGCGCAGCTACATCACTCGACAGGCCCGTTGGGTCGACTTTGATAATGACTACAAGACTCTGGACCAGAACTACACCGAGAGCGTTATCTGGGCCTTCCAGCAGCTCCACAACAAAGGTTTGATCTACGAAGGCTTCAAGGTCCTGGCTTACTGCTGGCGATGCGAGACTCCTCTTTCAAATCACGAACTGAAGATGGACGATGAGGTATACCGAGATAGACAGGATCAGTCTGTAACAGTTACTTTTCCGGTAACGAGCCAGGGTGAACTTGCAGGCGTAAAAATACTTGCATGGACGACAACGCCGTGGACACTGCCGACAAACTTCGCACTCGCGGTTGGGCCGAATATCGAATATTCCTTGGTGCATGCTAAAAATAGTGACTTGGGTGATGAAAAATTCTTGATCGCTTCGGCGCTTTTGCCTAACTATCTAAAAGAACTCGGCTTCGAAGACGTTGAGAGCGCTCAGGCCGCGGTGTCTAAGACCTACCTTGGTTCTGATCTAGGTGGCATTAAGTACGAGCCAATCTTTGACTTCTACAACGATCCCAGTAAGTTCAGCATCGAAAATGCGTGGCAAGTTCTAGTCGGCGACTACGTAACTGCCGAGGATGGCACCGGAATTGTCCACCAGGCCCCGGCTTACGGTGAAGATGACCAGATGCTCTGCAATGCTGCCGGCATTCCGACTTATGTGTCAGTCAATGAAAGAGGCGAATTCACCTCTCTGATAGGCACTTACGAGGGGCAGCATGTTTTTGAGGCTAATAAGCCGATTACTCAAGACTTGAAAGCGAATGGCAGGCTTATCAGGCAAGCGTCTTATGACCACAGCTACCCGCACTGCTACCGATGCAAAAATCCTCTGATTTACAAAGCGGTTTCATCGTGGTTTGTTGAGACCACAAAGGTCAAAGACCGAATGCTTGAACTAAACCAGGAGATCAACTGGGTTCCTGATCACACCAAAAACGGTGGCTTCGGAAAATGGCTTGAGAACGTTCGAGATTGGGCAATTTCGAGAAATAGGTTCTGGGGAGCACCGATACCAGTTTGGAAATCAGACGATCCCAATTACCCAAGAATCGATGTTTACGGCTCGCTTGACGAAATGGAGCGCGACTTTGGTGTTCGCCCCACCGATTTTCACAGGCCCGTTATCGACGAGCTAACTAGACCAAACCCTGATGACCCATCTGGTAAGTCGACGATGAGAAGAGTGCCGGAAGTTTTGGATTGCTGGTTTGAATCTGGATCGATGCCATTCGCTCAGGTTCACTATCCGTTTGAAAACCAGGATTGGTTTGACTCCCATTTTCCCGGCGACTACATAGTCGAGTACGTTGGACAAACCAAGGGCTGGTTTTACACACTTCACGTTTTGTCGACGGCGCTGTTTGATCGGCCAGCGTTTAAAAACGCGGTGAGCCACGGGATTGTCTTGGGCAATGACGGGCAGAAGATGTCCAAGTCGCTTCGAAACTATCCGGACGTCAACGAGGTATTTGATCGTGACGGCTCCGATGCAATGAGATGGTTTTTGATGTCAAGCCCGATTCTTCGTGGCGGAAACATTTCGGTGACCGAGCAGGGCATTCGAGAAGGTGTTCGTCAAGCGCTTTTGCCGCTGTGGAATAGCTATTACTTCTTCGCTCTCTACGCCAACGCCTCCGGCTACACCGCGAGCCCGTCGATGGCATCAACTCAATTATTGGACAGATATATTCTGGCCAAAACCCGCGAGCTAATTGATTCGGTGACTCTCGACCTTGACACTTTTGACAGCTTCGCGGCGTCTGCCAAAGTTAGGGATTTCGCTGAAGTGCTTACCAATTGGTACATCCGGCGCTCTAGGGATCGATTCTGGGAAGGTGACAAGGACGCCTTCGACACTCTCTACACGGTTCTAGAAGCTGCTTTCAGAGTTATCGCTCCAATGCTGCCGCTGGTCGCCGAGGAGATGTGGCGTGGTTTGACCGACGGTCGCTCGGTTCATCTCGAGAGCTGGCCGGAGGCAGAGGAGTTCTTGCAGGATGCTCATCTAGTTCGGGATATGGATGCGATCCGCGAGGCGGCATCTTCTGGGCTTTCCTTGAGAAAGTCCTCTGGAATTCGTGTAAGGCAGCCACTTGCAAAAATTACGGTCGCTGTAGTTGGTTCTGATTCTCTTCGAGATTATGCCGAATTGTTGGCTGATGAGCTCAACGTGAAGGCCGTGGACATCGTGGAGGCCAACGCCGAAACCTCCTCAAGCTTTGGCCTAAAGCAATCGCTGGCCGTTAATGCCAGAGCCCTAGGACCTAGGGTTGGCAAGGATGTTCAGCGAATAATTGGACAAGCCAAGGCAGGTAACTGGGAAAAGTTGGCGGAGGGAATATTCGTTGATGGCACGTTGCTGATGGAGCCCGAGTACGAATTGACTCTTGTTGCGGACAATGAGTCCAGCGATTTTGCAGTTGGGGTGACCAGTTCCGGATTCATTCTGCTTGATACTCGACTCACGCCGGAGCTTCAGTCAGAGGGTCTTGCCAGAGACACGATTCGACACATTCAGCAGGCCAGGAAAGATTTCGGACTTGATGTTTCGGACCGTATTTCACTGCAGCTTGTTTGTGATGAGGAATCGGTAACCGCTTTGGAAACCCATTCCGATTTGATCTCAAGGGAAACTTTGGCAAGCGACATAGAAATTGCTGCCGGTCAGATATCAGCGCCACTTTCAGTAGGCGAAACCGGGGGCATCGCGATCACCTTGGCCAAAAAGTGACTTTGGACAGCCAACCTCAATCTATCGATGAGGTTCTTGCTGCCCTTTACGCAAGGAGGCCTGAAAACCAAATTAGGCCTCGCTTGGAGCCCACGAGACGACTAGTCGAAATGATGGGTAACCCCCAAAACAATTACAAAGTAATTCACATCACTGGCACCAACGGTAAGAGTTCAACAGCAAGAATCATTGAGCGGCTACTCAGGGAGCACGGTTTGAGAACCGGAAGGTTGACCAGTCCCCATTTAGTTTCTTTCAACGAGCGCATTGCGCTTGACGGTGAGCCGGTTGATGATCAGTTGATCATCGAGGCCTACCAGGAAAACCTGGTGCTACTAGAGCTTGTGGACCAGGAGCTCACCGACAAGGGGGAGGGTCCGCTTACTTTCTTCGAAGCTTTCACCGCTCTTGCTTTTCACGTATTTTCGGATGCTCCGATCGATGTTTTGGTTCTTGAAGTTGGAATCGGTGGAGAGTGGGACGCCACCAACGTTGCCGATGCAGATGTTGCAGTATTCACGGCGATAGACCTTGATCATCAGGAAACCCTCGGTGGCACCGTGGAGGAGATTGCCCAAACCAAGGCCGGCATCACAAAGCCGAATTCGATTGTGGTGTCAAGCTTTCAGCAGCCAGGCGTGGCATCGATTCTGCGCACAAGGGCTTCTCAGGAAGTTTTTATGGCCGGCGATGAATTTGGATACTCGGAGATTAGCCCAGATGGCTTCGGAACCAGGTTTAGTGTGCAAGGAATTTGGGCTGAGTACCCAGAGCTCTGGATGCCAATCATTGGCCAACACCAGGCAGAAAACGCGGCGACCGCAATCGTCGCCACCGAAGCATTCTTGGGAAGAGCAATTGCCGACGAGGTGCTCCGGAGCGCACTTGCAGATGCGGTCAGTCCTGGGAGACTTCAAGTCATTAGTAAACAACCGCTGGTTGTGATCGATGGGGCCCACAACCCAGCAGGGTTGGTAAGCCTTAGAAACACTATTCAGTGGCACTTCGGAGCGCCAAAAGCGATAGGTGTCGTTGGAATGCTCCGAGAAAAAGATATTCAGTCTTCGGCCCAGGAGTTAATTGGAGTATTCGACCACCTCATAATTACCTCGGCCCCTGGTGAACGAGGTCTTCCCGCCTTTGAGCTTACAAATAGTTTCTCCGATGAGGGGCTAATCGTCGATGAAATAGTCCCGGATTTCTGGTTGGCCTACGAGCAGGCAATTAGGCTTGGAGTGAGCACGGATAGGCCAGTATTTATTACCGGGTCGCTGTACCTTGTGGGGGCAGTGCTTGAAAGGCTTCAGCTGGAAAATTCGAACATAAGCGATCAGGACGGGCAAGAAGTTGAGTAAAAGGTCTTCAAAACGAGCTCTCGGATCAATCGCACTTAGTTTCGAGGCCTTTGTGGTGTTTTTCGCGACCCTCACCGCTTTTGGGTTAAAGGCATCGGACGTAAGCCCGAACTTGCCGCGCGTTGAGGTAATTTGGGCAATTGGACTGGGCGTCGCTCTTCTTTGTATTCTGACGCCTGCTCTGTTATCCAAGCCATGGGGTTACTTCATTGGCTGGGGGATTCAGGTGGCGGTTTTGGCCTCTGGTTTCTGGCTCTGGGGCATGTTTGTTATCGGTGCAATGGTCGCTGGAATGTGGATTTGGGCGATGGTGGCTGGTGGCACAATAGACAAAGCAAGAGCAAATTATGAAAAGCTGAACGAAAAGGATCCAAATGCAGACTCTAGTTCTATGTAAGCCGGACGCGGTTCGTCGCAATCTAATCGGCGAAATTATTCGACGCTGCGAGCAAAAGGGTTACGTAGTTGCGAAGTTGGTCAAATTAGAGCCATCAAGACAGCTGCTTGCTCAGCACTACCTCGAGCACGAGGGAAAGCCGTTTTATGAACCACTGATGGAGTTCATGCTTTCTGGCGAGGTAGTGGCCATTGCTCTTGAGGGCGAAAGAGTCATCGAAGGATTCCGGTCTCTTGCCGGGTCTACTGAGCCAACACTTGCGGCTCCGGGCACGATACGGGGCGATCTTGGGCGCGATTGGGGAACGAAGGTTGTTCAGAACCTGGTTCATGGCTCAGATTCGGAAGAGAGCGCAGCACGAGAGCTAGCGCTCTGGTTTAGCTAGCACCCGCTCTGGCAGGAACTAGATGAGAGTTATCCAGTAGTCCCAGAACTGGATCAAGATCAATACGATCAGCACTAAATAGGTCATGAGCGTAAAAACCCAGCTCCACGAGTAGACAAAATCCCCGAGCTTTTCGTTATTACCCAAGTGCCCATCCCTCATGGTTCTGCCTAAAATCATCCAGAACAATGGGATTGTTGCTGCCCATGCCACCATGCAATAGATGCAAAGCGATCCGATTACGTAAGCGGACTGGGTAAAGAGCCAAATGGCAAAACCGAGACCAAACAAGTGTCCCAGCAGAAATAGTCGCCAAAACCACGGTGCAAACTTTGCCCCCGCGAGAATTGCCATTCCCACCAACACCGGCGCAAAGAAGGCGGCTAGACCAATTAGTGGATTCGGAAACCCTAGGAGAGCCGCTTGTTCGCTGAGCATTACGGACTTGCAACTAAGGATAGGAGAGATGTCGCACGAGGTGCTGGCGTCCGGATTTTCTGCGACATGGAGACGTTCGAGCGTCAGGCCAAAGCTAGCGATCCAGCCCATGACACCCATTGAGATCAGGGCGATCGGAAATAGCATGATTCAATTATCGCATTTTGGTAACAAGTCGTGACATACTTACAAAAGATGTATTCACACTTACATCAAAGATTTTTTTCGGAGAGCGATATGCCCCGAAGAATAAGAATTAGATTCCGGCTGAGGCTTGAATCACTAGAACAGGCTCGGCGGGTGTGGACCTAAGGGCTACAAAGGCATAAGTGGCTGAGAAAAAAGAAATTCCAGAAAAGACGACTGCAAAAAAGGCGACTGTTAAGAAAGTTGTTAAAAAAGTAGTCGACAAAAAAGTAGTCGACAAAAAACCAACAGTGAAAAAAGAAGCTTCACCTAAGGTCGTTGAAAAAAAGGACGAGCCTAAGAAGCCACTCAGCATTCAGCTAATCTTTCAGGCACCAGACCTCCCTACTCCAAAAGTAAATCCTCGAAGTGGCAAGCTTGCCGAAGAGGAAACTTCTGAAGCTCCGGCCAGGTCCGCTCAGACCAGGTCGGCTTCTACTCGAACTAGACAGCGAACTAGGCCCGAAGGCGAGGCCAAGCCAAAAACCAACGAGGAACCTTTAGAGGAAAAAGACTCAGGGTCGACCAGAGTTGCCGCAAAGCGTCAGCGTCGCAAGGACTCGAGGGACACTGGTCGCCGCAGGACTGCAGTCACCGAGTCAGAGTTTTTGGCAAGAAGAGAATCCGTAGATCGTCGAATGGTTGTTCGCGAGAAGGATGCCAGGGTTCAAATCGGAGTTCTCGAAGACGGCCTACTGGTCGAGCACTACGTAGCCGAAAGCCAAGGCGGGTCACTCATTGGAAATGTTTATCTTGGCAAGGTTCAGAATGTATTGCCCTCAATGGAAGCAGCTTTTGTTGACATTGGACGTGGTCGGAATGCTGTGCTGTATTCGGGCGAGGTCGATTGGGATGCCGCAGAAACTGGAAACCAGCCCAGAAGAATCGAGCTAGCACTAAAGTCTGGCGACCAAGTTTTGGTTCAGGTAACCAAGGACCCGGTTGGCCAAAAAGGGGCAAGGCTCACGTCTCAGATCTCACTACCTGGACGCTTCCTGGTCTACGTTCCCGGGGGTAACATGTCTGGGATTTCTAGGAAGCTGCCAGAGGGCGAGAGGCAGCGACTGAAGCAAATTTTGAAGCACGCTTTGCCTGAGGACGCTGGAGTTATCGTGCGAACCGCTGCGGAGGGTGCTACCGAAGATCAGCTCACTTTGGACGTTGAAAGACTGAAGATGCAGTGGGAGAACATAAACAGCGAGGTAGCAAAGGGTAAAGCCCCGACGCTTCTTCACAGTGAACCGGACTTGTTGGTAAAAATCATCCGTGATGTCTTCAACGAGGACTTCACTGAGCTGGTTGTTTCGGGGGAAGAGTCCCTAGAGACCATCAGACAGTATCTGGAGTCTGTGGCACCTGAGCTAATCGAACGTTTGGTTCAGTTCACCGCAAGCGAGGATGTGTTCGATAGCTATCGACTCGGGGATCAAATTATCAAGGCCCTGGACAGAAAGGTATTCCTTCCTTCCGGCGGCTCTTTGGTTATTGATCGCACCGAAGCCATGACGGTTGTCGATGTGAACACTGGAAAATTCATCGGATCCGGCGGAAACCTCGAAGAGACGGTTACCAAGAACAATCTTGAGGCAGCCGAGGAACTTGTTCGACAGCTGAGATTGCGCGACATCGGCGGAATCGTGGTGGTGGACTTCATCGACATGATTCAAGAGTCAAACCAGGAGATGGTTCGAAGACGCCTATTGGAGTGCCTATCAAGGGATCGCACCAAAAACCAAGTTGGCGAAATTACTTCACTTGGACTTGTCCAGATGACAAGAAAGAAAATTGGTCTCGGATTGCTTGAAACTTTCTCAGAGCCCTGCGACTGCTGTGCTGGAAGAGGCGTAGTGGTTCACGACGAGCCAAGGTTCAGGATGCCGGAAGTTTCGGAGAATAAGCGAACCAAGAAGAAAGAGAAGACTAAGCCGACTGTCGTCAAAAAAATAGTAACGGCGGAGCAGGCTGACGCATTTAAGAGCGTGGTTAATCAAATAGCCAGTGCTGGTCATTCGAGTGATGAGGCGGTTCTTCAGCTAAAGAAGGAGCCCGAGGGCAAGACAGAAATCCTTAACGCTGTGCTTGATTCGCTCCCAGAAGCCGAGGATGTGCCGAAGCCAAAGCGTCGACGGGCTACGTCAGCGGGTAAGCTTTCAATTACAACCGAGTAAAACGCGGTTGAGTGTTGCTCACTCTTGGTTTATTTGCTAAACTTCGAGGCTGTTGCTCACGTTCTGTGGTTCAACAAGATTTCCCCTAATAGTTAGGTCAAAAAGTGGTTTACGCAATTGTTCGAGCTGGTGGACGCCAGGAAAAGGTTGAGGTCGGCACCATCGTGACCATGAACCGCATCAAAGCGTCTTCAGGCTCCATAGAGCTTCCGGCTGTTTTGTTGGTTGATGGTGACAAGGTCACCTCAGACTCACAGTCTCTTTCCAAGGTCAAGGTTGTTGCAGAGGTTCTTGACCAGTTGCGTGGCCCAAAGATTTCGATTCAAAAATACAAAAACAAGACTGGATACAAGAAGCGTCAGGGTCACCGTCAAGACTTGACCCGCGTCCAGGTCACAGAGATCAAGTAACTAGGAGTTAGACAATGGCATCCAAAAAGGGAGTTAGCTCCACACGTAACGGTCGCGACTCGAACTCTCAGCGTTTGGGCGTAAAGCGTCACGATGGCCAGGCAGTCAATGCTGGTGAAATAATCGTTCGCCAGCGCGGCACCCACTTCCACCCGGGAGTAAATGTTGGCCGCGGCAAGGACGACACTCTGTTCGCTCTTGCAGCAGGTGCAGTCAAATTCGGCGCAAAGGCAGGCCGACGAGTAGTAAACATCGTCACCCTGTAACAGGATTCAGCAAAGAGGCGGACCTGGACCAGGTTCGTCTTTTTTTGTAGGGAGGGAAGAATGGTCACATTTGTTGATCAAGTAACCCTGCACCTATCCGCGGGAAACGGCGGAGATGGGTGCACGAGCACAAAACGCGAGAAATTTAAGCCACTTGCTGGTCCTGACGGAGCCAATGGTGGCGATGGTGGAACCATTTCGCTTATTTCAGACGTAAACACGACCACACTTCTTGACTACCACCACCGACCACACCGCACTGGGCTAAATGGAACAGCTGGAGCTGGCGATTACCGAAACGGCGCTCACGGCGGCGACATTGTTCTAAAAGTTCCAGTAGGAACCGTAGTAAAAGACGCTCGTGGGAAATTGCTGGCTGATCTTGACTCAGTTGGCATGGAAATCGTCGTTGCCCAAGGCGGACAGGGAGGCCTCG
The DNA here is from genome assembly GCA_937920245.1 of uncultured Microbacteriaceae bacterium. Lineage (GTDB taxonomy): Bacteria > Actinomycetota > Actinomycetes > Actinomycetales > Microbacteriaceae > Aquiluna. The sequence continues at coordinate 27,776 of CALGUV010000149.1, forward strand.
GCAACGATGCGCTGTCTAACCAGAAAAGAATTGCTCCTGGTTTTCACCTCTTAGGCGTGCCCGGCTGGAAGGGTGAGGTAATCCTCGAGCTTAAGGTTGTCGCTGACATCGCTTTTGTGGGGTTCCCAAGTGCTGGCAAGAGTTCTCTGATTGCCTCGATGAGCTCAGCTCGTCCAAAAATTGCAGATTATCCATTCACCACTCTTCACCCAAACCTTGGCGTCGTTCAGGCCGGAGAGCAAAGGTACACCGTTGCTGACGTACCTGGTCTCATAGAGGGTGCAAGCCAAGGAAAAGGCCTAGGTCTTGAGTTTCTAAGGCACGTGGAAAGATGCAGCGCGCTGCTGCACGTCATTGATTGTGCCACCATGGAGCCGGGTAGAGATCCTCTAACCGACCTGAAGGTGATTCTCGGCGAACTTCGTGACTACCAGGTGCCCGAGGGGCAGACGCCTCTGCACGAAAGACCTCAGCTAGTGGCCTTGAATAAAATAGATATTCCCGATGCTAAGGAATTGGCCGCTTTTGTCACAGAGGAACTGGAAGCCATGGGCTACCCAGTCTTTGCTGTCTCAACTGCCACTCACGAGGGCTTGAAAGAACTGAACTTCGCTCTTAGCGCGGTTGTTCAGAAGGAACGCGAAGGCAAGGTTGTGGGAGCCCAGAAGAGATTCTCATTGATCCCAACCAAGTCCGAGGACTCTAGCTACATAGTGCGAAAAGAATCTATATCCGGTGAGGATGTTTTTCGAATCATTGGCTCCAAGCCTGAGCGGTGGGTTGCACAGACTCATTTTGGAAACACCGAAGCGGTTGGATATCTTGCTGAACGTCTTCAAAAAATCGGCATAGAAGACGAACTCGTGAGAAAAGGCGCGAAGCGCGGTTCCACCGTAATCATCGGTGAGGAAAATGGTGTCGTGTTTGACTGGGATCCGTTGATCGACTCTGTCGCAGAATTAGCCGATGGTATCGGTCTTGGGGAAGATGAAAAGCGAAGAACTAACGAACAACGACGTGGCGAATACTACGCGATGATGGATCAACGAGCCAAGGGCCGTGAAGAACGTGCTGCCGTTCGAGAGGCCAGCGTCTTCGTAGAAGAAGACCAAGAGTGAAAACCTCCGAACGGATTGCATCAGCCAACAGAATTCTCATCAAGGTTGGATCGAGCTCTATAACCGGTGTAAACCACTCCAATCTAGATAAAATCGTCGATCTTAGCGCTGCACTGATAGCTTTTGGTAAGGACGTTATCGTGGTCAGCTCAGGGGCAATCGCAACGGCTGCGCCATTCATAGGCCTCACTGTCAAAGCGGAGGATCTGCCGACGTCGCAAGCGCTGGCCAGCATTGGTCAAGCAAAGCTAATGAGTCGGTATGAAAAGTCTCTTGAGCGCCACAATCTAATGCCTGGCCAAATACTTCTTACGGTAGAGAACTTGGACCAGGAAGTTACGTCGCTGAATGCGCTGCGCGCACTCGAAAGGCTTCTAGAGATAAAGGTCTTACCGATAATCAATGAGAATGATTCGGTGGCAACAAATGAGATCCGATTTGGCGACAACGATCAGCTTGCAGCCCGAGTTTCAAGTTTGGCCAATGTCGATCTTATGATTCTGCTGAGTGATGTCGATGGGCTTTACACCAAACCTCCGCAGGAGGACGGCTCAGAGCATATTCCGGTTGTAGCTTTCGGCTCGGATCTATCTTGGGTTGAAGTCTCTGGCACCTCGACCGGCTATGGAACCGGAGGCGCATTGACAAAACTGTCAGCTGCCAAATTAGCGACGGAGGCCTCGGTTGGAGTGATTCTGACATCCAGCCAGAGCGTCAGTCAGTTGATTGATGGTGACTGCAGACACACTTGGTTTGAGCCTGGACCTAAGGGCTAGAATTTTAGGATGAGTGTTCAAAAGCTTTTGCAGGATGCCAAGGCAGCCTCAGCCGCAATGGGTCGAGCAAACAGCGCTGCGAAAAATCAGGCACTGGAAAACATCGCGTCAGAGCTCGAGAGCAGCTCACAATTGATAATCGCGGCAAACCAGCTAGATATGACTGCCGCAGAGACAAATGGCGTAAGTCTCGCCCTTCAGGACAGGTTGCGCCTTGACCAGGCAAGGGTTGCGTCGTTGGCCATTGCGCTTAGGAAAATAGCCCAACTGGAAGACCCAATTGGAGAGTCAGTCCGGGGAATGACACTGGCGAATGGCTTACTGGTCCAGCAGGTTAGGGTTCCGTTTGGTGTTATTGGCTGCATTTATGAGGCTCGACCCAACGTGACAATTGACATTGCTGGCCTAGCCATTAAGAGCGGAAACTGCGCCGTACTGAGAGGCGGCAGTGCTGCCGAAAATACGAATAAGAGCCTGATTGGTGTAATCCAAGCTGGACTGGAAAAAACGGGACTACCGAAGTCGGCTGTCTCGACAGTGGATCCTTTTGGCAGAGATGGCGCTGTTGAGCTCATGAAGGCGAATGGTCTGGTTGACGTTCTTATTCCTCGTGGGTCCGCGAGCCTAATCAAAACAGTTGTCACCGAATCGACAGTGCCAGTGATTGAAACCGGCGACGGTGTTGTGCATATCTTTGTGGACGCCTCAGCAGACATAGCAACGGCGATTCCTATAATTATCAATTCGAAAGTGCAACGCCCCTCGGTGTGCAATGCTCTCGAGACGCTGCTTGTACACGCCGATGCCGCGCAGAAGCTTCTGCCAGCACTCGCCAAAGAGTTGAAGGAAAACGGAGTCACGGTCCACGGTTGCCAGGAGACTTTGCTACATATCCCGGATGCGATTCCGGCAACAGATGATGATTGGGCGACCGAATACTTGAGTTTGGATCTGGCTATCCGTGTGGTTGCCAATTTAGATTCCGCGCTGTCTCACATCACTGAGTTTTCGACCAAGCACACTGAATCAATCTTGACAACCGATGCTTCAAACGCGGAGCGATTCCTTGCCGAAGTGGATTCGTCGGTAGTTATGGTCAACTCCTCCACCAGATTTACTGACGGGGGAGAGTTCGGCTTCGGCGCTGAGGTAGGGATTTCTACTCAAAAACTTCACGCAAGAGGCCCAATGGGCCTTCGGGAATTAACATCAACCAAGTGGATGGTTCGCGGAAGCGGACAGGTCCGCAGCTAAACTAGTGGGAGAAGAAGGGGCAAGAACATGATTTCCATATTATTTGAGGAAGGTGTGATTATTCATCACACTGAACTGCCGATTCCTGGATTGATGTTTGGGATCATAGCCTTCGCATCATTCTTGGTTCTTGCTGCAATAACTTGGTCTTATCGAGACGTGGCGAACAGGCATTCCCACAAGGAGTCGGGCTCCAGGGCCGGCCACTAGTCCAGGATGACTTCCAAGCGACGACGCATTGGTGTGATGGGTGGAACTTTTGACCCAATTCATCACGGCCACTTAGTCGCGGCCAGCGAAGTCGCGGCAGCCCTCAGCCTAGACGAGGTGGTCTTTGTTCCAACTGGTCAGCCTTGGCACAAGAAGCCTGTTAGTTCCGCTGAGCACCGATATCTAATGACCGTCATCGCGACTGCCGCCAACCCTCAGTTCACGGTCAGTCGAATCGACATCGATCGACCAGGTGTTACCTATACGGTCGACACCCTGCGCGATCTTTTGGCTCTGATGCCTGATGCCGACTTATTCTTTATCTCTGGAGCCGATGCGATCGCGCAAATCTTGGCTTGGAAAGAAGTGGACGAAATCTGGTCCTTGGCCGAGTTCATAGCTGTTAGTCGCCCCGGTCACAACCTAGAGCTGCCAGAAGCACCCGAGGGCAACATATCGGTTCTTGAGGTGCCGGCCCTTTCTATCTCATCGACAAACATCCGACAGCGAGCTGGTGCGAGTAAGCCGATCTGGTACCTGGTTCCCGACGGAGTTGTTCAGTACATTGCCAAGCACAAGCTATACGAGGGGGAGTCTTGACAACTCCCATGACTAGGCGCGAGCTAAGAGAGCTTGAGAGAGCCGGAGCAAGCAGCGAACCGAGAGTTCCAGAGCCGATTGAACAGCTGGTATCGAGTCAAATGCCATTTCAAGGTCAAACCCCTGAACTGGTCGAAGAGCACTTTGACACGATTGAAGTGGCGTCTCCACCGCTTACGCGCAGGCAAATGCGCGAACAGGGTCTTCTGAGTTCAACAGCAGAAGCTAACGATCCAAGTATTGTGGGGAGCACCAACCTCAAGCCCCCTTTGCTCGAAAAGCCCGCTAGTTCCCAGCTGCTCTCAAGGCGCAGCCTCAGAGAGCCTTCGGAGACTGTTGCCGAAGTGACGTCGGTGACTTCTGAGGAGGATAGCTCAGGAATTAGCGCGATCGAGCCCCCTGAGGAGCAGCTGTTTACCGGTGCAAACTTATTTGCCGAACCAAGCACACAATCAATTGTTTTGCAGGGGGTCACCGAAGCGATTTCGCTACCCATGGATACTGGCGAGATTTTCACAACCGGGTCTATTTCTATCGTTTCAGACCCTGCCACCGGCGCGCATACAGCCGGTTTCGACCTCGACGGAATTTCACAAGGCCAAGAGAGTGTTTTTGGCGTGGTGTCAACCGTTAGTCCGATAAGCGCACTGGACTTGATTGATCAACGCTCATCCATCGGAGTGGTCCCTCAATCTGTGCTGCGAAGGGGATGGTGGAAGCCGTGGGCTCTAGCTGTCTGCGCGCTAGTTCTCGCAATTGCTGCCATACTTGCCAGTATCACCATTCTCGGGGCCATAGGAGGCTAAGTACTTGCCAGCAAGCAAAGAGACTATTTCACTAGTTAAAACCGCATCGAAAGCAGCCTCTGACAAGCTGGGAGAGAACATAGTCGCCCTCGATGTCACCGAGCCATTTGCGCTTGCAGAGGTCTTCTTGATGATTAGCGCCACCAACGAGCGTCAGGCTCAGGCAATTGGGGACGCTATCGAGGATGAGCTGCTAAAGCAAAAAGTGAAGGCCCGCTTCCGCGAAGGCAGGCAAACTGGCCGTTGGATTTTGCTTGATTTTGGGGATCTAATCGTTCACGTTATGCACGAGCAGGAGCGTGAATTTTATTCGCTAGAGCGCCTCTGGAGTGATTGCCCAGTTGTTCCAACTGCATAGGTTTTTTGTGTAGACTTAGGCACTTCACGGGCCTGTGGCGCAGCTGGTAGCGCACCTGCATGGCATGCAGGGGGTCAGGGGTTCGAGTCCCCTCAGGTCCACCGTGGTTTTGACAGGCTTAATTTGGCCGCTGGAATCTTCTCTTGCAATCTTGTTGTGGTTTTGTCTGCCGATTTACGAACATAAAGTCCGAATAACCAATCTGATTTCCAGCAAATTTTCAGCAATCTGGCTTAGACTTCCTCAAAGTTGTAAACCCTCAAGAAAGGATAGAAGTGGCTTCTCATAATCCTGCTTTTAACCAAAGCATGCGTTCCGGACTGGCCGCTGCGAACCAAAATCAAGTCGACATCGAATTTGATCGCATGACTTCCAAGCCTATGACCATGGAGGGCACCACCTCAAAGGTCCTAGGTATGTTTTTGGCAGTTCTTGTTGGAGCAGGTGCGACTTGGTACTTGGAGCTTTACTCATTATTTTTTCCCGCGATGTTCCTTGGCCTAGGTCTTGGTCTATGGGCAAGTTTTAGCAAGAAGGTACGCCCAGGCCTTTATATGGCATACGCGTTGGTTCAGGGTGTTTTCATCGGAGGTATCAGCGGTTTGCTGGAGTCCTTCTACCCTGGAATTGTCCAGACCGCGGTTATCGGAACTTTTGCAACTGCCGGCACGATGTTTGCGGCCTATCGTTTTGGCTGGATAAAGGTTGATCAGCGCTTTACTCGGTTCATGACTTTTGCGGTCACCGGATACCTGGTGTTTGCTCTTGTAAATCTCGGCTTTGCAATGTTTGCCGGCATCAGCATTTACAGCTCACCATTCGGCTGGCTAATTGCCTTGGTTGGAGTAGGGCTTGCCGCGTTTACTTTGAATCTTGACTTTGAGGTTATTAGCCAGGGTGTTAGTCAGCGTTGGCCCGAGGAGATGGAGTGGCGAGCTGCATTTGGTTTGACGGCTACTCTCATTTGGCTATACGTCGAGATTCTTCGATTGCTTTCTATTTTCAACCAAAACTAAGAGGCCCGTTTCTCCCATTGCTGCCATAACTGGCGAAGGTCCCAAGCGTTTTCGGCGAGTATTGACACCCCTCGAACTCCGGTGCGGCGAGTTTTTCCAGATATTAGAAGCAACTTATTTTGAAATAACAACTGGCTGCATCGACGTTGTGCCTCATCAAAGAACGTTGCATCTGCAATCCCGGATCCATCGTCCAGGCTAATAAATACGACCCTCTTACCGCTGCGCATAGGGGGAGTTTGGGTTGCAATTCTGACTCCGGCAACCAGAACCTCGGTGTTGCTCCTCAGTGAGCCAACTTCACTTGCTCGCACAACTCCCATTTCTTCTAGCATCTGCTGGAACTTTTGAATCTGGTGTTCGGAGATGTCCATCCCGGTAACAGCCATTTCGGCTGCAAGTTTCTGTTGCCTGGTGGGTGGAGTGTTCCCCACTGGAAGTTGATCAAGGTTTGTCAGGTCAAATGCCAACTGATTTTTATCAATTTTTGGTGCGGCTTTTGAGCTGATCTGTCTAATCTTTACCAGTAGATCACTTCGGTTGTGGATTGATTCTTCATTCGATACTCCGGCTATTGTGTCCAGCGCGCCCACTAGTGCAAGGCGCTCTAGGGTTCGCCTCGAAGGCCTGGCCCTTAGATAAAAGTCAGTCACATCTGTGTAGGGCTGCTCACAAATTATTCGATCCATCTCAGGCTTTGAGATACCCGAAATTTCACCGAGCGAGACCCTCACTCCAAGCTCTTTGCCACTTTTCTGGACAACGTATTGACTGGTTGAATAATTTACGTCAATGCCAAGAAGTCGAACTCCCAATCTTCTAGCTTCTGCGAGCAGCAATCTTCTCGGGTACATTCCAGGGTCGTGGGTTAGCAGCCCCGCTATGAACTCGGTGGGGTAGTGAGTTTTTAGCCACGCTGAATGATACGTGGGGACTGCAAATGCAGCACCGTGTGCCTTGCAGAAGCCAAAGCTTCCAAAACCTTCGAGGATTGACCACACACGATCCACTACGGCTGGAGTGTAATCTCTGGCCGCGGCTGATTTTTTGAAGTAGCGCTCTACTATACGAGCCTTATCTGGCTTACCCAGCTGTCGACGCATTTCATCGGCCCTGGCTAGAGAGCAACCCGTCATCACCTGCATTATGCGCATTAGTTGCTCATGAAAGACCACCACTCCGTAGCTTTCTTTGAGGATGTCATGAAGATCTGGATGCATGTAGTCCGGCTGGATAAAGCCGTGCCTGCCATCGAGGTAGGGCTTAATCATGTTGCCCTTCATTGGCCCCGGTCTAAAAAGTGAAATCTGCATCGTGAGGTCATTGAACTTGGTTGGTTGGTGCTTGCCGGTGAGCTCTCTTTGACCTGGGCTTTCGATTTGGAACAATCCCAGGGTGTTGGTGGTCCTGATCATCTTGTAGACGGTTGGGTCGTCTCTTGCGACCTTGTCTAAATCAAGGTCCACATTTTTGACTCTTTTAATCTCTTTGATTGTGTAGGCCATTGCGCTTTGCATTCGAACGCCGAGTACATCGAGCTTTAGAAAGCCCATGGGGTCCATGTCGTCTTTATCAAACTGGCTCATCGGTAAGCCCATCCCGCTCGGTTCGGTTGGGGTTAGGTCAAGCAGTCTTGAGTTTCCCAAAATCACACCGCATGGGTGCATGGAAATGTGTCTAGGCAACCTGTCTAGTCGCTGGGTTATATCAACCAGCAGGTTTAGCTTGCGGTCAGATTCGGTGAGCTTGGAAAAGTCTGCAAGCTCGGGCTTATTCGACATTTCTGATCGAAAGTTTTTTGCCGAAAACCGCCACATGTTCTTGGCAATCTCGTCTACCTGCTGGTCGTCTAATCCAAGCGCCATTCCGCCGTCTCTGACAGCACCTCTGCCTCGGTAGGTGGACTGCATTGAAAGTAGGGTCACTCGTTTACCGCCGTAGCGCCGAAAGATTGCGCGATAAATCTCGTGTCGCCTAGCAGATTCAACATCAATGTCTATGTCTGGCAAGGTGCTGCGCTCTGTCGAAAGAAATCTTTCGAATAGCAGGCCTTCTTCTATCGGGTCAACGCTGCTTATGCCAAGCAAGTAATTGATCAAAGAGCCAGCGCCGGAACCTCTCGCCGCAATTCTTATGCGCATGTCTCTAATCATCTGAGCCACATCGGCAACCGTTAGAAAGTAGGTTGCAAACCCAAGCTTGTTTACCGCTATCAGCTCCTTGGAGAGTCGATGTTGAATGGTTGCGAGTTCGGCTGCCTTGATTCCTGGGTAGCGCAAGCTAATTGCAGCATGACTTCTTTGCCAGAGAACTTCGAAGGGGTTTTCTGTCACTCCAAGCGAAGATTGCTCTGGAGTCTTTGGTTGGTTCCAGCCACAATCGTCAGTTGGATCTAGAGAACATTTTTGGGCTAGAAGTTCTGTTGTTCTCAGAAGCGCTACTGACTCGGTGGTGTCTTCAGTTATCTCCAGAGCCAGTGTTGCCATCTGATGAGATGGCTTTAGCCAGGCCTGAGCGTTTGGCTGTGGGGTAAATAGACCTAGAGGCTCTAGGTATCTTGCGGAATCTAAAACATCTGCGGTTAGCGCACCATCCGGTTCTATGTAGCGAACGGCGTTGGTTATTACCGGAGGAATGCCAACTGTTTTTGCTAGATCAAGCATTGCCTTTGCGTGCTGCGCGGAACCTAATTTACCGGGCTCAGTCATGTGATTCACCACTTCGATGGCAAGTGCAGCCGGGGCTGGAAAATACTCTCGCCACATCGTTGCTAGCTCACGCGCAGTGACTCTGGAGGTGAGTGCAGCATCAGCCAATGAGCTTTCAAGGCCAATCAGTATCGTGCAAAAAGTCTCTTCCTTGAAAAAGCCAGCAAGATCGCCAATTTTTATCGAGACATCTTTTTTCCCACTTTTTCTCTCCTGCGCCTTAGAGATAATGCGACATAGAGTTGCCCAACCCTTACCTGAGTTGTTTCCGTGAGCAAGAATCAGAACGCGCCCCAGCGACTTATCTGCAGTCACTTCTAGGCTGACGCCCACAATCGGAGCTATGCCAGTAGATATACATGCCCCTATGTGCTTTATTGCCCCGTAGAGGCCATCTCGATCGGTTATTGCTAAAGATTCACAGCCCATCGAGCTTGCAGCCGCACAAAGCTGCTCAGGTCTGTTTACGCCATAGTGGGCAGAGAAGGCGGAGCTGACGTTTAGGTGAGTAAAGCTCATTTAGGGCGTGGCTTGCTCAATTTGCCAGTTGTCACCGGGCATTTGGTGCCTTAGCTGGAAAAAGTATCTATTTTCAGGGCTTGCTGCCCACAAGCGCCACATTTCTGTCTCAACCAGGTTTTGACCCTGACCGGGGTGGGCCTGACCTGCATGTTGCCACCAGAGTGACCTGGAGTACCAACGAACCGGCCGAGATGTGGTCAAAAAGACAGCATCGCGCCAGGTAAAGCAGGCCGGAGCACCGTCAGCATCAAGTACGACACCGGTGACTAATTCTGTTTCCAAAGCTAGCGCCCCTTCTAACTATTCGAACACTTGTTCGAATAGTTAGAAGTGTAAGTCTTAGCTGAGACATTTACAAAATTCCTTGGAAACTATGGCTCAGTTTTTTGTTTTTGCCAATCCTCGACAAGGGTAACTACCCTGAGGCCTGGATCTAGTTTTTAGTTTTTACTAGGCGATCGAAAGGTCGTCGCTTTGGGACGAGTTGGTGAGAAGAGCTAAGCGTTTGCGAAATGAGCTGAGCCTATTTAGGTTCGAGAGCGGAATGTTTTGCCAATGAGTTACGCCTCTGATTCCTTGCAGTGCTGAAAGGCTCCAAACTTCGCAGCCTGCTAGGTCCTCAGGCCGAGAGTTCACGAAGGCAGTTTCAAATCCTGCCTGATTTGCCATCTCGAAAACGAGTTCTCTGGTGATTGATGGGAGCCAGTCAGTTGAGTCATCAGGTCCGCAAAGCACGTCGTCACGCCACCAAACGATCGACGATAGCGCTCCGTCCGCAACATTCCCGTGGGCATCTAAAATCACCGCTTCGTCGGCGCCGTGGAGGTTGGCTTTTCTTCTAAGTTTTTGGCACACCGACAGATCCGGTCCTTTGACTTGATAGTCAACCCGAGGATCCGGCTCGTCTAATGACCATAGAGAACAGGTAAGGGTCCTAACCGGTGCCTGGCGGAGTCGGAAAAATAGCTGTTCACCAGGGTTTTGTTCCTTGCGGAATTCGATTCTTGGAAACCATTCGCCTTCCGCCGGAATTGCGGACACGACGGCGTCAAAAAAGCCACTCAGGTCCTGCTGCTGTATTTTGGTAACCGAACCAGAAAACCTCGCAAAGTGCCGATCTATAACTCGGGTTGAACCGTTGGAAACCAGCCAACTGTCCGCCACGCTAAGAGTGGTTGGGATGGCATGGTCAATCGGATTCAACTCACCGCCGGTGAATTGAAAGAAATCTCCAGATACGCTCATCTTGTCTAGAATACGGGTCTGGAAAAGGATTAGATGCCACTTTATTATGAACGCATAGCCGGGTGGAGCCCCGTGGCTGATACTTTTGTGGCTTTTTTCGGGAGTAAACCAAACTCGTTTTGGTTGGACCGGGAACATCACCATGACGCTCGATTTTCGATAATTGGCTCCGGACCAAAGACTGCCCAGTTGCCGAAGTATGCCAAAGACGAGCAAAATCACAACCTGCCGTTTGGTTTTCGCCCTGGCTTCGTAGGCGTCATTGAATACGAACTACCCGAAAAGGGGCCACTGGTTGTCTCGGGCATTGAGGTGGACAGGGCTTTTGTCTACGATCATGACAATCGGGCCATGTTTTTTGTTGGCGAGTTTGTTGATAGGGCGTCTTTTGCCGATTGGTTCCACGCCGCTTTGTTGCGATTGGCTCTAGCTGGGGGAGATGCGGCCAACTACGCGCTCAGTCACGACGCTGCAACAGCCGCCAGCTTTGAAGTCAAGGACACCAAGAATGACTACCTTGCAAACATCGAAAAGGCTAAAGATCAAATCACCAAAGGCGAGATCTACCAGCTGTGTCTGACAACTGAATTGTCAGCGGATTATGTTGGAGACCCACTAGCGCTGTTTCTTCGCCTTAGAAAAGATCACGGTGCTCCCTACTGCAGCTATCTAAAAGTTGATGGTGTTAGTTACTTGAGCATTTCGCCTGAACGGTTCTTGACAGTTTCTGGCGTGAGGGTTACCAGTTCGCCCATCAAGGGCACTCGGGCTAGATCGAGTGATCCTGAAATCGATTCGGCCTTGCAGGCTTCGCTTGGGGCCGATGAGAAAGAACGAGCAGAAAACCTAATGATTGTTGATCTGATTAGAAATGATCTGTCATCGGTCTGCACGGCCCAATCAATCACAGTTGAGTCGCTATTGGCGCTGCGGTCATATTCGACCGTTCATCAACTTGAATCTGATGTTGCAGGAGAGCTCGCGGATACTAAGACTGGCTTTGATGCCCTTAGCGCTTTGTTTCCGGGCGGCTCGATGACCGGTGCGCCAAAAATTAGAGCCTGCGCATTGATTGCGGAACTAGAGAATAGGTCCAGGGGGGTTTATTCGGGGGCGATTGGGTGGGTAAGCCCATCGGGCGACATGGACCTTGGCATGGTTATTAGAACTGCCATCTTCAAAAATCAAACTGTCAGCATTTCGGTGGGCGGGGGAATCACCTCTGGATCAGACCCCGAAACCGAGCACGCTGAAATGCAATTGAAGGCACTAGCCCTAGTTCAGGCAATGGGCGCCTCGGTGAATTGGTAACCTATAAGCCCGCTAAGCAAAAGGCCACTAATTGCAAGAAGATTACAACGTCACAGCCATTCAAGATAAGTGGCTGCCGGTTTGGGATGACCTAAAGCCTTTTGACTCGTCCAGAAAAGACGACACTAGACCTACTAAGTATGTTTTGGACATGTTCCCATACCCATCCGGTGACTTGCACATGGGCCATGCAGAGGCCTACGCCCTCGGCGATGTTATTGCGCGTTATTGGGGCCAAAAGGGTTATAACGTTATGCACCCAATTGGATGGGATGCCTTTGGGTTGCCAGCCGAAAACGCAGCGATTAAGCGCGGCCTTGACCCAAGAGCTTGGACCTACGAAAACATCGCTCAACAAAAAGCATCTATGCGCAGGTATGCCTGCAGCTTTGACTGGGACAGAGTTCTGCAGACTTGTGATCCGAGTTACTACCAGTGGAACCAGTGGTTGTTTCTAGAGCTCTACAGCCGCGGTCTTGCCTACCGCAAGAATTCGAACGTGAATTGGTGCCCGAGCTGCCAAACAGTGCTAGCTAACGAGCAGGTAGTTCAGGGACTTTGCGAGCGCTGTGATTCGGTGGTTACCAAGAAGTCTCTTACTCAGTGGTATTTCAAAGTTACTGACTACGCAGATCGCCTTCTTGATGACCTAAGTCAGCTAGAGGGCAAGTGGCCTTCCAAGGTTCTTTCAATGCAGCGCAACTGGATTGGAAGATCTCAGGGTGCAAACATCGATTTTGCAATCGAAGGCATGAATCAAAAGATTTCGGTGTTCACCACTCGACCTGACACTTTATACGGGGCGACTTTTATGGTTTTGGCAGCTGACAGCGAGCTAGCCCAAGAGCTTGCCAGTGCCGCAGCCCCAGAGATTCGTGAGCAGTTCAATAACTACCTCGAGGAAGTCAAGAAGGCTAACGACATCGAGCGTTTGGCTACCGACCGAAAGAAAACCGGCGTGTTCTTGGGGCACTATGCGCTAAACCCAATAAACGACGAACGAATCCCAGTCTGGGTTTCCGATTATGTTTTGGCTGATTATGGAACCGGCGCAATCATGGCGGTTCCCGCCCATGATGATCGTGACATTGAATTCGCAAAAACCTTTGACTTGCCAGTATTCATGGTTGTCGACACCGGCGAAGAGGACCCAGCAGTTTCTGGAATTGCAACCAGCGGCGACGGTGTCATCGTGAACTCTGGAGAACTGAACGGTCTAAGTAAGTCAGATGCAATCTCCAAGGCCATCGAGCTAGTTGAAGTAAAGGGCACCGGTAAGGGTGCGAAGAACTTCAGGCTCAGAGACTGGTTGATTTCCAGGCAACGCTACTGGGGAACTCCAATCCCAATCATTCACTGCGACAAGTGCGGGGAAGTCCCAGTACCTGCCGAACAACTGCCGGTTGAGTTGCCGGCAAGCGAAGGCCTAGATCTTTCACCTAAGGGGACTTCACCTCTCGGCGCTGCCTCGGACTGGCTAAATGTCAATTGTCCAAAATGTGGCGGCAAGGCCAAACGAGACTCTGACACCATGGACACCTTTGTTGATAGCTCCTGGTATTTTTTGAGGTTCCTAAACCCAAATTCTGATGAAGTCCCATTCGAAAAGGCGCAAGCCGAGAAGTGGGCACCGGTTGACCAGTACGTCGGCGGAGTGACTCACGCCATCTTGCACTTGCTCTATGCGAGATTCTTCACCAAGGTGCTTCACGACATTGGGATGGTTGATTTCGAGGAGCCCTTTACCAGGTTGCTGAACCAGGGCATGGTCTTGATGAACGGTTCCGCGATGAGCAAGTCCAGGGGGAACCTAGTTCGACTCAGCGAACAGCTGGACATTCACGGGGTGGATGCAATTCGACTAACTATGGCTTTCGCGGGACCACCGGAGGATGACATCGACTGGTCTGATGTTTCACCGGCTGCGTCGGCTAAGTTTTTGGCACGCGCTTGGCGCATTGCCCAAGATGTTTCTAGCAAGCCAGAATCGAATTTTGCTTCTGGAGACAAAGGGGTCCGAAAGGCAACCCATCAATTCTTGGCTGGATTCAAAGAGGCAATTGAGAGCCATAAATTCAACGTTGGCGTTGCCAAGGCCATGGAGCTTACAAACCACCTGCGTAAGGCAATCGATCAAGGTGTTGGCCCAGCCGACATTGCTGTCAGAGAGGGCGCCGAGGAGCTAGCTAAGGCACTAAGCCTGTTTGCTCCCTACACCGCAGAAGACATGTGGCAGCTGCTCGGTCATGAGCCGACAGTCGCGTTAGCTCAATTCGCAGAAGTTGAGAATGATCTGCTTGTCGAGCAAAAGGGCACCGCAATCGTTCAGATTGACGGCAAGCTGCGAGACAAGTTTGAAGTGGATGTTTCTATCTCAGAAGATGAGCTACGAGAGCTCGCGCTAAGTTCCGAGCTAGTGAAAAAGGCACTTCAGGGCAAAGAAACTTTGAACATAATCATTAGGGCTCCAAAACTTGTGAACATAGCAACCAAGTAGCGGTTTCTCGACAAAGTTTTTCAGCGACCAGTAGCACATTTGATATTTAGAGCATCTTGTTTGGATGCAGAAAATACTTCAATGGCTAAACGCTCTGGATTCTAAAAAACGCAAGCAGTTGTATCTTGCTGGCGGCCTCGTTGCGATCTTGCTTGGAGTTCTACTTTCGAATTCCAGCGCACCTAAAGTGCAAGATGCGATTGTCCAACAAAGTGAAAACTTTACGGTTTCTGGTGAAGTATATATTCACGTTGTTGGCGAAGTAGTTGAGCCTGGCCTATACGAGCTTTCCTACGGGTCTAGGGTTCGAGACGTTATCGATGCTGCCGGGGGCTTTACCGACTCGGCTGTTCAGTCAAGCGTCAACTTAGCTCGCCTAGTCTCAGATGGCGAGCAAGTGGTGATCCTGGCGGAGTCCCAAATGGCAACTGACTCAAGCCTGGGATTTATTTCCCTAAATAGAGCCTCAAGCTCGCAGTTAGAGTCGCTTCCGGGCATTGGACCGGCATTAGCCGGTCGGATTTTGGCATACCGGGACGAAATTGGTTCGTTTGCCAGTATCGAACAACTCCTGGAAGTGACCGGCATTGGTAGCAAATTATTTGAAGAGATAAAAGGCTCCATAACTTTGTGATTATTTTTGTGGCGGCGGCCTACTGGATGATCCTCTGGGTTACCGCTTTGCCCGGGTCAGTGTCTCAGATAAAGCTTTCCTATCCAAGAATCGAATTTATCGAAGGGCTGCGCGCTGTTTTTCTCTTCCGTGCCCAAGGGGTTACTCCTGACGCTAAGGCGCTAGTGGGCGGACTTGCAATTGGCGAAAGAGAGCTTCTTTCTCTTGAAATGGCACAGAACATGAAAACCCTTTCACTCACTCACCTGGTGGCCGTATCCGGAGCAAATCTGGCAATAATCATGGGAGTCGTCTATTTACTTACGGCCGCATTGGGGCTAGCGAGAAACACTCGATTCGTGACTGCTTTTTTGGTGATGTTTGCTTATGTTCTAGTCGTTGGGCCAGAGTCAAGCGTGCTTAGGGCTGCGACCATGGCGACTTTTGTCGCTATTGGTCTATGGCTTGGGAGAGGCACAAAGCCAATAATTTCATTGGCTTGGGCTGTTATCTTCCTGTTGGCCATAGATCCAGGCTTAGCGACCGATTTTGGCTTCGCTCTTTCGGCATTGGCTACGGTTGGACTCTTGACCATGGCAGTCCCGATCTACAACTGGCTCTGTCGATTTATGCCGAAACTCATAGCACTTGGCATTGCAGCAAGTTTTTCGGCTCAACTAGCAACAACCCCGGTTTTACTTATGCTTCAGCCGTCAATACCGGTTTATTCAGTGCTGGCGAATCTCATAGTCGAGCCAGTGGTGGCTCCGGTTACAGTTCTTGGAATACTTGCTCTAATTCTTGCCTATCCGCTGCCGTTTTTGAGTTCCGCGGTCAGCTACCTGGCCTCGATTGGGACCTGGTGGATAACACTGGTAGCCAACGAAGTATCAACGTGGCCGGCCGCCAGAGTCCATTTTGTTGCGGGTCCTGCCGGAATCGTTTTGGCTGCGCTCATTGTGTTGCTTTGCCTTGGGCTGTATCAGCGTCGCCTCGTTAAGTATCGACCCGGTCTCTCGATTTCACTGGTTGCGGTGCTGCTCCTGTCGGCGTCCTGGTCAACGATTGATCAGATTCGCTATCAGGGCTTTGAGGGTGCTTGGCAGGTTGTCAACTGTGACGTTGGGCAAGGGGATGCTCTCGTAATCAGAAGCCAGGGTGTCGTTGCTTTAGTTGATGTTGGCAGAGAGTCAGACCCGGTTGACAAGTGTCTCGATAATTTGAATATTTCGCGGATTGATCTTTTGGTTATTACCCACTTTGATGCGGATCACGCCGGTGGAATCTATGGTGCGCTAGATGGAAGGAGAGTGAAGACGGCCGTTATTTCAGGATTCGCTGATGATCGACCCTTGGTTTCCTTGGTTGAAACCGCTCTTGCTCAGTCGGAGGTGGAAGTGCTAACTGGCTTTGCTGGAATGGGTGGAAAACTGGGGGAGTTGAATTGGAAAGTTTTGGCTCCAACGGCGAAGGCCACAGAGGCTAAAGACAGCAATGACGCTTCGGTGATAGTGGCCTTCACGGGTGAGGACTACGGAGTCCTTGCCCTTGGAGACTTGGGGGCTGCCGGTCAAACACGTTTGATGAGAAATGCCGGAGGAGCCCTGAGTGAACTCGCGAACCGACCACTGCTACTAAAAGTCGCTCACCATGGCTCCGCCGATCAATCTAGTCAGCTGTTTGACCTTCTTTCTGCCGATGTAGCAATTTTTTCAGTGGGACAGAATCCCTATGGGCATCCAACCAAAAAAGCCCTTGATCAGGCGGCCGTTAGTGGCTCGATAATCGTGAGAACAGATGAACTTGGGTCTGTCGCTTTTAGGTTCGAAGGACAAGCATGGAAGATTTCAAGCGCGGGTAAACTAACGGCGTGACTAATGGACGAACGGTTAGCTGGCATCAGGCCGAGCCAGCCAACCTTGTACTGATATCCGGCCCCGAGTCATACTTTGCATCTCGCGCGTCCAGGTTGATAAAGGACAAGTTGCGGGCTAGTCACGAAGATTTAGAAGTAAATGAAGTTGCCGATGGCGAATATTCTCCCGGACTGATTTTTAGCTTGGCCTCGCCGTCGCTTTTTAATGAGCCAAGACTGGTAATCATCGGCAGTGCATCCGAGGGCCTGGCCGAGGACTTAGAGCAGTTGCTCTTAGAGCCTGCAGAAAACTGCACGATCGTGGTTCGGATTCCTAACCTTGTTGGACACAATGGCAAACTAAAAAAGCAGCTTTCCGCATCTGCCTTAAATGTTTCTTGCGAAGAGGTAAAAAAAGATGTCGATCGGATCGATTTTATAAAGCGGGAATTTCAGAGACTCGAGACGCCAATCGACCAGCCTGCCATTAGGGCGCTGGTAGCGGCTTTCGGGTCCGATATGGGGGAACTTGGCGCCGCCTGTGATCAATTGGCCAATTCGGGTGTACCCAAAGTCTCACTTGCCGAAGTGGAGCGAACTTTTCAAGGCAGAGTCGAAACAAACGCGTTCAAGATTGCCGATGCTGCTCTAGCTGGCAATGCGAGTGAAGCTATCAGGCTATTTCGGCACGGCTTCGCCACCGGGATTGACAGCGTTGCCTTGACCGCTGCACTTTCGATGAAGATCAGACAGCTAGCAAGGCTGTTTAACGACAGAAATGCCCCTGCGGCTGCGACCGGAATGCAACCGTGGCAGCAGGATCGGGCGATAAAGGAGTTGGCGGGCTGGAGTGAACCTCAGCTCATAGAGCTGGTGCAGCTGGCTGCCCAAACTGATTTCGATGTGAAGGGCGCGAGCCGGGACCCGGAGTACTCCATCGAGAAACTGTTATTGGCGATGGCTAAATCTGGGCAATAAAAAACCGGGCCTTGAGCCCGGTTTTTTTAGAAGCTTTTTAGAGGCTATTTACCTTCTTGGCAATAGCTGACTTACGGTTAGCCGCCTGGTTCTTGTGGATGACGCCCTTGCTTACAGCCTTGTCGATCTTCTTGTTGGCTCCGACTAGTGCGGCAGCGGCAGCAGCCTTATCACCGGCTGAGCTAGCATCGCGCACCGCGCGGATTGCAGACTTGACTTCGGTCTTCACTGCCTTGTTGCGGTCCTCGGACTTCTGGTTAGTTCCGATGCGCTTGATCTTGGACTTGATGTTTGCCATGTTCTACTTTCTCTGGCCAAAAAATTTTGCGGAGTAAATCTCCGCGAACAAGGCAAAACTCTACCAGTTTGGCTCCTGTCGAGCAAGCATCATGGGAGAATGGCCAAGTTACATTCATCCATAAATGAGGTTTACTTGTCTCCACGCGCACGGTCTGCTCTCGAGCCGTCTTTAACCGACCAGGATCAAATACGCAATTTCTGCATAATTGCGCACATTGATCACGGTAAATCGACGCTGGCAGATCGGATGCTTCAGCTGACTGGAATAGTTGAGGACCGTCAAATGCGGGCTCAGTATTTGGATCGAATGGACATTGAGCGAGAGCGCGGAATTACGATCAAGTCCCAAGCAGTTCGGCTGCCCTGGGAGTTAGACAATAAAACCTTCGCTCTAAACATGATTGACACTCCTGGCCACGTCGATTTCACCTATGAAGTTTCTAGGTCCTTGGCTGCCTGCGAGGGAGCGGTGTTGCTCGTGGACGCAGCTCAGGGGATTGAAGCGCAAACATTGGCGAATCTTTATCTAGCTATGGAAAATGACCTGGAAATCATTCCGGTTCTAAATAAAATCGATCTTCCAGCAGCCCAAACCGAGAAGTACGCGGAGGAGCTTGCCAATTTGATTGGTGGATCCCCGGATGATTGCTTGAGGGTCTCGGGTAAAACTGGTGTTGGAGTAGAAGAGCTTCTTGACCGTATCGTGCAGCGAGTGCCTGCGCCAACAGGTGACATCAATGCCCCTGCTCGAGCAATGATTTTTGACTCTGTTTATGACAGCTACCGCGGCGTGGTTACCTACGTCAGGATGATTGATGGGCGGCTGTCCTCTCGGGAACAGATTCAGATGATGTCAACCAGGGCAGTGCACGAGCTGTTAGAAATCGGCGTGATTAGCCCAGAACCGGTTGTCACCAAAGGCTTAGCAGCTGGCGAGGTGGGCTATCTGATCACTGGCGTAAAGGATGTCAGGCTTTCTAAGGTCGGAGACACTGTCACCACTAAGGACAAACCTGCGAAACTTTCACTGAAGGGCTACGCAGAGCCAAAGCCAATGGTTTTTTCTGGTATTTATCCAATAGATGGAAGCGACTACCCGAACCTTCGGGAGGCACTGGACAAGCTTCGTCTCTCCGATGCCTCACTGGTCTATGAGCCCGAAACATCGGCGGCCCTTGGCTTTGGCTTTCGCTGTGGCTTTTTAGGGTTGTTGCACCTTGAGATAATCACCGAGCGTCTAGAGCGAGAATTCAATCTGTCTCTAATTGCAACGGCCCCATCGGTGGTTTATCAAGTCACTCGCGAGGACAACACCGAGTTCATAGTCACTAACCCATCTGAGTTTCCTGAGGGAAAAATAAAGGTAGTAAAAGAGCCAATCGTAAAGGCCACAATATTGAGCCCAAAGGACTACGTGGGCACAATTATGGATCTGTGTCAAACCCGCCGTGGAACGATGATTGACATGCAATACCTGGGTGAAGATCGAGTTCAACTGCGCTACCAGCTCCCGCTCGCTGAGATCGTTTTTGACTTTTTTGACCAGCTAAAAAGTAAGACCCAAGGTTATGGGTCGCTGGACTATGAAGAAGCCGGTTATCTCCCGGGCGACTTAGTAAAAGTAGATTTGCTTCTTCAGGGTGAGAAGGTTGATGCGTTTAGCTCGATTGTTCATAAGGACAAGGCTTATGGTCACGGCACAAAAATAACTTCGAAGCTCCGTGAGCTAATACCAAGGCAGCAGTTCGAGGTTCCAATCCAAGCTGCTGTCGGTTCCAGAATTATTGCTCGCGAGAGCGTTCGCGCTGTCCGGAAAGACGTGCTGGCTAAATGCTATGGCGGTGACATAAGCCGAAAGCGGAAGCTTCTTGAAAAGCAAAAAGAAGGCAAGAAGCGAATGAAGATGGTGGGCCGAGTAGAAGTTCCTCAGGACGCATTTATAAAAGCGCTGTCCTCTGACGAAACTTCAGGCACGGAAAAGAAAAAGTAGTGTCGGCTAGTTTGCCGCTTGGGCTGCCGTGGCCAGAGTCGAATCTCATACCTCCTAGATTCGATGACCTAAAAACCTTTCACGCTTATGTTCATATTCCGTTTTGCGAATTCAGATGCGGATATTGCGATTTTAATACCTACACCGCAAAGGAAATCGGGGGGCTGTCCCAGTCAAGTTTTCACGAGTCACTAATTACCGAAATAGACGCCAGTGCGAAGATTCTTGAAAACTCGGGCTATCAGAAGCGAAGTCTTTCC
The DNA here is from genome assembly GCA_937920245.1 of uncultured Microbacteriaceae bacterium. Classification (GTDB taxonomy): domain Bacteria; phylum Actinomycetota; class Actinomycetes; order Actinomycetales; family Microbacteriaceae; genus Aquiluna. The sequence continues at coordinate 48,193 of CALGUV010000149.1, forward strand.
ACATTATTTTTTGGTGGCGGGACACCGTCGCTTTTTACCAGTAATCAAATCGAGCAAATCATGACCAGCTTGAAAGGCCATTATGGGTTTTTACCGGATATCGAAATAACTCTTGAAGCCAATCCTGAATCTGCAAGTCCTAAGTATTTAGAGCAACTTGCGGCCGTAGGCGTCAACAGAATAAGTCTCGGGGTCCAGAGTTTCGACCCGAAAGTTTTAGCCACGCTAGAGCGAGTTCATGATCCCGACAAAGTCGGACCAATTTTGAAGGCTGCAGCCGAGCTTGGGTTAGAAAGCAGCCTCGATTTGATTTATGGCGCTCCGAACGAGTCTCTTGATTCTTGGAGAAAGACCGTTGAAATCGCCGCCTCAATGGGCACTGGACACGTCTCTGCCTATTCCTTGATTGTTGAGCCGGGAACAAAGCTTGCCAGGCAAATCAAGGTTGGTGAATTGCCGGAAACAGACGATGACTTAGACGCGGAGAAGTTTGAAATTGCGGACCAAGTTTTCCAGGCCAACGGTCTTCCTTGGTATGAAGTCGCTAATTGGGGCAAACCTTCGAAGCATAACCACGCTTATTGGGGCAGCGCTGATTGGTGGGGTTTTGGCCCGGGGGCTCATTCGCACTTAAGTGGGAATCGGTTTTGGAATACTAAACATCCCTTGAGTTATCAAAAACAACTTGCGAACGGCTCGCCTGTTGCAGGAATCGAATACATTGATGCGCGAACCAACCTCGAGGAGCGCTTGATGTTGGAGCTTCGAACCAGCACTGGCATTCCTCTAAAAGTATTGGCCGAACTCGGCATCATAAAAAGCACGATTGACCCCTTTGTTCTGGATGGAAGCTTGAAGATTGAGAACGAAAATCTGGCTGTCACCGCTGCCGGCAGGCTTTTTGTTGATCGCATAGTTCTTCAGCTGCTGACGAACTAGCACTTATTGAATAGACTTGGCACTCATGATAGGTCAGTGCTAATGATTCCCAACAGATCCCTAGAAGTCTTGCGGGCAATTGTTGAGGATTACATAGCCTCGAACCAGCCTGTTGGTTCCAAGTCTCTTCTTGATAGGCATCCCCTGGGAGTCTCGGCCGCAACAATTCGCAATGACATGGCCCTCTTAGAAGAAGAAGACCTGATTACTGCGCCACATACCTCAAGCGGCAGAATTCCAACCGAAAAGGGCTATCGACTTTTCGTGGACAAGCTCGGAGAGATTAAGCCACTTTCGCACTCAGAGCGCAGCGCGATTGAGACTTTCTTGGACGGTGCGACTGACCTGGACGAGATTGTGGAAAAAACTGCGAGATCACTGTCCGCGCTGACCAACACTTTGGCGCTTGTTCAATATCCAACGCTTGGCAATGCCAAGGTGCGCCACGTTGAACTCATACCCATTGCCGAGCTAAGGCTTGTTGTGATGCTCATTTCTGAAAAAGGAAGAGTTCAGCAGGTTCAGGTGGAGCTGAGTGCTCCGGCCGAAATTGATCTTGTTACCGAGTTGCGCGGACGACTAAACGGGATGCTGGTCGGTGCAAACTTCACTGATGTAAAAGTAATTTTGGATAAGCTCCCAGCCGAATTTGCTCCCAGCCGAAGAGATTTTGTCGGCAGGGTTGTGTCTCAGCTTCAGTCTTTGGTCGATGCCAATAGGGAAGAGCGCTTAGTTCTGTCGGGCACCGCGAATCTAGCGAAGCACGATGAGGATTTTGGTGGCGAGCTTTCAAGTGTCCTTGAGGCGATTGAGGAGCAAGTGGTAATGCTTCGTTTGATGCAAGAAATGCAAACCGATCAATATGGGGTGGGCCTGAAGATTGGTTCTGAACTTGGGGTTGCTGGGGTACAGCATGCAACCATGATGGCCATCGGTTATGAAAACTCGGGAACCGAACTGGCTAAAATTGGCGTCCTCGGTCCAACAAGAATGAACTATTCCGGGAACATAGCGTCGGTTAGAGCCGTTGCAAAATATCTAAGCAATGTACTGGAGGCAAATTCTTGAGCGATCACTATGAAGTTCTCGGAGTCGCGAGAGATGCGACCGAGGATCAAATCAAGAAGGCTTATCGCAAACTGGCAAGAGAGCTTCACCCCGATATCAATCCGGCTAAGGACGCTCAAGAGCGCTTCAAGCTTGTCACGCACGCTTACGAGGTTCTCAGTGACAGCAGCACTAGAGCAAGCTACGACGGAGGCGGTAACGAGGGATTTGGCATCGGAGACATTTTCGACAGCTTCTTCGGTGGCGGAGGCCAACGTGGACCGCAGTCCCGGTCTCAAAGGGGTCAAGATGCCCTGCTGAGGGTGGACTTGGATTTGAAAGAGGCAGTTTTCGGGGCCAATAAAGTCCTGACCATAGACACCGCGGTTCTCTGTGAGGAGTGCAAGGGCAGCTGCTGTCGCCCAGGAACAAGTGCTCAAACCTGCGACATCTGCAGAGGGTCAGGCCAGATTCAGCGTCAGGTGCAGTCATTTATGGGGGCCATGGTCACCACTGCACCATGCGGAACTTGCCGGGGAACCGGTCAAGTGATTCCAGATCCTTGCGTTGAATGTCGAGCCCAAGGCAGAGTCAGAGCCTCAAGAGATCTAGATCTTAATATCCCAGCTGGAGTGTCCGACGGCTTGCGTTTGCACCTACCAGGCCAGGGTGAAGTGGGTTTCGGAGGCGGACCCAGCGGTGACATTTACCTTGAGGTTTCGGTTCGCGCCGACCCGATTTTTGGCCGCGATGGGGACAATTTGGTTGCTGTGCTGGAGGTTCCAATCGCGGATGCAGCCCTTGGTTTCGAAACCGAAATCGAAACACTGGATGGCCCTTCACTTGTTACGGTGAAGGCAGGTGCTCAGCACGGGGATGTAATAACCCTCAAGGGTCTTGGGTCGAATAAGCTGCGCGGTCGTGGACGCGGAGACCTTTTGCTGCAACTGAAGATCTTGACCCCAAACCGGATAGACGGAAAACAAAAGGATCTTTTCAAAAAACTCAAGGCGCTTCACAAGGATGACTCGCCGAGACTTGGCAGTCGCCGTGCTAGAGGCAGGTTCTAGTGCATTGGTTTTATGACCCAAGCATTACCGATTCTTCATCGGTTATCACAGCTACCGAGCTTGAACATTTCAAGAGTCTTCGGATCAGAGATGGGGAAGAGATCTCCATAACCAATGGTGTCGGTGGAGTACTGACCGCCACAGTTTCAAATGCCGCTACAGGACAGCTTGAACCAAAATCATTCCGAGCAATAACTAGGTCAGCGCCTGAGATACACCTTGTGCAATCACTTGCTAAAGGCGGCAGAGACGAGGCTGCTCTCCAGGCCGCTGTTGAATTGGGCGTCTCGAGCATAACTCCACTGCAAGCCTCACGATCAGTGGTCGAGTGGGGAGCTAAGGCGTCAAGAAATCAGGAGCGCTGGAACCAAATCGCTATTTCCGCAATGAAGCAATCTCAGCAGGCGTTTGGGGCGGCTATCAACGACCTTTCTACTCTCAAGCAGTTGATACCTGTCGGTACCGGTCTTGTTCTCGATCCCCAGGCGTCGACAAGCATCGTTGGACTGCAGCTGGAGAATGAAGTGACGATTGTGGTAGGACCGGAGGGCGGCTTTGCACAGCATGAAATTGACAGTCTTGCGTCTCAAGGGTTTGTGGGCGTCCGGCTTGGCGCATCTATTCTTCGAACTTCAAGCGCCGGGCCTGCAGCTATCGCAGCGCTAATGGCCCTGTCGGGGCAATGGAGCTAGTGGCTAAAATGATGAAGGAGGAGAACATGGACTGCATTTTTTGCAAGATAGTCGCTGGCGAGGTTCCGACCGAGCTGATCGCTGAAAACGACCACGCCATAGCCTTCCTAGATCTCTACCCGCAGGCTCCGGTCCACATTTTGGTGGTTCCAAAAATTCACAGTGAAAATATTCTTCTGCTTGATAATTCTTCTAATCTTCAAGGTCTTTTTGAGTTGATTCGAAAAGTTGCAGCGACTAAAACTGACGGCCAGTTCAAGCTTCAGTTCAATTCTGGCAAGCGTGAGGGGCAATCGGTCTTTCACACTCACGCGCACATACTCAGTCAGCAGTCCAGCTAGTGGCTAAAGCAAACTTTGAAATAACCGGAGTAGCACTCCTTGATCTCTTGGGCGAGCAAGACAAGAATCTGAAGCGAATTGAGGCTGAGCTGCCGGGCTTAGTCATTCAGAATCGGGGGAATGTTTTTAATCTCACGGGTGATCAGGCTCAGTTGGATCTAGCTTCTGAGGTGTTCGAGCAGCTTGCAGAGATGATAAAGCAGGGCCTTAGCCCAGATCCTCAAGGTGTTTCAGAGACGATACGAATTATTCAGGACAATAAAGAGCAGCCAGCTGCAAAGATACTTGCGTCAAGCACGATAAACACGCCTGCCAAGACGGTAAGGGCTAAGACGGCGGGCCAAAAAGAGTACCTAGATGCCATTGACCAGAACACCATCACCTTTGGGATTGGACCTGCGGGCACTGGAAAAACCTACTTGGCGGTAGCAAAGGCCGTGGAGGCACTTTATCGAAAAGAAGTCAGCCGGATAATCCTTACCCGGCCAGCCGTTGAGGCTGGAGAGAGGCTTGGTTTTTTGCCTGGGACACTCAGTGAAAAAATCGATCCCTATCTAAGACCGCTATTTGATTCACTTCAGGAGATGCTGGAGCCAGATGTGACAGCAAAGCTTATGGAAGCCGGGGTTATTGAGGTTGCGCCTCTTGCCTACATGCGGGGCAGGACCCTAAATGACAGCTTCATCATTCTTGATGAGGCGCAAAATACCACCGGTGAACAAATGAAGATGTTTCTGACAAGACTGGGGTTCAATTCCAAGATGGTTGTAACCGGTGACGTTACTCAGATTGATCTTCCCGGCGGGAAGTCTGGACTTGGGATTGCTCAGACGGTGCTGGCTGATGTTGAAGGACTCAACGTTCAAAAGCTAACAAGCAGAGATGTAGTTAGACATGAACTGGTCACAAGAATCGTCGAGGCTTATGACAGAGCGGCAATCAAATGAGTGTTGAGATAGCAAATGAATCAGAAATCACTGTGGATACTGAACGAGTGCTCGAGCTGGCATATTTTGTTCGTGGAGCTCTGAAACTTCACGAATTAGTGGACCTTGGGATTACGTTTGTTGACGAGGGGCCGATGACTGACCTGCACATCAAGTGGATGGATGAACCGGGTCCAACCGATGTCTTGAGTTTTCCGATGGACGAATTACGTCCGGGTACCGACCGGAACAGCTCACCCGAAGGGATTTTGGGTGACATAGTTGTCTGCCCGCAGGTTGCAATAAAGCAAGCTGTAACGGCTGGTCACGAAACAATCAATGAAATCCTGCTACTGGTAACCCACGGCATGCTTCATCTGGTTGGCTTTGATCACGCTGAAACGGACGAAGAAAAAGAAATGTTTGATCTTCAAAAAAGCTTGTTGGCTGATTTCTACAAATCGGAAACCTCTTGATTTTCGTAATCTCCGGTTTAGTGCTGGCGGCCCTGTTGATTATTCTGGCTGCCATTCAGACCACGCTAGAAATTGCTGAAGACGCTCGGGCAGGAGCTTTATCTATTGCCAGGGCGCTGTTATTGAGCGCTTTAGCCGGTTTTTGGCTAGTTTTTGCCGTGGAAGCTGGCAATCTTGGTTACATTTTGGCTCTAGGCCTGGTCGGACTTTGGCTTACACAGCAGCTACTTGGCCGAATTCTCGGTAGGGCTAAATTTGCCGAGAAACTATCCAATAACGCAAACGGGCTTGTGACATGGTGGAGCAAATTGGTTGCCCCAATCAGGCTTGTAACTCCTGAGGTGGCCGAGGAGTATGAACAAGAACTTCTGGACTCGGTTGAAGAGTTTGGCGAGACGGTGGTCCGTGAGGTCATGGTCCCTCGGGTAGACGTGGAAGTAGTTGACAGCGATGCGTTGCTCGAGGATGCATTGAGCACGTTTATGGCGACTGGGTTTTCGAGGCTGCCAGTTGTGGGGGAGAGCGTCGATGACGTTGTTGGTGTGCTCTACCTAAAGGATCTTGCCAGGGTTGTGCATCAAGACCCGGGCCTACTGTCGGTCAAAAAAGCAATTGATGCTTCAAGACAGGCGCTCTTTACTCCAGAATCCAAGTCGGTTGCGGAGCTGCTTCAAGAGATGCAGCGGGTAAAAACTCAGATCGCAATTGTCGTAGATGAGTATGGCGGGGTTGCTGGGATCGTGACCGTGGAGGATTTGATTGAGGAGCTCGTTGGTGAAATTGGAGACGAGTACGACCGTGAGGTTGTAGGAATCGAGAAACTCTCCGAAACAACTTTCAGGTGCCAGCCCAGAACTCCGTTGGATGAAATTGCTGAGATTTTCGAGATTGAGCTTGATGACGATGATGTTGACACAATCGGCGGTCTTCTAGTCAAGGCAATTGGAGCGCTTCCTGTGGGCGGGGAAACAGTCGAGGTGCAGGGCCTGATGCTAACTGCTGAGCGCGTGGTGGCCAAGAAAGGTCAACTGCTTAGCGTATTAGTTCGTAAACTCGTGATAGATGAGTGAATTTAGATCAGGGTTTGTAAGCTTCGTGGGCCGACCGAACGTTGGCAAGTCAACGCTCACCAATGCTATTGCGGGCGAAAAAGTCGCCATTACTAGCTCTAAACCACAAACCACCAGGCGCGCAATTAGGGCAATTAAGACCACGGAGACTGGTCAGCTAATAATGGTTGACACCCCAGGTCTTCACAGGCCAAGGACACTTCTAGGCCAACGACTAAACGACCTTGTGAGCTCAACTTTGCACGAAGTGGATGTAATTGTCTTTTGCACTCCGGCCAACGAGGAAATTGGGCCGGGTGATCGAAAAATTGTTGCGGACATTGCCAAGTACGGTCGTGCCAAGAAAATCGCAATTGTCACCAAGTGCGAAACCGTATCTAAGCAAAAGCTTGCTCAACACCTAATGGCAGTCTCAGAACTACACGACTGGGAGGAGATTGTTCCGGTTTCAGCAGCAACCATGGAACAGGTTGATCTTCTAGAGACACTTCTGATTGGCTATTTACCGGTTGGTCCATTGTTCTATGAGAAGGACGTCGTTAGTGAAGAGCCTCTTGAGGATCGGATTTGCGAGCTAGTTCGAGAAGCGGCACTTGAGTTAGTAAACGATGAACTGCCTCATTCGCTTGCAGTCACGCTGGATGAGATTCTCTACGATTCGAAAAAACCGACCGTTCACGTTTCGGTTTGGGTAGAACGCGATTCCCAGAAGGGAATAATTATCGGTAAGGGCGGCTCGATGCTGAAAACTATAGGCCAAAAGGCTAGGCGTGAAATTGAGGCGCTTATGGACGAGCCTATACACCTGGCAATTCAAGTCAGAATTGCTCAAAACTGGCAAAGAAATGCCAAGCAGCTTGGAAAACTCGGGTTCTAGCGCAACTGCTCTTCAAGTGCTAGCCTGAGAACATGAGTTTTAACCTCCTGCTTATTGGCCGCGACGAGGCCTAGCCACGGCCCAATCTCGTCGCGGTGCAAACCTGCGGTCAATTCAGATTTAGGCGGAGAGAAATGAAAAATCACCAAAAACCATCGAAAATGCCATTTGAGCGTTATGAACCTTTTCACGAGCAGATTTCAGTAGAGCTTGCAGACAGAACTTGGCCCACTAAGAGAATTACCCAGGCGCCCCAGTGGTGCGCTGTTGATCTGCGTGACGGTAACCAAGCACTAATCGACCCAATGAACGCCGAGCGAAAGCTTGAGATGTTCAAGCTTTTGGTTGCAATGGGCTACAAGGAGATTGAGGTTGGGTTTCCCTCGGCTTCCCAAACTGATTTTGACTTCGTGCGTCTACTGATTGAGCAGGACTTGATTCCCGACGACGTCACGATTCAGGTTTTGACTCAGTCCAGGGATCACCTTATTGAGCGGACATATGAGTCGATAGCTGGAGCCAAGCAGGCAATCGTGCATTTTTACAACTCGACTTCAGTGCTTCAACGCAGAGTTGTCTTTGGGCAGGACAAGGCCGGAATCAAAAAGATTGCCACCGATGCGGCTTTGAAATGCTTGGAATTAGAAGCCAGCATCCCCGAAACAAAAGTCTTTTACGAGTACTCGCCGGAATCCTATACCGGCACTGAGCTCGAGTTCGCACTTGAAGTGTGCAACGCGGTCGCAGACATTATCAAACCTACTTCGGACCGAAAATTGATAATCAATCTGCCGGCAACCGTTGAAATGGCAACACCGAATGTCTACGCGGATTCGATTGAGTGGATGTCCAGAAGGCTTCACCCAAGAGAGGCAATTCTGCTTTCATTGCATCCGCACAATGACCGAGGGACAGCGGTTGCCGCAGCTGAACTGGGCTACTTGGCCGGTGCCGATCGCATTGAGGGTTGTCTTTTTGGAAATGGCGAGCGAACTGGAAACGTTGATCTAATTACCCTGGGCCTAAATTTATTTAGTCAGGGAATCGATCCGATGATCAATTTCGCGGATATCGATCAGATCAAACGCACCGTTGAATATTGCAATCAACTAAAGGTTCCTGAGCGCAGTCCATACGGCGGCGATTTGGTTTACACGGCATTCTCCGGATCGCACCAGGATGCCATCAAAAAGGGATTTGACCATCTGGCAAAAGATGCACTTGAGGCCGGAAACAGCGTTGATCAGCACACCTGGGCCGTTCCGTACCTTCCGATTGACCCAAAGGACGTTGGCAGGAACTACGAGGCCGTCATTAGAGTGAACTCCCAATCTGGTAAGGGTGGAGTGGCCTATCTATTGAAGACCGATCACAGCTTGGACTTGCCTCGCAAGCTCCAGATAGAGTTTTCGAAGGTTATTCAGGGCTTCACCGATACTTCCGGCGGCGAGGTTAGCTCCGAGAGAATTTGGGAAATCTTCCAAGACGAGTATCTTCCGGCCGCGATCGAGCAGCCTAGGTGGGGTCGTTTCGAGCTTAAGAAAATGCGGACCGAATCTGACATGGATGGAATCGTTCAAGTTGACGTAGTCATGCGCGATGGAGACGCTGAGTTTTCAGCTACTGCAACGGGTAACGGTCCTATCTCGGCTCTGATTGCCATTTTGCGGGAAAAAGGTTCTGATATCAGGCTTCTCGACTATGTCGAACACACTCTTAGCGCCGGTGGAGATGCATTAGCTGCCGCTTACATCGAACTCGAGGTTGACGGGAAAGTGCTTTGGGGTGTCGGTATTGATGGCGATATTGCTACCGCTTCTCTAAAGGCGTTGATTAGCTCAACTAATCGAGCTCTAAGGACCGCAGTTACCGGCTAAACCCGCAATTATTGCGATACTAGTTCTATGCCGCATTACCGAGATGAAGCCGTCGTCATCCGAACCCACAAGCTTGGGGAAGTCGATCGCATAGTGACCTTGTTGACAAAAAATCACGGTCAAGTTCGAGCGGTTGCGAAGGGTGTTAGAAAAACTAGCAGCAGAATCGGTGCAAGGTTGGAGCCGTTTAATGTTGTGGATTTGCAGCTCTACGAAGGCAGAAACCTAGACACTGTTTCTCAGGTAGAGCAACTAGCTAACTACGGGTCCGTTATCGTAGCGGACTACGCCAGATACACAGCAGCTAGTGCAGTTGTCGAAGCGGCCGAGCGCTTCACGCGCGAAGATTCTTCCTCCCAGCACTACATGCTTGTGATTGGTGCCCTCAGGGCTCTTTCACTGAAGGAATACTCCTCTGATCAGATCTTGGATTCATACCTTTTGCGAGCATTGGCAATCTCGGGTTGGATTACCAACATTGACCAGTGCCAGGGCTGCGCATCAACCGAGACAGTTTCATTTTCCGTCCATTCTGGGTCTGTAAGTTGCCAATCTTGCACAATGCCCGGGTCCGTGCGTCTCGGGGTCGATGGAATTTCGCACATTAGCGCGCTGCTAATCGGTGATTGGCCAAGCGTTGGTCGCGCTAACTTGGCGACGCGTGCTGCCGTGAGCGGTGTTGTTGCCGGATATTTGCAATGGCAGCTCGAAAGAGGACTTAGATCCCTGGAGCACGTGGAGCGAAGTTGATAAAACTTAATGACCCTGTAAGAAGCATGCCGTCCTTTAGCGCTGTTCCAAAGCACATCGCTATGGTGATGGACGGGAATGGCAGGTGGGCCAATGAGCGCGGTCTTACTCGCACTGAGGGTCATAGGGCTGGCGAGGCGTCACTACTTGAGGCGGTCGCGGGCGCGACCAACGCCGGTGTCGAGAATCTAACGGCCTATGCATTTTCGACGGAGAACTGGAAGCGCTCGACCGAAGAGGTCAAGTTCCTAATGGGCTACAACAAGGATGTATTGAGGCGACGAAGAGATCTCCTTATGGAATGGAACGTTCGCATTCGTTGGTCTGGATCGGAGCGCAAGCTTTGGCCAAGCGTCGTCCGTGAGCTTCGTATTGCTGAGGAGATGACCAAGAACAACACAGGCTTGGTCCTAACCATGGCCGTTAATTACGGAGGCAGGCAGGAGATAGTTGCCGCGGTGAACAAGATTCTCCAAGAGGTCAGCGCTAGTGGTTCAGTTCCCAAATCCATTACAGAGAAGACGATTCAAAAAAGACTTTATGTTCCAGAGCTCCCGGACGTTGACATGTTCTTGCGCTCGAGCGGAGAGATGCGCACCTCTAACTTCATGCTTTGGCAATCGAGCTATGCGGAGATGATTTTCATGGACGTACTCTGGCCAGATTTCACTCGCGAGTCGCTGTGGGAGGCCATCGGCGAGTTTGGAAGAAGGCAGCGCCGCTTCGGCGGCGCCTCCGATGCCCCACTAAACTAGGGAGTCGCTGGACGTCCAATAAATAATCCCCGGAGAATAATGGCCAATCAAAAGCTCGACCAGGTAATTTCGCTCGCAAAACGCAGAGGCTTTGTGTTTCAGGCTGGCGAAATTTACGGTGGATCGAGATCGGCATGGGACTATGGCCCACTCGGAGTGGAGCTCAAGGAAAACATCAAGCGCCAGTGGTGGCAGTCTGTGGTGTCTGGAAGAGATGACGTTGTTGGGCTGGATAGTTCAATTATTTTGCCGACGAAGGTTTGGGAATCGTCCGGCCACGTCGAGGCGTTTGTCGATCCATTGATTGAATGCACCAGTTGTCACAAGCGCTTTCGTCAGGATCATCTGGAAGAGGCCTTTGAGGAAAAGAAGTCCAGGGCTCCCAAATCAATGGCAGAGATTGCCTGCCCAAACTGTGGGACAAAGGAATCCTGGACTGAGCCAAAGAGCTTTAACGGCCTTTTGAAGACCTCGCTAGGCCCAGTCGATGATGACACCGGAATGCATTACCTGCGGCCCGAGACGGCCCAAGGTATTTTCGTGAACTTTAACAACGTTCTAAATGTTTCAAGGATGAAGCCTCCATTTGGAATTGGTCAAATGGGAAAGAGCTTCCGCAATGAAATCACTCCGGGTAACTTTATTTTTCGAACTCGTGAGTTTGAGCAGATGGAGATGGAGTTTTTTGTAAAGCCAGGTGAAGATGAAAAATGGCATGAATACTGGATCGAACAGCGCCATAACTGGTATCTAGATCTCGGAATCAATCCGGATAACCTTCGACTGTTCGACCACCCGAAGGAAAAGCTGTCTCACTACTCCAAGCGCACAGTTGATATCGAGTACCGCTTTGGCTTTCAAGGTGGAGAATTTGGTGAACTTGAGGGAATTGCAAACCGAACTGATTTTGACCTAAAAACCCACTCGGCTTCGTCCGGTGTTGACTTGAGTTACTTTGATCAAACCGAGGAAAAGCGCTGGACTCCATTCGTCATTGAGCCAGCGGCTGGACTCACTAGGTCGCTCATGGCATTCATGGTCGATGCATATACAGAGGATGAGGCCCCCAATGCAAAGGGTGGCGTTGACACCAGAACCGTTCTTCGACTCGATTATCGACTATCGCCCGTGAAGGCAGCTGTTTTGCCGCTCAGCAGAAACGAAGCGCTAAATCCAATTGCTAAGTCGTTGGCCGCCGAACTTAGAAAAAACTGGAACATTGACTTTGATGACTCAGGTGCGATTGGTCGCAGGTATCGCAGACAAGATGAAATTGGCACTCCTTTTTGCATAACGATTGATTTCGAGACAGCCGATGACCAGTCCGTGACTATTCGTGAGCGTGATTCAATGGCTCAAGAACGAGTGTCCTTGGACAAGGTTGCAAGCTACCTATTTGAGAGACTCAGCTAGTTAATTGGGACTAACCTACGGAACTAAAACCTTTGAGGTGCCAGTCGTACTGGCACCAATGGCTGGTATTACTAACACTGCCTTCAGGAGGCTCTGTCGCGAGTACGGCAATGGGCTGTTTGTTTCGGAGATGGTTACCTCCAGAGCTCTGGTTGAAAGAACTGAAGAGTCGATGCGCCTGATTGGGCATCACGAGTCCGAGGAATTTCGGTCGGTCCAGTTGTATGGAGTCGATCCTGCGACAATATCTAGAGCCATTGAGATGCTCGTTCAAGAAGACCGAGCAGATCATATCGACTTGAATTTTGGTTGCCCGGTTGCAAAGGTCACTCGAAAGGGTGGAGGAGCAGCATTACCTTGGAAATCAGAGCTATTTGAGGCCATTGTTCAAGCGGCTGTTAGGGCAGCTGGAACAATCCCAGTGACGGTCAAAATGCGCAAAGGTATAGATCAAGATCACCTAACATTTTTGGACGCTGGAAAGGCTGCTCGGGACGCAGGGGTTACTGCTGTGGCGCTGCATGGGCGAACGGCGGAGGATTTCTATTCCGGAAGAGCAGACTGGGACGCCATCGCAGAACTTCGAGAGTCATTGCCAGACGTTCAAGTCCTTGGCAATGGTGACATTTGGTCAGCTCAGGACGCAGTATCAATGATGGATAAAACCGGAGTAGACGGAATTGTGGTTGGCAGAGGATGCCTCGGAAGGCCGTGGCTGTTTCAGGACCTGGAGCGGGCAATAGCAGGCTACCTAGCTGGCGACAAGAACCCACAAGTAGACGAGGTAATGCCATCACTTGGTGAGGTGGCCGACGCTTTTTATCGACATGCCGAGCTGCTGACAGAGTTCTTCGATGAAGAAGGTAGGGCGTGCCGAGATATTAGGAAGCACGTTGCCTGGTATTTCAAGGGCTACCCAGTCGGTGGGGAATTTAGGGCCGATCTTGCAAGAGTCGAGTCATTGCAACAGGCATCCGATCTATTGGGCTCACTAGAGCGAGATACGCCCTACCCGGGCGAAGAGGCAGAGGGCCCTCGGGGCAGGCTCGGCTCGCTTAAGAAGTGTTCACTGCCGGAAGGGTGGTTGGACTCTCGAGACCTGAACGACACTCATCGAGCTCAGCTGGAGTTCGCGGAACTGTCGGTCTCAGGAGGATAAGTATGGTTGCCAAGGCAGAAAGCGGCTATGACCCTCGAGATCTCGAGCGTTTTGTGGGCCAACCCGGGTCTCAGATGGAGGGTCGCGGAGAGTTTGCGCGCGATCGAGCAAGAGTTTTGCACTCGGCAGCGTTTCGGAAGCTGAGCGCTAAGACTCAGGTTCTTTCCCCAAGCTCTGGGGACTTTGCAAGAACAAGACTTACTCATTCGCTTGAGGTTGCTCAGGTTGGTAGGGAGCTGGCAACAGCCCTGGGAGTGAACCCGGATCTAGTGGACATGGGCTGCCTAGCTCATGATCTTGGACATCCACCCTTTGGCCATAACGGCGAGTCGGCTCTGAACTTTTGGGCCGCCGACATTGGGGGCTTTGAGGGGAACGCTCAAACATTCAGGATTCTAACGAGGCTTGAACCAAAAATTTATGACGATAGTGGCATATCAAGAGGCTTGAATCTAACGAGAGCCTCCTTGGATGCGGCGACTAAGTATCCCTGGCCACTGTCCAGAGCAGCCGGGTTCGACAACGTTACAAAATTTGGTGTCTATGACGACGACGTAGAGGTCTTCGATTGGATGAGGCAGCAAGCTCCCGAAGGCGTCAAGTGCGTTGAAGCTCAAATTATGGACTTTGCTGACGATGTCGCTTACTCAGTTCATGACTTCGAGGATTCGATAGTGGAGGGGTTCGTGAATCCAGCGTCGATTTCGGCTGTCAAGTCAAACGACGCCCTAATTGAGGACATAGGCAAGTGGTCTGGGGGGACTTATTCGGAAGCAGAACTAGAGGAAGCTCTCTTGTCATTGCAATCCTCCAGCCATTGGCTGAGGAAATTTGATGGATCGCCCAGACATTTGGCTAGTCTAAAAAATCTAGCCAGTGATCTCATAGGATCGTTTGTGTCCAGAACCACCGGTGCAGTTTTGGAAGAGTCTAAAAAGGGCTCGTTGAGTCGTTTTAGTGCCGGGGTAGAGGTCCCGAGCCGCGTTAGAAGCGAGATTGCTGTGTTGAAGGGCATTGTTGCCTCATCGGTCATGACAGAAGATTCCCGCCAGGCATACTATGAGGACCAGCGAACTTTGCTTGTGGAGCTTGCCGAAACCTTGCTAGCCAAGAACGGAGCGGGACTCGACTCGACCGGTTCCGAGGCATGGATAGCGGCAAAAGGCCACAAGGCTCAGAAACGAGTTATCGTCGATTACGTTGCATCTCTTACTGACCCTGCAGCGGTCGCTCTTCACCGCAACACAAGAGCATAGGATTCATCTATGGCTGGTCGAGTATCCCAAGGGGACATTGAGGAGCTAAAAGAGCGCGCTGACATTGTGGAGATTGTTGGTGGCTACGTATCCCTAAAGGCGGCAAGTTCCGGTTCTTTCAAGGGTTTGTGTCCATTTCACGATGAGAAATCACCCAGTTTTAACGTTCGAGCTAATCCTGCGTTCTATCACTGCTTTGGCTGTGGAGTTGGTGGCGATGTTTACAAGTTCATTCAAGAGATCGAGTCGGTTAGCTTTTCCGATGCGGTGCAGCGGTTGGCGGACAAGGTCGGCTATCAGCTGAAGTTTGAGGAGGGAACCGACGAGGGCTCGTCAAGGTCCAGGTTGCTGGCCCTAAACAAATTCGCGTCGGATTACTACCAAGGACAATTGCAATCGAGCGAAGGCCAGACTGCTCAAGACTTTCTGTTGTCTCGCGGATTTGAATTGGAAAGCTTTGCAACTTTCGGAATCGGCTATGCCCCGAAGGGCTGGCAAAACCTGATAGATGCGGCGACGGCTGCCGGTTACCAAATGCAGGAACTTGTCTTAGCCGGCTTGGCGATGGAGAGTGACAAGGGCGGCTATGACCGCTTTCGCGGGCGAGTGTTGTGGCCGATCCGAGACGCAAACTCGCAAGTGCTTGGGTTTGGTGCCAGGAAACTCTACGATGACGACCAGGGTCCGAAATACCTAAACACTCCTGAGACCCCCGTGTATCACAAGTCGAGCGTCCTTTATGGTCTTGATTTGGCTCGAAAAGCCATCGTCAAGTCAAGGCAGATCGTTGTTGTCGAGGGGTATACCGATGTCATGGCCTGTCACTTAGCCGGCGTGGAGACTGCTGTCGCGACTTGTGGCACTGCCTTTGGCGAAGAGCACATTCGCATAATCAATCGTTTATTGGGTCAAACAAATGATCCGGCCGAGGTGATTTTCACTTTTGATCCGGATGCCGCAGGTGAGAAGGCTGCCCTTCGAGTTTATGGTGATAGCTCGAAGTTCAATGCCCTGACCTTTGTCGCGAGCGGGCCTGATGGTCTTGACCCCGCGGACCTTCGACAGAAAATGGGCGACGGGGCAATATCGAAAATGCTCGAATCCAAAAAGCCTTTATTTGAGTTCGTTATTCGCCATCGAATTAGCCAGTTTTCTTTAGCTGATCTTGATTCTCGGGTCGCGGCGGCAAGAGCGGCAGCGCCAGTTGTTGCTGAGATTACTGATTCCGCGCTCAAGACCGGCTACATAAAGGCGCTGGCGGATTGGGTGTCTCTTGACTCTTCTGAAGTAGAGCAAATGGTTCGAGCCGGTGTTACCAGACAGGTTCAGCAGCGGGTAGAACCGATGAGACAGACCGGAAGTGCTTCTCCCGAGGTGGTCACTCCTCAGGCTCGAATGGAGAGACAAATACTTGAAGTCCTGGTGCAGGCACCCGGTGCCTTTAGTGCGGATCAACTTCTTCGGATGTTGGCTTCGGGTTTTTCCGTTGCCCAGCATCATCGAATTCTCGAGGTGGCGAACTTGAACTCTATGCATTTAGCCGAGGATGGCTTCGCCAATCTGTTGGCTACGCAAGTTTTGCCAGAGGATTTGGACGTTGTTCGGTCTCTGGCTCTTGCTAATCTTCCTGTCGCTAACGAGGCGGAGCTAACTAAATACGCGGCTGGTGTCGTAAGGACAGCGATGCTCAACACTTTGGCGCGAGAGAAAGTCGACTTAATGGCAGCGTTGAGGCGTATCGACTCGACAGCAAGTCCAGAACAGCTTGCCCAAGTCCAGCAAGAATTGATGGCGTTGGAATCAGAACGTCGTGAGTTGATGAAATAGCTCGCGAATCTGCTAATGTTGTGCCGTGTCTCTAGGGATGCATTCCTCGGTAGCTCAATTGGCAGAGCAATCGACTGTTAATCGATAGGTTCTTGGTTCGAGTCCAAGCCGAGGAGCCACAGTTTTCCTGGAGACGGCATGAGCAGGCAAGTAATTTCCACCTCACTGTCCGTGGGCCTTGCCACTGGCCTTTACGGGGTTTCATTTGGGGCCATTGGGTCTGCCGCTGGCCTATCAGTTCCTGCCGTCATGTTGCTCAGCCTCTTGATGTTTTCGGGCGCGAGTCAATTTGCATTTGTAGGAATTGTTGCCGCTGGGGGAGCTCCAATCACAGCAATCTCTTCGGCTTGGCTAATGGGTGTCCGAAACTCCTTCTATGGCCTGCGACTCAACACCGTAATTGGTCCAAGAGGCCTATGGCGCATGCTGGCAGCCCATTTGACCATTGATGAGTCCAATGCTGTTTCCGCGGCCCAGGAAGGTCTGCGAGATCAAAAACTTGGCTTCTGGCTGACCGGTGGTGCTGTGTTCGTTTTTTGGAACACAGCAACTCTGCTGGGAGCCTTGGCCGGAAACCTCTTTGGGTCAGTTGAAGCTTGGGGTCTTGATGGCGCTGCTGCTGCTGCGTTTCTGGGACTGCTATGGCCTAGATTAAAAAATAACTTGGCCTTGGCCGGCATCGGCGCATTAGTTGCACTGGTCGCAATTCCCCTCACACCAGCCGGTGTTCCGGTGTTATTGGCCGCTGTTGTTGCTTTGCTCCCGATAGGGGGCAAAAAATGATCAGTACGGTGATTTTTGCATCGTTAGCGGTCTACAGCTGGAAAATTTTAGGCTTCTTGATTCCCGACCGTCTTATTGGGGAGCGTGGAAGGCTGATTGCCGAGCGCATGACGGTTTCTTTGCTTGCAGCGCTTGTCATGCTTCAGGGGTTTTCGACTCAGAGCGATCTGGTTCTTGATGCACGAGCAGCTTCCCTGGTTGTTGCTGGGGCGCTTTTAGCTCTTAGGGTTCCCTATATTTTTGTTGTGCTAGCCGGGGCGCTTGTGGCTGCCGGGGTAAGGCTTTTAGGGCTCTAGGTAGTCTTTTCCTGGCAACCACGACAATCCAGGCACACCCCAGTTATTTTCTTTGATTGCCTTTTTCATTTGCCTCTTATGGGGTTTCACTAGCCGGTCTGCGTAGAGCATTCCTTCTAGGTGGTCAAACTCATGCTGAAAGATTCGAGCCAGCCAGCCCTCGGCTTCTATTTGGTAATCCTGGCCCTCTAGATCAGTAGCCATCAACAGGGCGCGGTTTGCCCGCTTGAGGGGAAATCTTTCTCCTGGAATCGACAAACAACCCTCGGCGTCAGCCTCTTCGTCTAGCGGCTCGTCGGAAAATTCCGAGATTGAAAGCTCAGGATTGATTGCAACCCCCCGAATTTCCTCATCGTCAGTGCCATATGCGTAAACAAATATTCGCAGCCCGACTCCGATTTGAGTTGCAGCTAGGCCCACGCCGGGTGCTGCATCCATGGTTTCGAACATGTCTTGCACCAGCTCGCGGATGTAATCATCTATAACCGGGACCTCCAGTGCACGTGTGTGAAGCACTGGATCACCGGTTATGAGTATTGTCTTCAAGGTCACGTGCCCATTTTAGCTAATCTCTAGGGGTAATTTCAGCTTGGTGGTCTAGGCTTTTAGGGCTTCCAGTCCGACAGGAGAAAAGTTTTGTTTTCACCCGAGATTGTAAGGGCATTTGCGATCGGCCTTGCTGTTATCGGGGCGATTTTTCTCTCACTTGGCGCACAGTTTCAAAATGACGCAGTGACTAAACATCATGCGCCTAGCCGCCCGAGACCTGGATCCTTAAGCCTCAAGCAGATTGCTGATCTTCTCAGAAGACCCAGATGGCTGACTGGAACAAGTTTTTTGGTGCTGGCAATACTCTTCCAGCTATCCGCGCTTGCACTTGCTCCGCTGATCGTGGTGCAGCCGATCGGCGCAATTGCACTGATTATGACCTCTCTTTTAAACGCAAAGATTTACAGGCTCCGCCTAAACCTGAGCACGTTTCTTGCAATTGCCCTAACAACTCTGGGCGTTGGTGGTTTTGTTGCAGTGGCAGCCTCTAGTGCTGTGGCGGTTGAAATGAGCAACGAGAAGCTTTTGCAGGTAGTCGGAATATTATTTCTCTTACTGCTAATGTTCGGCGCATTATTCTGGCGGTCAAGGGGCAAGGTAGGTGCGCTGCAATACATTTTTGGGGCGGGCGTCCTCTATGGCTTTGTTGCCTCGCTAGCCAAAGTCGTGATTCAGCGAGTCCTGCAGCAGGACTATGACCTTCTAACGCTGCTTGCTCTCATTTCACTGGTTGGAGCCACGGTTCTGGGTGGATGGTTCGTTCAGAACGCTTACGCGTCCGGCCCTCCGGATTTGGTCATCGCGGGGCTGACCGTTATCGATCCTGCTGTTGCAGTCATGATCGGAATCGTAATTCTTGGTGAGGCCGAGGCGGCAAGTCTCGGAGAAGTGTTTGGCTACGCAGTGGCGGGTATCATTGCTATATCTGGAGTACTTGCCTTGAACAAATTTCACCCGCAGTTGACCGAGAAGGGTAACAGTGAGTAAACCGATTAGGGTCCTCATAGCCTGCGACACTTTTGCCCCAGACATAAACGGGGCAGCCAGGTTTGCCGAACGTTTAGCCGGTGGTCTTGTTAGAAACGGTAACGAGGTGTCAATTATTGCTCCCGGTACAGACGGTTGGTCTGGAACAAGAGTGGAAGTTCACGACGGTGCCATGATGACCGTGCATAGACTTAAGAGTCACAAGATGCCGAACCACAAGAGTCATCGTTTGACTTCTCCCTTTGGGCTATCCAGGGCGATCAAGAAAATAATTCTTCAGCAAAAGCCGGATGCACTGCACATACAGTCTCACCTGATGGTTGGAAGATTTGCGATGAGCGCAACCAGAGGAATGTCGATCCGAAGGATCGCAACCAACCACACGATGCCTGAGAACCTGCTCAAGTATGCGTTTCTGCCCAAATTTATGCACCCTCTTGCAATCAAGATTCTCTGGGGGGATGCTGGCAGAGTCTTGCGGAAGATGGACGCTCTAACTACGCCCACGAGACGTGCGGCCGATCTTTTGGAGAATTCAGCGCACGTCAAGGGCGTTCTGGCCATCAGCTGCGGCATAGATGCAACGAAGTTTGCGAACCAGACTCGAACTCAGAACTTGGAGCCGGTGGCACTGTTCGTTGGTCGATTGGATGACGAGAAAAGAATCAACATTTTGCTGATTGCCATTAGCAAATTAGATAAGTTTCCAAATCTAAAACTGCGACTGGTTGGTGATGGGGGTGAGCGCGAGCGTCTTGAGCGTCAGGCCAGTCAGCTTGGGATTTCGGATCGCGTCGAGTTCCTGGGGCACGTTACCGACCAAGAGCTTTCGGGGATTTATGAAAACTGCACTGTTTTTGTAATGCCCTCAATTGCCGAGTTGCAGTCGATTGCGACCATGGAGGCAATGGCTTCTGGGCGACCAGTCATAGCCGCGGATGCCATGGCGCTTCCGCATTTGGTTCACGACGGTGACAACGGGTATTTATTCCCCCCGGACGACGCTGATGCCCTGAAAGAACGTTTAGAGCTTGTGCTTTCGGCGGACGACAAAGAGCTTGCGAGACTCAGTGAAAACTCCCTGCATTTGATTCAGTCGCATGACATCGCAACAACCATAAGGATCTTTGAAGATCTCTATCGGGGCACGGGCGCAGATGTTCCGACCACAGCCGACAATCGTCCTGAGTATTTTTTGCCAATTGGCCGACTGTCTGCTTCGCTTAGAAAGCGCGTCGAGGAATTCAGGGTAGAGGCCCTAAGTCTTCGGCGGCGCGCAGAAGGTGCGTCGGAGAGCGCGCGAGGAAGATTCTCGGGTGCGGCGGATGAGGCCAGGGAGAGGCTTAGCGAGGTGCGCGAAGAGGTCAGGGAGCAGCTATCCGAGTTTCGAAGCGAGCTAGGCGATGCCGCAAAGAAATTTCGCCGTAAACGCGACGATTAGATTGTTCTAGTCGATACATCGGATCCAGGGGGTGTCCTTTGTCTCGTAAACCCCGTGCAAGAGCTTTGGACGCCAAACCTGATGCAAAATTTCCTCACACCTGTTGCTTTAGACGAGGCGGCCTTGTCTTAGTTGGGTAGAATCTAAGAGGCTGGGGGCGTTAGCTCAGCTGGTTAGAGCAAACGACTCATAATCGTTCGGTCGCGGGTTCAAGTCCCGCACGCCCCACTTTCGGACACCTTTCCTTGCAACAGGACCAAGCATGGAAATATACACCGGCTCTCACTCAGTTACATGCCTCTCACCTAGTTACACTTGATCTTATAGATGGGAGTGTGTGAATGTCGGCAGTGATCATTCAGGTCAAAACTTCCCTGCCTGAGCATGTTCATTCTCAATCTGAGGTAACCGCCGCGTTGGTACCCAGGCTCGCACCGACTGATGGAACTAGAGCCGTCTTAGAGCGCCTTCACAGCAATTCCAAGATTGAACAGCGTCACTTCGTTTTACCGATTTCGGAATACACGGATATTGATTCATTCACGAGGGCGAATACACTTTTTGCGCAACACGCACTCTCGCTGGTGGAGGACTGCACCAGAAGGGCGCTTGATGAAACCGGGCTAAATGCCGACGAAGTTGATCATCTTTTCTTCACCACGGTAACCGGTGTCGGCGCTCCTGCACTGGATGTCTTGCTTGCCGCTCGAATGGGTTTCCGGTCAGACCTCAAGAGGATCCCAAGCTTTGGTCTTGGCTGTGCTGGGGGTGCTGCGGGAATAGCCAGAGTCGCAGATTATCTATTGGGTAATCCAAAGGCGGTTGCGCTAGTTGTCTCTGTGGAGCTGTGTTCACTAACTATCCAATGGGAAGATCGATCCATGGCCAACTACGTTGGCACGGGAATCTTCGGTGACGGCGCAGCTGCCGTCGTGATGGTGGGTGGTCAGCACCCTAAGGCCATGAATGGGATTTCGGTCAAAGGCAGCAGAAGCACTTTGTACTCCGATACTGAATCTCTGATTGGCTGGAAAGTTGGCGGCAGCGGGCTTTCTTTGATGCTTGAGGCCGGTGTACCAGAGATGATAATTGAAAACTTTGCAGCTGAGGTGGATGTCCTTCTAGGTCAACAAGGGCTGTCCCGCAACGACATAGACGTTTGGATAGCCCATCCGGGGGGTCCCAAAATTCTTGAGGCATTCGCTTCATCACTTGATTTAGCCGACTCCGATTTGTCCGCCAGCTGGGATGTTATGGCCAGAGCCGGAAATATGTCCTCAGCCGCAGTTCTTCATGTCTTGAGCGATCTTTCTGAGCAGCCTTCGGCGACAATTGGTTTGCTGTTTGCGGTCGGTCCCGGAGTTTCCCTTGAGCTTGTCCTGTTGGAGTGGACATGATCTTGACTATCGGCGTGATGCTATTCATCGGTCTTATTCTGGCGACGGGCGCAGAGCGGATTTACGAACTTGTTGTTTCGACTAGAAATGCAAAACTCGCTTTTATTTCCGGTGGCATCGAATATGGCCGCGGTCATTTGCCCTTCATGATTGCCCTGCATACCGCTTTACTAGCAGGGGCCATAATCGAAGTTGTTATTCTTGACCGCCAATTTCTTGGTTCTCCGGGCTGGGTTTTCCTTGCCATTGCCATCGGATGTCAAGCGGCGAGGTATTGGTTTATTTGGGCACTTGGGTCCCAGTGGAATACCAGGGTGATCGTGATTCCAGGCGCGAAGCTTGTTAGAAAGGGTCCATATTCGCTGCCTTGGCTTCGTCACCCCAACTATTGGGTAGTAGCAATTGAGGGTTTCGCCTTGCCCATGGTTCACTCGGCTTGGATTACAGCAATCACGTTCACTGTTCTCAACGCCGTATTGCTCCTTGGATTCAGGATTCCTACCGAAAACAAGGCTTTGAAGGGCTTGAGATGAACAACTACGACGTAATAGTCGTCGGGGGAGGCCCGGTAGGCATGGCAGCGGCCATTGAGGCTCGTTTGAGCGGCCTATCAGCTGTGGTTGTCGAACCGCGTAGTGGAGTAATTGACAAGGCTTGTGGTGAGGGCCTAATGCCTGGTGCAATTCCGCTGTTAGCTAGGTTGGGTGTATTTCCCAAGGGGCGTGATCTTGCTGGAGTCACATACAGAAGTGGTGGGCATGCAGTATCACACCGATTTTCGAGCGGCGTTGGAAAAGGCGTTAGGCGCACTGAGCTTCACGGAAGCCTTAGGTCGCGCTCGGAAGAACTTGGAGTGGTTTTTGTCGAGGCATCAGTGAGCTCCGTAACGGAAACCGAAAGTGGTTTGGTTGCATCCTGCTCAAATGGTGGGAGCATCCAAGGTCGGTACCTGATAGCTGCGGATGGATTGCATTCCGGCATTGCCAAGGCTGCTGGATTGGTGAAGGACCTGTCTCCAAAGCGATCTAAACGCTTTGGAATAAGGCAGCATTTCCACGTTGCGCCCTGGTCCGAATTCATTGAAGTCTTTTACACCAAGACCGCTGAGGTCTACATAACTCCGGTATCGGAGGACCAGGTGGGTGTGGCTGTCTTGGGGCCAAAGTCAACCGACTTTGATGAAACCATAGCTAGCATCCCAGAGCTTGCAGGAAGGCTAGCGGGTGCAGCACCGGCTTCGCAGCGAAGTGGAGCGGGCTCATTTCCTCAGCTAACCACTGGACGCACCAAGGGTCGCATCCTTTTGGTTGGCGACGCCTCCGGATATGTAGATGCAATCACTGGTGAGGGCTTGAGGTTGGGCTTTGCTCAAGCAAAGGTGGCGATTGAGTGTATTTTCAACGACAAGCCAGCAAGTTATGAAAGAGCTTGGCGACGAGTAAGCAGAGATTTTAGGGTTTTGACTGGGGGCCTAATTTCAGCGGCGAATTCTCCGATCAGAATGGCCATTGTCCCCCTAGCTAGCAGGCTTCCTTGGGTGTTTGGTTTGGTCGTCAATCGCTTGGCGCGCTAACTATGTTTGCAAGCAAACTTAGTTTTCTTTATAAATCCACCCACCCAATGCCCTCGTTCGCAGTGGCGCTCTTCGCCACGCTATTTGCGGTTGGCATCGGGCTCGAGACTCAAAGGGTTGCATTAGTGGGGTTTGCGGTTTTGTTCCAACAGTTCTCGGTGGGGTTATCAAACGATTGGCTAGACCACAAGCGTGATCGCGCTGCCGGGCGCACTGACAAGCCTGTGGCACGAGGCTCCGTAGGCGTTTCGCTAGTTAGAAACTTTTCTTTTGCTGCGGGTACTTTGGCGCTCTTGGTCTCGAGTGTTCTCGGGCGGGAGAGCCTTGGTTGGATGGTATTTATGTTGGTCGCGGGTTGGACCTATAATCTTGGCCTTAAGGCAACCGCTTTCTCAGTACTGCCCTATGCAGTTGGTTTTGGTATTTTGCCAGCGTTTGCAACCTTGAGCCTTCAGGAAAGTCCGCTTCCACCCGCCTGGGTCGCGGTGGTCGCGGCCCTGCTAGGAGTGTCCGCGCACTTTGCTAATACTTTGCCGGATCTCATGGAGGACAGGGCGACTGGGGTTCGAGCGCTGCCGCACATTGTCGGCCAAAAGATTTCGGCACTAGTCATTGCTGCCACGGCAATTCTTGCCTCAAGCATTGCTGTTTATCAAAGCGACGCCTTGGCAGTGTTCGTTGGACCAGTTGGACTTGTGGCAACTATCTTGTTGGCTGGCATTGCGTCTGTGTTGAGTCTCAGGCCAGCTCCACCGCGGGTAATCTTTCCGTTACTGGTCCTGGCATCCTTGGTCAATGCGATTTTACTGATGCTTGGTGTTGGCCCTATTGGGGCGTAGTTCTTGCGCCGACTGAGGGAATTATTGGTTTGTGCTTGAGCAATCAATCAGAGGACTTAGGTTGATTGATAAAAAGACTCCGAATCAAATTGTTTCAACGGCCTCCGGCGTAGGAAAACCGCGTCAAATGATGCGAAATTGAACTAGAGGATTTGCGACAGGAACTTTTTAGTTCGCTCTTCTTTGGGGTTATCAAATATCTCTGATGGCGTTCCTACTTCGACGATTTCGCCCTTGTCCATGAATACGACCCGGTCGGCAACTTCGCGGGCGAAGCCCATTTCATGCGTCACCACAATCATGGTCATCCCGTCCTGCGCGAGCTCCTTCATTGCGTCCAGAACCTCGTTGATCATTTCCGGGTCGAGTGCGCTAGTGGGCTCATCAAAAAGCATCACCTTTGGCGTCATCGCTAGAGCTCTTGCTAGTGCAACGCGCTGCTGCTGACCCCCGGACAGTTGGGCTGGAAACTTGTCTGCCTGCTCGGGAATCTTCACTCTGGTCAGTAGTTCCATCGCCAGCTCTTCGGCGGCAGACTTGGATAGACCCCGAACCCTTCTAGGTCCAATCGCAACATTGGTTAGGACCGTGAGATGAGGGAATAAGTTGAAGTTTTGGAAGACCATGCCGGTTTCTTTTCGAATTTCCTGAATGTTTCGAATGTCCGTTGTCAGCGCAGTGCCATCTACCAAGATGTGGCCGTCATCGTGTGCCTCGAGCCTGTTGATGCAACGTATTAGAGTCGATTTACCCGATCCCGAAGGGCCAATAACTACGACAACCTCTTTACGCCCAACTTGCATGTTTATGTTCTTCAGCGCCTCAAAGTCTTTGAAACGCTTAAAGACGCCCTCGATAACGATTATGGCATCGTCGGATTCGCGTCCACCTGACATCTTGGATGCATCCTTAAATACTTCATTACTCATCGAATACCAACTCCTAGTTTCTTTTCGATTCTTTGGCTTTCTCTGCTCATCACGTATGATCCAACCCAGAAAAGTAGTCCCACAAACGCTAGGGATTCATAGATCAGGCCTTGGCCGAGGTAATCATCCTGTTTAGTGATGGCAGTGCCAACATTTAGTAAGTCGAAGACGCTGAGTGCGACGCCCGCAAGTGTGGTGTCCTTGAACAGCGAGATGAATTGACCTATTTGGGCTGGGATAACGTTTCTCAGCGCCTGGGGCAGAGTGATTAGGAACGTAATCCTAAAAGTGGAAAGCCCAAGCGCCTTACCGGCCTCCGCTTGGCCCTTCGGTATCGACTGTAAACCGCCCCTAATAACCTCTGCGAGGTATGCGGCAGTGAACAAAGTGAACACGGTCACCGCTCTGAAGATTGCATCCGGTGCGATGCTGGCTGGTATGAAAAACTCCAGGGCAACACCGGCTAGGAGCAGAAGAACAAAAAGTGGAGCTCCACGAATTAGCTCAATGTATGCGGTGGATAGCCAGCGCAGAAGAGGCAATGTTGACCTTCTGCCAAGTGCCAACATAACGCCCAACGGGAAGCTCAGCGCGATGCTAACTACGGCAAGGTAGAAATTGATCAGGAACCCGCCCCACTCTTCGAGCGCGGCCTGCCCCATTGTTAGGAAGATTAGGACTAGCGGCAGCGTCGCGTTTATGGCGACCCACAACCATCCGGGGAGTCTTTTCAGAGGAGTATTTCGTCTGGCTATTCCAAAGAGCCTTCCTGCGAAGATCGAAAGCACCACGTATGCACCGAACAGAACGGCGGCCATGTCTCCTGCTAGAACTATCAAGAATGCTGAGGTGGCAATAATTAGCCCAAAACGCTGAAATAGCCCCCATAGCTTTCCAGCAAGAGTCGGCGGTTGGTCGATTGGGCGATTCATCCCCGAAGCAAGGCTGGCTATGGAGAAGCATGTCGCCAAGATTGAGAAACCGACCAGGAACATCAGCTCCTCTGGAAAGCGGCCTACCAGAAGGATTTTCAGGTTGACTTGAATGATTTCCCAGCGCCCAGTGATGAATACGAACTGAAAAACCTGAAAAATCACGTAACCCAAGATGCTCCCCGAAATTACAGTGAGTATCGTGTCGGTAATCGACCTGAACAGGTTTCTTCTCATCCAAGTAATCATCGTTCCACCAGTGCAAGTCTTCGATTGAAAAAGTTCACCACAAGGCTAGTGACTAGCGAAATTGCTAGATAAACCAACAGGGTAAGAGAGAAAGCTGGAACTGCAGGCGATCCATTGCCCACAGTGATTTGAGCGATCTGGGTGAGCTCAAAGTAGCTGATGGTTGCTCCCAATGATGAGTTTTTTATTAGGTTCAGGTATTGATTTCCGAGCGCCGGCATTGCTATGCGAAATGCTTGAGGAAGGATGATTAGTCTCATTTTTTGAGAACCGCTTAGCGCGATGGCATCCGCAGCCTCCCCTTGGCCTCTGGAGACAGCGAGAATGGAACCGCGAACAATCTCCGCGATGTGGCTGCTTGTGTAGATAACCAGCGATGCAACCAGAGCGAAGAAGGACGGGTCCAGCCTTAGTCCGCCCGTCGTTCCCCGGCCGTCGACGTATGGGAGTTCCCAGCCATACCCGAATAGCAGCCAAATCAGAACGACCAGGAAGACGAATGTAGCTATGCCAACCAGCCACGCTCGGTCTTGCTTACCGGTTTTATCTGCCTGCCTGATTCGAATTTTGGCCACCACGAATGCAAGTAGTGCCGCGCTCAAGATTCCGATTCCTAGCTGAGCGGGAGAGCCGATGAACCAGGGGATGGCAATGCCTCTGTTTGACACCACGAAAAGGTCAAGAGGCAGCCAGGCGTTTTCAATTCTGGGGAAAGCCTGCAGAACTACCGCAAGGTTCATGAATGTCAATAGGAGAAGCAGTGGCAGGTTGCGAACCAATTCAACGTAAACAGTTCCGAGAGTTCTGACCATGAAGTTTTTAGAGAGCCTGGCGATACCAATCAAGGTGCCAAGGATTGTGGCAAGTGCGATACCTATAAATGCGACTCGGAGGGTATTCAGAAAACCCTCGACGAATGCGTCTCGTACCGGTTGTGATTGATCCAGGTCGTTTCCTGGAATCGTGAAGTTTGCGGGGTTGTCGAGAAAGCGAAGATCGGTTTGAATGCTGCTTTTGGCTACGTTCTCTTGATAATTGCCGTACAGCCAATAGAACATTGCGAACACTGCCAACAAGGCCAGTATTTGGAGCGCCCATTTGAGGGTTCTAATGTCCCTAAAAAAGGGCACTTTACTGGGTGTGCTCAATTGAGGGCTCATATTATTGAGCCCTCAATTGAGTTACCAGTTGTCGTAATGACGTTGATTATTTAACGGTAAGGAGGTGCGTAGAGAATTCCACCGTCGTTCCACAGTGAGTTCAGACCGCGGTCTAGACCCAGTGGGGTTAGGTGACGTGCAAATATCTCTCCGTAGTTTCCAACCTGCTTGACTACCTGGTAAGCAAAGTCGGTAGGCAATGAAAGGTTTGGATCTAGAACGGCGGCTCCGTCGCTACCTGGAACTTCTGCTCCAAGGAAACGAAGTATTCCTACGTCCGTTGTCGTGTCGCGAATGCTGTCAACGTTTGCACTGGTGATACCAAACTCTTCAGCCTGGATCGTTGCAAGTATTGCCCAGTTGACTGCCTGTGCCCAAGCGGTGTCGCCGTCCAGCACTGCTGGGGCTAGCGGCTCCTTTGAGAACACTTCTGGAAGAATCGTCAGTGCGTCACTTCCGTTCGGGTAAGCAGAGCGAAGCCCAGTTAGCTGGCTGACGTCTGATGACCATCCATCACACTGTCCGGCAAGGAAAGCCTCCAGAATTAGGTCGGTCTCATCGAATGAACGGATTTCCCAGTTGAGACCCAAGCGCGACGACTCAAGAGCAGCGTTGCCCTCAGTAGTTGTTCCCTTGGCTACACAGATGATTGCACCATCCATTGCGCTTATCTTGCTGTAACCGCTATCCGAGGCAACCATCATTCCCTGGCCGTCGTAGAAAGTTGGCTGAAGGAAGTTTGCACCCTCGCTACCATCCCTCGTCGCAGTCCAAGTTGTGTTTCGGACTAGAACGTCAATCGCTCCGCTCTGAAGTGCTGTGAAGCGGTCTGCGGTCTCGAGATCAATCATCTCAACAGCATTAGCATCTCCAAGGACCGCTGCGGCGATAACGCGACAGAAGTCCGAGTCGAATCCAACGTGCTCACCGGAATCGTTTAGAACTGCAAAGCCCGGGAGGGCGTCGCGAGTTCCACAACGTACTGAGCCTGCAGCGATAACGCTGTCTAGCATTGAACCTGCCGCCTCAGTTGTAGTGGTCGTTGTCGTCTGCGTTGCAGCAGGAGTTGTTGTCTCAGCTTCGGTGCTGGCACAACCTGCCAAAAATAGTCCTGCAGCTGAAGCAACTGCTAGAACCGATAATGATTTGCTTTTCACGTGTCCCCTTTCAATGGAGAAACATCTCACTCCTAAATTTCTTCGAGAGTGGCAAGAGCCAAGTGGTCTTGTAGGGCAAGACTATGCCTGGCAGTAATTGGATACCCTCGTCAAGGGCCGATTGTTATCTAAGCGTGACGGGCCTAAATTGTTTTTTCTAGGTAGCAATTTGCACAAAGCGACTCATAGGTAACTTGGTCCCCATCAATGGCGACTTGCTCACCGTCAAAGACGAATACCCCATTCAATAGCCTCCCATTGAACATTGCCTTTCGCCCACAGCGGCAAATCGTCTTTAGTTCTTCTAGGCTGTGTGAAATCTCGAGCAGTCTCTTGCTTCCAGGGAAGCTCAGGGTCTTAAAATCGGTCCGAATTCCGTAGGCCAAAACCGGGACCCCATCAAGCACGGCAATCTCAAGACATTGGTCGACTTGCTCCGGAGTCAGAAACTGAGCCTCATCTAAAAGCAGGCAAGCTATCTTCTTGTTTTCAGCTCGGTTCAAAGTCTCCGCTTCGCTTGCAAACTTTTCGCGCAGGTTCTGAGTCGGGGTGATCAGGAAGTCAACGTCTCTAGATACGCCCAGTCTGCTGATTATGGACTTATCGCCCTTGGAGTCGACTGAAGGCTTAGCAATCAGGACGTGCTGAGATCGCTCTTCATAGTTGTAGGCAGCCTGAAGCAGGGCGGTGGATTTGCCTGAATTCATGGCGCCGTAGCGAAAATAAAGTTTGCTCATAACCCCTAGATGTTATCGGCTGAAACCTCTCTAGGCTGCTGCTCTTGCCCAGTGGCTCAAAAACATTTTGACTTTTCTAGGGCTCGAGGTTTATCCTCAAGGCAACGATTCAGGACATTGGGGAAGATGTTTATCTGAATCGGAGGTCGAAAACTGGACAACTGTCTGTTGTGGGTTCTGTCTTGCCCGCAAGATAAGTGCAAGGAAATAGACGAAATCCTTGCAGGGTTTTCTGCGTCCAGAGCATGGTTTGCTCAGCCAGCATTACCCTCGACCTACCAGCTCCAAACAAGCATTAAGTGCCCTGGTGGCATCTGTGCTGATCTGGCATCTGAGTTTTTCAAGCACGGCATAGTTTGTGAGATTGAAAGCCGAGGGGCTGAAAACGAGCGCTACTTAGTTCACCCGAGGCTTGGTATCCATCGACAGAGTATTGATTCAGCCGGGGAGCAAGTTATTAGGCTCGGGCAAATCCAAAGGTTCATCTCCCAGTCTCAGGGCAATATGGCTGAATTCGCAAGGCTGATAAGGATGGCCGAGGGGCAGGCCTGGTTTGATGTCTTTGAGCCCTTGAGGCTATCGCCTGAAGGTGTGCGGTTGTTACCGAAAGCCGTCTAGATGTTGCGGAACGCCAGCACGGCGTTGTGACCCCCAAAGCCGAAGCTGTTGGAGATGGCGACCGCCTCTGGCCTTTGTAGGCGTGCGATAGCCCTTGGGACATTCAACGGAATTGCCGGATCTTGGTTGTCAAGATTGATAGTTGGAGGAACCTGCTGTTGCTTTAGAGCCAAAATGGTAAAGATGGCCTCGATTGCTCCGGCTCCACCAAGCAGGTGACCAGTGGAAGCCTTAGTAGCGGCTATCACTAAGTTCTCTGTGTGGGCTCCAAAAACTCTATGTATAGCCGTGTACTCGGCAATGTCTCCGACCGGTGTAGATGTCGCGTGAGCGTTTACATGCTCAACGTCTGCTATCGATGCGTCTGCCTGTTCCAAGGCGTCTAACATGGCTCGCGCGGCCCCAGCACCCTCGGGATCTGGCGCTGTGATGTGATAAGAATCGCTTGTCACCGAGCCACCGACGATTTCGCAGTAAATCTTCGCTCCTCGAGACTGTGCAGATTCCAGTGACTCTAGAACCAGGGCTCCTGCACCTTCACCCATCACGAATCCATCTCGGTCAATGTCGTAGGGCCTGGACGCCTCTTCAGGCGTTTCGTTTTTTCTGCTTAGGGCATGCATCGCGGCAAAGGCAGCGATTGGAAGGGGATGAATTGCCGCTTCGGCACCCCCGGCGACTACCACATCTGCTTCGCCTCGTTGAATTCTGTGAAAAGCATTAGCGATTGCTTCGTTTCCCGAGGCGCAAGCGCTAACTGCGGTTCTTGCTCCACCCTTGG
Source organism: uncultured Microbacteriaceae bacterium (assembly GCA_937920245.1). GTDB lineage: Bacteria > Actinomycetota > Actinomycetes > Actinomycetales > Microbacteriaceae > Aquiluna. The sequence goes on from CALGUV010000149.1 coordinate 79,096, forward strand.
CGCCTAGAGCCATGCCTATAGCTGCCGCTGGTCCGTTCGGCATAAGCATCGGAACAGTCATGGGCAGTACGCGTCTTGGACCGCGCTCTTGAAGAGTGCTCCAAGCGTCCAGTAGGGTCTGCACCCCTCCGATTCCGGTGGCAAAGTCGACCGCAAGTCGTTCCGGTTCTACTTCTGGTTCTCCAGCATCAGCCCAGGCTTCCCTGGCTGAAATCAACGCAAATTGGCTGGAGGGGTCTAGTCGTTTTGCTTCTTGCGGGCTGAGGACTGAGCTGGCAGCGATCTTCGCTTGGCCGGCGAATGTAACCGGGAGCTCGTATTTAGCCACCCAGTCTTGTTCCAGCGTTGCTATGCCGCTTTTACCCTGTAAAAGCGCCTCCCAGCTAGCCATGGCGTCACCGGCAAGGGGGGTGGTTGCCCCAATGCCTGTAACGACTACGCGGCGCACTTTAGTCTTGATTCGCCGTTATGTAGGTCACTGCGTCGCCCACGGTTATTAGGTTCTTTACTTCTTCGTCTGGAATTTTTACGCTGAATTTGTCCTCTGCGTTGACCACGATGGTCATCATCGATATGGAATCGATGTCTAAGTCGTCGGTGAATGACTTATCCATTTGAACAGCGTCTGCTGCAATGCCGGTTTCGTCGTTGACGAGCTCGGCTAGTCCAGCTAGTACTTCTTGCTGTGAATGTGCCATGGGGTTTCTCCTAATTGTTTCGTTAGTAACTGGATTATCTTATGGGAGTTCTACAACTTGGGCAGCGAAGGTGAGTCCCGCGCCGAAACCAATTTGAAGTGCAAATCCTCCGCTTGCTACCTTTTTTTCCTCGAGAATGCGGTGCATTGCAAGCGGAACGGAGGCAGCGGAGGTATTTCCAGTTTCCACAATGTCCTTGGCTATCACCACGGTATCTGGAAGTTTCATCTGTTTTGCAAACTCGTCTATGATTCTCAAGTTTGCTTGGTGCATGACAAGAGCGCTTAGATCGCTTGCTTCGATGCCGGCAGCGTCAAGGGCCTGTTTTGCAACCTTGGACATCTCCCAAACGGCCCAGCGAAATACGGTCTGGCCCTCTTGCGTGAGGGTTGGCCAAGGGGTTTTGCCGTCTCGGAAGTCCAGAATTGATCCGGTCATGCCGACCTTGTCCCAGCTTGAACCGTCAGCACCCCAAATCGTCTTTGAAATCCCAGGATGATCGCTAGCGCCAACTATTGCGGCCCCGGCACCGTCGCCAAGAAGGAAGCTTATGGTTCTGTCAGTTGGGGATATGAAGTCTGAAAGCTTCTCGGCTCCAACTACCAGGACGTATTTGCATAATCCGGAACGAACTAGAGCATCGGCCTGGGCTATGCCGTAGCAATAACCCGCGCAGGCTGCGGAAATGTCATAGGCCGCTGCGCCTTGAGCGCCCACTAGCTCAGATAATAACGAGGCGCCAGACGGGGTTTGATATGGAAATGAAATGGTGGCCAGGATGACAGCACCGATTTCGCTTGGGTCAACGCCAGATTTAGCTATCGCTTCTTTTGAAGCCTCCACAGCCAAGTCCATCATCGATTGATCTTCGGCGGCTCTGGTCCTTGTTGCCACTCCGGTCCGCTGTCTTATCCACTCGTCCGAAGAGTCAATCGGCCCAGCTATCTCGTCGTTGGTCACGACCTGATTTCCTCTTGCGGCGCCCAGAGCATAAATGCGGGTGTGGGCAACCGGAGTGGATTCTTGGAGCTGCTTCATTTAGTGACCCTCTCGAAATCAGTTGGCACCTTCAAGGCTATCGGGTTCGCATTGGGGACCGCTCTTTTTACAAGTCCCGTGAGTGCTCCCGCAGGAGGCAACTCGATAAAATCGAAATTATCCTCCGGGAGGTTGGCCATGCACAGGTCCCACCGAACAGGGGATGTTACCTGGCTGACTAGCGAGTCAATAAAGATTTGTCCGCTGCCACAGAGTTGACCGTCGACGTTGCTCCAAAGGTTCATTATCGGATCTGTTACAGCTACTTTTCTAACTGCCTCGGCCAACTCCAGGCGGGCTGAGTCCATGTAGCTGGTGTGGAAGGCACCTGCCACTTTGAGCTCAATGACTCGAGTTTTTGCCGGAGGCAAAGCTATTAGGGCAGCTATCTTGCTCTTGTCTCCTGCCGCAACTAGCTGGCCGGCACCGTTGTGGTTCGCTATCTCAAGCCCTAGTGCTCCAACCGCAAGCATTACTTCAGTAGGGTCTCCGCCAAGGATTGCGGCCATGCTTGTTGGATGCTCGGCAGCGGCCTTAGCCATCGCGCGCGCACGGATTGCCACAAGCCTGATAGCTTCCTCGTCCGAAATAACTCCGGCTATTGCCGCAGCGGCAAATTCGCCGACCGAGTGACCGAGAACGCCTGCGATGGGGGAGTCTCGAAACAATGTCCTATGGGCCGCAATTGAAGACGCCACGATCAGTGGCTGGGCTATAGCTGTGTCTTTGATCTCTGCGTCATCCGCTGTAGTGCCAAGGCTGACAAGATCAAGGTCGCTTGCCAGGGATAATTTCTCCATCACAGCCCGGAAGCCCTCGACCTCGGAGAGCCAGGGGACGAGGAAGCCAGCCGTCTGAGAACCTTGACCTGGACAGGCAATAATCTGCATTGTCATCTTCTAACTCCCGACTCGCTATCGTTTATTGCCCCAAGTGCGAGCGCTATTTGCAGCATGAAAGCGGCTCTGGGGTCAGTTGGGTTATCAACAATAATTTCCTGGATTCGTTTTAGTCGATATCTGACTGTGTTTGCGTGGACGAACAATTGCTTGGAGGTTGCCTCCAAAGATCTTCCGCAATCGAGATAGGCCCGAAGGGTTGTCAGAAGGTCAGATTGTGAGTCCGCAAGAGGTGTGTAGTACTTATCTAGCATTGCTTGCTTAGCAAGTGGGTCTCCTGCTAGCGCCCTTTCCGGCAACAGTTTATCGGCGTGGGTGGGGCGAGTAGGTGAGTCGACGGTAGCGGCAACCGCGAGAGCTGAAAGAGCGGCCTTAGCTGATTTTGACGCATCGGAGACACTCAAGACTGTCGGGCCAAGGACCAGTGGCCCGAATCCAAAGTATTGCTCTAACGCGCTGGCTGTTTCGTATATTTTGGCTTCTGCATCATTGGTCGGTGCCATGAGTCCAACTACAACAACTTGCCTTCTACCTTGAATGCCAACCAGCACGTCTGCGGAGAGTTTCCTGGCCGTTTTGCGAACACCGTCGGGATCCTCGCTTGTTGGGGTGGAGCCGAGCAAAACAGCCACGGCCCCATCCGCCTGCCACCCAAGAGCGGCGACGCGGGAGCTAATTTCCTGTGATGTTTCACCGCTAATTATTGAGTCGACAACTAATGCTTCTAGCCTGGCATCCCAGAGACCTCGGGCTTCCGCGGCTCGAGCGTAAACATCTGCCGCACTGAAGGCCAAGTCCCTTGAGTATTTCAGAACCGCAGTGTGAAGGTCCGGGTGTTCCTTGACAACAGTCTCCTCAACCATCTCCACGACAACTTGAATGACCTGAAGGGTTTCCTGGAGCGAAATCGATCTGAGAAGTTCTCTTGGTGCACTGCCAAACACGTCTGCTGCTACCCAAGGTTGGGCCTTTGGGTCCTTGTACCAACTTATAAAGCTAGTGATGCCCGTTTGAGCAACACCGCCTATCGCCGCCCGTCGAACCGGCGGCATGTTTCGATACCACGGCAGCGTCTCGTCAAGCCGAATCAAGGTCGCGGTTGCTAACTCTCCGGCAATTGAGTTCAGCCACGCAAGATGCTTAGGCGTCTCCACCGGCTGTTCCGCTTGTTCCAGCCGCAACTTCGTGAAGCCGGTACTTATCAATAGCTAGCTGGGGAACCGAAGGATCAATTTTCTGGTCCGCAACTAATTGTTCCAGCACTCTCACTGCGATCGAAGGACCGTCAATCTTGAAGTACCTTCTTGCAGCCGCTCGTGTATCAGAGAATCCGAAGCCATCGGCTCCTAGAGTTGCGTAATCTCCAGAGATCCAAGGCCTGATCATGTCGGGTACTGAGTGCATGAAGTCGCTGACTCCAAGGGTTGGACCTTCGGAGTCTGCTAACTTGCCTGTCAGGTATGGCATCGTTGGGTCGCTATTGGGGTAAAGGAACTTTTGCTCGTCCGAGGCTAGACCGTCTTTGCGTAGCTCAGTCCAGCTGGTGACTGACCAAACATCGGCTGAGACACCCCACTCGAGCAAAAGCTGTTGAGCCTCAAGCGCCCACGGGATTGCTACTCCGGATGCAAGAATCTTTGCCTTATGGCCTGATGCTGCGTTTTTGCCCACTAGGTGAATTCCTCTTACTATGCCATCGACATCAACGTTCTCAGGCTCCGCGGGTTGCAATGCGGGCTCGTTATAGACGGTGATGTAGTACATGACGTTTGGATCCGGGTGTTCGCCACCGTACATGCGTTCGATCCCGGTTCGAACAATGTGTGCCATTTCGTAACCGTAGGCAGGATCGTAGCTAATAACGGCGGGGTTTGTGCTTGCCAAAACTGGAGAGTGACCGTCGGCGTGCTGAAGGCCTTCACCGGTAAGCGTCGTGCGCCCAGCAGTAGCACCAATCATGAAGCCTCTGACCATCTGATCGCCAGCTAGCCAGATTGCATCGGCTGTCCTTTGGAATCCGAACATAGAGTAAAAGACGTAGAACGGAATAATCGGTTCTCCGTGGGTCGAGTAGCTCGAACCGGCCGCGGTAAATGCGGCTAGCGAGCCTGCCTCATTGATTCCGGTGTGCAGTATCTGGCCGTTGGTGGCTTCTTTATAGCTCAAGAGTTGCTCGCGGTCGACTGATAGATAGTTCTGACCGTTTGGATTGTAGATCTTGGCTGTTGGGAAAAATGCATCCATTCCAAAAGTCCGGGCTTCATCGGGGATGATCATGGAGATTCGCTCGCCGAAGCCTTCAGATTTCAGAAGATCCTTGAGCATTCTCACGAAGGACATAGTGGTTGCTATCTCCTGGCTGCCCGATCCCTTGCGGGGAGAGGCGTAAGCCTTATCGGTGGGCAATTCGAAGTTTACGTACTTGCTTCTACGTTCGGGAAGGTAACCCCCGAGCTCTTTTCGACGCTCGTGCATGTATTGGATTTCTGGTGCATCTCTGCCGGGGTGGTAATACGGAGGCTGATATGGATCTGACTCGAGTTGGGCGTCGGTTATAGGAACGCGCATTTCATCCCTGAAGTCTTTGAGATTCTGGAGAGTTAGTTTTTTCATCTGATGGGTGGCATTTCGGCCTTCGAAGCTCTTGCCTAGGCCATAGCCCTTCACGGTTTTGGTAATTATTACCGTTGGTTGACCCTTGTGCTCTGTCGCGGCCTTGTAAGCGGCATAGATCTTTTTATAATCGTGCCCTCCGCGCTTCAAGCCCCAAATTTGGTCGTCTGTCATGGATCCCACCATGTTGGCCGTTCTAGGATCTCTGCCGAAGAAGTTTTCTCTTACGAACGCTCCGGATTCGGCCTTAAAAGTCTGATAATCGCCATCTGGGGTTTGGTTCATTAGGTCAACGAGCGCGCCGTCTGTGTCCTGCTGTAGCAAGGGGTCCCACTCCCGGCCCCAGATGACCTTTATGACGTTCCAGCCGGCGCCTCGGAAAAAGCTCTCTAATTCTTGAATAATCTTGCCGTTACCTCGAACAGGACCGTCTAGTCGCTGCAGGTTGGCGTTCACTACGAAGGTCAGATTATCCAGGCCGTCATTCGCTGCCAGCTGCAGCGCACCTCTTGACTCAACTTCGTCGAGCTCACCGTCTCCCAGGAATGCCCAAACGTGTTGCTCGCTGGTGTCCTTGAAGCCACGCCCCTGAAGGTAGCGGTTGAATTGCGCTTGGTAAATCGCGTTAATTGGCCCGAGGCCCATCGACACCGTTGGGAATTCCCAGAATTCTGGAAGAAGCCTTGGGTGCGGGTAGGAGGGCAGGCCTCCGCCAGCTTGAGACTTTTCTTGTCTGAAGGCGTCCAACTTTTCCGCACTGAGTCTGTCCTCCAGATATGCGCGAGCGTAAGGTCCTGGTGATGCGTGGCCTTGAATGAAAACCTGATCAGCTCCGGCGGGGTGGTCGTGACCCTTGAAAAAGTGGTTGAAGCCAACCTCGTAAAGCGAAGCGCTTGAGGCGAAAGATGAGATATGTCCGCCGACGGCTATGCCGGGTCGCTGAGCTCGGTGCACCATGATCGCAGAGTTCCAGCGCATCCATGCGCGATAGGTGCGCTCTATCTGTTCGTCGCCCGGGAACTCAGGCTCGTCTTCAGGAGAAATGGTGTTTATGTAATCTGTGGTTGGGATTAGAGGCACATTCAGCTGCAGGTCGTGCGATCTGCGCAACAGCGACTGCATAATTTCTCTTGCACGACCTCGCCCGTGTGATTTGGCAAGCGCATCCAGAGATTCAAGCCATTCCGCTGTCTCTTGTGGATCGCGGTCCGGGGATGGCGGGACGTATGCATCTTGATTGTTGTGTGACACTGAAGCCTCTTTTCGTGGCCTGGGTTCCTTGTGCTCTTGTGTGAGCGTCTAAAGTCTACATAGGACTTAGAAATCTGTCCGACACCCTGTCCGTTTTTCAGGGTCGATGAGTTCAAAAAGTAAAGGAAATAAAAAATGTCACTTTCTGTCGGGGATAAAGCCCCAGATTTCTCTCTCACCAATCAGTTCGGTGAGGTCGTATCGCTGAGCGATTTTGAAGGTAAAAAGCCGGTGGTCCTTGTTTTTTATCCACTATCTTTTTCTGGCACTTGCACCGAAGAGCTCAGTGAACTTAGAGATAACTTATCCACCTTTGAATCGGCGGAGGTTGAGCTTCTTGCCATCTCGGTCGACAGTAAGTTCACTCAGGCAAAGTTTGCTGAAGATCAGGGATACGGGTTCCAGCTGCTAGCTGATTTCTGGCCGCACGGCATGGTCACCAAGCTCTATGACGTATTCCTTGAGGACCGCGGTCATGGCACTAGAGGCACCTTTGTGATTGCCAAGTCTGGCGAACTGGTTGCAAAGTTCATCACCTCACCGGGGGAGCCCAGAGATCTTGATTCCTACAAAAAGGCACTTGAGCTAATCTAAGCCGGCTGTTTGGTAGTAAGATTTCGCGAGGGGCCTTTAGCTCAGTTGGTAGAGCGCCACGTTTACACCGTGGATGTCATCGGTTCGAGCCCGGTAGGGCCCACTCGAACGGCTTGGTCGCGATTTGGCGGCTCTAAAAGCCAGAAGCGCGGCACAAATCACGAAGCACTAACTTGATTGGCTGAAGACATGGAAAAGCTATCCTCTCTTGTCAACCACTTCAATGAGCTCTGGCCGGAATCCGAGGTTGCCGAATGGGATCGCTCCGGGTTGATGATTGGCGAACTGACTGCGGAGATACAGACGGTAGTTCTGAGTGTCGACGTAACAATGGAGGTCTTGGAGCATGCCAGGCAGCTCGGCGCTAATCTGATTCTGTCTCATCACCCAATGTTCCTAAGGGGAGTTCATACTCTTCGTGAGGACTTGGTCAAGGGGGCAGAGGCCGGATTCGCAATCAAGAACCAAATTGCCGTTTTTTCCGCCCACACCAACGCTGATTTTGTTTCTGACGGAGTCTCCCAAACCTTGGCAAAGGCTCTTGGTCTGGGTTCATTGAATTTCCTCGATTTAGAAACCAAGCAGGGCGTCACTGGCACCCTAAGCGAACCAACTACACTCTTGAATTTCGCTAGAGCGGCAGCTAAAGCGCTGCCTTCAGTTGCACAGGGCATAAAGGTTTCGGGGGATCCGGATCGCCTAATCTCCAGAGTCGGTTTGGTTGCGGGTGCTGGTGATAGCTATCTGGACATTGCTCAGAGCGCCAATTTAGATCTGTTCATCACCTCCGACCTGAGGCACCACCCTTCGCAAGATTTTATCGAGCAGGGCAAATTAGGTAGCGGCCCAGCTCTGATGGACATCGCGCATTGGGCAGCGGAGTGGTTGTGGCTTGAAACAGCTAAACAGCAGCTCAGTGATAAGTTTGGGTCTGTTAGCTTTATCGTCAGTGATTTGTCGACCGACCCTTGGGATTTTGTGGTGATGCAATGAAAATAGATCCGAGGCAACTACCGGTTCTCATGGATTTCAGTCAGCAGATCTTTCAAATTCGGAAGCTCGAGGCTGAAGCGTCAAGGATTGCCGCCGGGGAAGAATCGGAGAGCATTCGTGAAAAACTTCTTCTTTTGAGCGCTGAGGCAAGCCAGATGCTGAGTGATCATGAAGAAATTGAGCGAGATTTGCGGCGATCGGAAACTGACCTTGAGTTAGTTGAAGCTCGAATTGCTAAAGATGAGCAGCGGCTTACTCAATCTTCTGATGCAAAGACAATCACGGGAATTCAGCACGAGCTAATAACCCTCGGGAAGCGCAAGGGCGAACTTGAGGAAGCACAGCTACTGCAAATGGAGCGTGTCGAGGAGTCCAGGGCAGTGCAGCTCGAGACTCAGGTCAGACGTGAAGCGCTTCAGGATGACCTAAAAGTGGCAACCGACGAGGCGAATAGAGCATTGGCAAGAGTTACTCTCGAACTGTCCGCTCTTCGTGACCAAGCCGATGAGAGCCGATCCTCAATAGATTCCGGCCTTGTCGAGCTATTTGAACGATTGAGTAAAAGAGGTTCCGCAATTGGGTCACTTCGAGGTTCGACCTGCGGGGCTTGCAACATGAATCTAACCTCCACGGCCCTTGGGGCGATTCGAGCAATTGCTCATGACGAGCTCGCGACTTGCCCGGAGTGCAGTGCAATCTTGGTTCGAGAGTGACCTGACCCAACAATGATTTTTGTCTACTGCGATGGAGCGTCAAGGGGAAACCCTGGGCCGGCATCCTATGGCGTCCACATTGAGGATGAGTCGGGCAGCACCATTGCGGACTT
>CALGUV010000151.1 GCA_937920245.1 uncultured Microbacteriaceae bacterium
GGCTTCTTGGCCGCAGTGGTTTTTGCTGCTGGCTTCTTCGCAGCGGTGGTCTTAGCTACTGGCTTCTTTGCAGCAGTGGTCTTAGCTACTGGCTTCTTTGCAGCAGTGGTCTTAGCTACTGGCTTCTTTGCTACTGGCTTCTTTGCCGTCGCGGCGGTCTTTGCGACCCTTGTGGCTACTTTTTCAACCTCGGCCAACGCCTCCGCAGCTACTTCTTTGGCGGCGTCACGAGCTTCGTGCGCAACTGTTAAGGCGGAGCTAGAAGCAGCTTTGCCGGTGCGTGTGAAAAGATTTTTGATTGAGTCAAGCAGGCTCATGTGGGTCTCCGTTTTTGATTTGGGATGGACGATTGAAAGCTTAGAGGTCTTTGGCTAGATTGCCCTACGACGAGCCAGAATCTCGTCTATTTCTTTTGACGCCAAAGATTTTTTTGGTGCAGAAATTTCGATGACTTCCGCCAAAGGCAGGAGAAGCTCACCCTTCCTTGCCTCTGTCATTGGTTTGGGCAGGGGGTTAGGACTCCACTGCCGGTCCTTGGCTATTTTTGTCTGGCTTTTGGATGCATTAGCTCGGACTCGCTGTCTAGATCTGTGAATGTTGCCAGCTAGCTTTGCGGCTTGATTGGCCGCGGCTCGTTGAATGAACAGTGAAGCGAAACTCAGCGGGAGTGCGATAGCGAAACCAAACCACCACGAGTTTTGAGCAGTGGCCGCGACCACGGAGGCTATTGAAGCGAGTGTTGCCAAAATAAAGATGATCGAAAACCCCCGCTGGGTAGACAGGAGCCGTCTGAGTCGATCATCGTCGGTCGGCACTCTGGATTTTTCCTCTGTCCGCCGAGCGGCTTGAATGAGTTTTGTCGTCTCATTGATCTGAGAACGCTTGGTGTATCCGGGCACAAAAATGAAGAGCCATACCACTGCTGCGAGCACAAGAGCTATGCCACCTAGTCCCGCAGAGTTCTCCATGAGTACCAAGATATGTCCCGCCTGATAAAACCAGGCTATTGACCACGCGTGTTTTGAACTCTAGACAGCAAAGACCCTGTTATTTCTTCCGACGTGATGGCAAAAATATTGTGGTCGCGCCATCGGCCATCGATGTGGATAAATCGCTCTTTGGTGCCCTCTTGTCGAAGTCCCAGCTTCTCAACGACCCTAAGCGACGCCGTGTTTTCGGGGCGAATATCTATCTCGACCCGATGGAGACCAACTTCGGTGAAGAGGTGATCTATTGCTATGGCCACAGAAATCGGAACAATTGACTTACCGGCAGAGTTTTTGGCTATCCAGTAGCCAATGGTCGCCGACGAGACCGACCCGAAAAGAATGTTTGCCACATTCAATTGACCGACGACCTTCCCTTCATACTCCATGACCAGAGCCAAGCCAGTTCCCTTTTTGGTTTGCGATAGCAAGGAGCGAATCATCCAGCGAACATCTAGAGGGTAACGAATCCCTGGCGTCGTGGCTTCCCAGGGAATTAGCCACTCTCTGTCGGCAATCAGTAGCTTTCGAAGCACCCTAAAGTCTCGCTTGGCAAGAGCCCGAAGCGTGATATCACCGTGAGTCAATGGAGGAAATCTCTGCACGCTGGCAAGATTACCGCTATGGATACTTCGAGCGCCAAGTTGGAACTCCGAAAGAGCATCAAGTTACAGCGCCCGCAGTCGTCTTTGGGGTTACTTGAGCAACTTCAAAATCTTGCCAAAAAGACAAACGCCTCAAACATTGCCAGCTATAGCCCGCTTGACGGCGAGCCAGATCTAAAGCCTTTCAATGATTGGGTCGCCGAAAGCGCAAATCTATACTTCCCAAGAGTGGTCCATGACAAGCTCGAATTTGCTCAAGGACCACTTCGGATTGGCAGGTTCGAAATTATGGAACCAACAGGATCAGCAATACTCTCTAGCGCCCTTGATCTAATTCTTGTTCCAGCCCTCGCGGCCGACGTGCTTGGGAACAGGCTCGGCAAAGGCAAGGGCTTCTATGACCGATGGCTCGAGGATGTCGCCAGTAAAAATATTTTCGCCGTTGTTTTTGACTCAGAAGTGTTGGAGTTTGTTCCCAGCGAGCCGCATGACAAGAAAATCAACGGGATTGTAACCCCAACCAGGTTGATTGCAATTTAGTCTGGTTAGAATCTATGCGGAGGACAAATGCCGACTTACACCTACGTATGCAAGGCATGCGAGCATACCTTCGAGATGCACCAGGCTTTTGCTGAAGAGGCGCTAGAGAGCTGCCCAAAATGCTCAGGGGAACTAAGAAAACAATTTGGAAACCTGGGGGTCAGTTTCAAGGGCTCAGGGTTTTATAAGAACGACTCTGCACCCGCGAGACCCAGCTCCACCGACAGCTAAGCAGTAGATCTAACCCCAGTGTGGAGGCTTATCGTCTCTGAGCCTGTCATCATTCGAGTCATTTTCATGACCCCATGCACCGCTGGTGTCTTCAAAGGCTCGATCCTCAAACAGCGGTTGAGCCCGACTAATCAGGTCGACCCCCAGTGACATTGCAATTCGGTTTGCCACATCCTGGGGCTTAGCGAATATCTCAAGAGCGTGAACACGCTGGTAGTCCCAGCCCATGGCTCTCAGTAACCCGGGTCTTACTCGAAGCTTTTCGTCCCAGTTTTCTCCCACGAGCGCCCAGTCCGGGTCGACAACCGCTGCTTTTTTGCCAAACGAAACAGCCAAACCAATGCGACCGCCAAAATTCAGTGCAACTTTTAGTCCCAGCTTCTCAAGCCTGCGAGCCAGGTCCCTGAGCAATGGGTCTGCTTTACCCTCTGAAACATCACTCATAAAGCTCGGCGCGATCAGATCCTTTAGCCAGCGCTGATTCTCCGGCAGCCCCCCGGCGGCAAAGTCTTCAAAGTTGTAGCAAGAAACAACCGTCATGCGTTTTCTAGCTGAGACAATCTGGTTCACCATCCAGCCACTGACATTTTGGAAATTGAAATCCCCTAGGGTTCCAGAAATTTTGCCCTCTGGCGTGCGGCCAAACCCGACTGAGAAGATCACTCGATCCGCCAGCCGGTGAGTCAGTTCGCTCATGCTGACGCACTCAAACTTTTCCCTCCCGTGAGCATCAAAAAACTCGGCTAGCTGAGGCTGCTTGTGGGTCTCTTGACGAACCAATTGGTCTATGCGTTCGGCGTGAGTTCGCGATGCGGTCACGACCATGAGGGAATCTTCCGGAGTCCACCTGGCGTGGCTCATTACCAGCTCGGCGACCTTGCTAACTTCCGAATCCAAGGATTCAGTGGACCCCTCGATTGTGCTTGACGCGTTGGCATCCTCGGTAATTTCTATCTGCTCAAAATTATGGGAACCAAACAGTTGCCCCGCTGCAGGCTCTAGTACAAGACGCGAATCATAGAAATTATCGTTCAAGTATTTCCCGAGCACTTGGCCTTCGATTCGATAATTACGACTGATCGCCAAGGAACCGAACACGTCCGCAACCAAATCAAACACCGACCCCCGGTCGGTTTCAACGTGAGCCTGGTTTGCCCTCGCCACAGTGTCAAAGCTCTCAGGAGTGGCAATCACTGGGTCTCCAAAAGCAATCACCTGATTGGCTAAAGATATCGCCTGCTGAGACTCAGCCAGCCCGGTAGAAGATGCATCCAGAACAATAACCAGATCAAACTCTTCGGCCGGGTCCAGTTCGTGGATTTTGTAGGGAGAGACCAAAACGGCAGGAACAAGGGTCCTGTATAAATCTCCACCGACCTGAGAGGCGGCCTTGAGTTCTAGCTTTTTGGTTCTGAGCTGAGCCCTCAAGCCATCGGCCTGCGCAGGTTGCTTTGCAATTGCTGCGCGCCAAGCCGCTGCCAATTGATGCCGCACGTCCAAAAGCCCCTGAGCGATAAGGTCTTCATTTGCTTTCTCGAAGTCACTCTCCAGCGTCGCAATAGCCTCAGCGGTGTATTCCAAAATCCTGGAGTCAGACTGAATAATCGCCTCCAGCGCAGACTGCCACCACGTGAGCTCGAATTCTCTCTGCAGCAGCTCAACATCAGGCCTCGACTTACTGACTTCCTTTGCGAACTGTCCCAAACCTATTTCCACCAACTCGTTAGAAATTGGCAGACGCTGCATGTAATGATCTAGGCCCTCTGTCTTCGTCGTCAAATGTTCAAGCACGACAGCCAGCTGATCTAATTCCATTCGAGTCAACAGCGCTATGTCCGGGTCCGGATTCAAGTGTCGCTGAAGAATCTCAAGCACCCGATAGATTTGCTGGAACTTTGACTGGACATCCCCCAGTCCAAGCGGAACAGTTGGCGGAGCTTGAGTTAGATTAAGTTGAGACCAGGCCACTCGCTGCCTCTCAGCCTCAACCAGCGCCTGATGAAGATTCGCAACCGCTGCTCCTTGTCGAAGGTAGCCCTTTGCCAGCTTTTTAAATCTCCGCCGTTGCGCTCCGGAAAGCTCACCTCGCTCTGACCGTGATGCAGTTGCACTGATCATCTCCTGGAGCGACCGATCAAATATCTCTGGCCTAAATTTGTCCAGCGTTTCCCGAATCCCCAATAGGAGATTCAACCTGAGCGACCAGTCCTCGACCTTTTTGCTTGCCGAAAGATTCAGGTCGGACAGATAAAGACTTATTTGATACCTAAGTATTCGAAACTCTTCGCCGGCAATCGACCTGGCCGCCGCCAAGGCTTCACCAATTTGCGCTTCGGACTCGAATTTCGCCTGAAACCACGGGCCGTCTTCAGGAGAGGTAGCAAAAAGTCCGGCCTCGTGGGCACGGCCAAGAATGGCCGCAGCGTCATCGCGGATCGTCGGTAAAATCTCGGGTCTAATTCTGGCACTGTTGACCGGGGCGGAAGGCAATGAAGCTAGAGTCGCCAAATTTTCTAGGGCTTCGATAACGCTCACGCCAAGGCTGTTCTCTTTGGATTGCACCACCGAAAAATACTGCTCGACATCCAGCTGGCTCCTGGCAACCAGGTCCCTGGCCGATTTGAGATTACCCGGTGTGGCTTTTTCGTTTCTGGAAATTGCCGCGACGGTGTCACTCCAGCTATCGCTCTGCCTAACCGCTAAGCCCGGCAGCATCGAGGCGCTTAGTCGCTCCGCGACTTCGTCAAGCGTCTGCTGGCGAGGGGCAATAATCAAGGCGCGCTTTTGAGATACAGCGAGGTTAGCAATCAGGTTTACCACCGTCTGAAGGTAGCCACAGCCCGGAAGCGTCTCTACCGCAAAGCTGTTCCCGGCCAGTGCCCGCTCCAGCACGGCCTGCTGGTCTGAATCCGCATTCAGAACCAACGTGGGAGGCCTAACGAGATTCTCAACTGCGGGAGCAGGTTCCTTGCCTGTGAGACGCATTATCGAAGCCGATGAGTCTTTTAGTTCAAGCTGCTGCACCAAGGTTAGGTCTGGCACAAAGTTTCCAAGCACCAGCAGTTTTTCTATTTCAACGTCTGGACTCTGAATCAATTCGGAAACCAAAGACAGCACACCGGTTGGAATCAGGTCGGTTTGACCTTGGCTCACGGCGATCAAGTCTGAGATTCTAAAGTCACTTCTGTAAGTCTTGATCACGCTTACCAAGGCTGGATTTACCCTCGGCGTTGAGTCCACTCGCAATTCAAAGTCTTCGCCCTTTGGTATTAGATGACTGCGCCATAACAAAATTGGCATCTTGGTTTGGCCGATAGAAACCATACCTCCGGCGATGAACAGAGCATCAATCCCAAAATTACGCTCTATTCGCTGAGCTTTTTTTAGAACTCTTCGAGAAGTTGTCAAAGCCCTAGATTGGGCAACCCCGTCCCTGACCAGATTGGAGATGCTCGAACTCCTGGCGGAAGCCAACTGAGCAAGTCCACCCGGGTGGGACCTGCTCAGATCGACTTGCCCGAAGCTGGATAATTCGAACTGCACGAGCGGATTAGTGCCGCCAATGCTCAGTCGCTGCTTATGCCAAAGCTCTAGTAACTCATTGCGTTCCACGTGGAAAATACTAGAAGCGAACCCAAGAAACATGGGGTTGCCTTGCCCGCTAAACAGTAACTGTCAGGTGGCACACCAATTTGGGAATTAGCAAACCAAGGCCTTCTTATTGCATCAAGTTTTTTGCTGCCATCGCTAAGCACTTCACGACCGAGAAATTCGGTCTTGCCCAATAGCTAGTAACCTATTACGGCTGCTGGCTCCGTAGCTCAGTGGATAGAGCAACGGTTTCCTAAACCGTGTGTCGGGTGTTCGATTCACCTCGGGGCCACTTTTGAAGAAAAATCGCTATTCATGCAAAAGGGCGTGATAACCGCAAGGTCATCACGCCCTAAAAACTTTTCGTTTAGTGGTTAGTAAATCGCCACCACAAACAAAACGATTGTTGCTGCAGCGAAAACTGCCATTGCTGCTTGAGTCAGACTAACGAAGCGGGCCGAGGAGGCAATCGCGGTTTCGAGTGCGGAACCCGAAGCCTTCATGTCCTTGATCAACGCTGATCCCTCTCGAATGGCTGCGAACTGATTTATTAATGACAGTGCGCCAGTTGTAACTAAGACTGTTACTGCGAACAGCTTTACTTCAGTGCTTGCCCCAATAAATGTTCCGGTTGCTACCAAATACAGAGCCACCGCCAACATAATCACTGAGGACATTTGCGAGTTGATGATGGTTTTTCTCAAGGTGTTCCAGGTTCCTACAAGTGCAGCTGAGTCCATTTTGACTTCCTTTGTTTGGGCGCTTGACTTTGAGTATTGCGTGTCTCACCACTAAAAAAGTCTAGCTCTTGGCGAGACGATAAAATGCGGTCCGGACGAACCCAAGTTGCCATGTCACCATGGCTCAGTAAGCGCAGTCGCAATTACTCCGGGTAGCTGAAAAGCTCACCGATCTCAACCTCAAGCGCTTTTGCAAGCGCGAATGCGAACTCTAATGACGGCGAATACTTGCCGTTCTCAATGGCTATCAGGGTTTGCCTCGATACTCCAAGCCGACTTGCAAGTTGCTCCTGCGTCAAGTCTTTGGCCACGCGGTGCAGGCGCACCTGATTGGTTATTTTCGTGGGGCGAGTCACCTAGACACCCTTGCGGTAAAACCAAATTTTTGCGATGTTCATCGCGATGCTCGCCATTAGGCCACCAAAAAACAAGACGTGTGCAATTTCAAAAAAGCCAACTTCGAAAGCGGCCAAGGCTAGAGCTGTTAGGGCAACCAGGCTCATTATGTTCATGCCCGTTGAATTAGAGCGGCGGCTTATGTCCTTGTCCCGAACATCCACTAGGCCAGGACTTCGAGTGTCGTTCTGAACCGCGGGAACCTCAAGGGGCATCGGTCTGCCGGTCCTTTCTGCGATGACCGGACCTACGTGCGCGGCGATCACTGGGGCGACGTGCGCCGAAACAACTAGCAGTATTTGGGCCACGATAGAAAATAATATGCTCAAGAGAAAGACTGAGACTAATACCCAACCGTATTCAATCGCGCTCACATCCTTTTGGGCCAGTTGACCCAAGAGCCATGCCGAGTAGCCAATAAGCACTGCGAAGTTTGCAAACAGTTCCGCCCAAACGGTTTTTTCTTGATGATTCATTTCGCTCCAATGTAAAGAATTTCTTACATTATGTAAAAGATTTTTTACATTGTCAAGTTTAGTTACGCAGCCTGCTTTTGCAGAGCCAGGAACTCACTCCACTGTGGCAGTGGCCTGTCGGATCCTCTGACGCTCCAAACTGTTCCAGTTGGCATCTTTGGTAGCACCTTCAAGTTCCAGCCGATCTCTGCCGGAGTTCGGTTCCCCTTTGAGTTATTGCACTCAAGGCAACAAGCCACCAGGTTTTCCCAGGTGTCCTTGCCTCCTCGAGATTTTGGCATGATGTGATCAATAGTGTTCGCGGGACCGGCGCAGTATCCACAGCGCTGAGAGTCTCGCCTCAGCACTCCCCTTCTAGAAACTGGAACCCTTCTGGCGTTTGGAATTCGGACGTATCTCGAAAGCAAAATAACTGAAGGCATCTCGAATTCTTGGCTGGCGCTTCGAACAACTTCGTTGTCTATTCCAGCCAAAACTGTGGCTTTATCGTTTAGAACTAAAACTAAAGCTCGCTTGAAAGAGACGACGGCCAACGGCTCGTAGCCTGCATTTAGAACAAGGGTGCGCATTTGGTTATCTCCGATCGAAATCGCCAGCACGGCCTGCTGGCATCCGAATTGATCCCGGGTAATAAAAAACGCGCCGCAATAATGCGACGCGCAGGTTCTCCCAGCTAGATATACAGGGGTGCTGGCACAGATGTATCCAGTTGCCATACATGGCTGGCATGCTTGCTGGCATCTGCACTCCTTCCCCGAAGATCAAGAATCAATACTTTATAAAACAGTATGCGGGAAATCAGTATTTTTTGGTTAGAAACGCGAGAGCAGAAAAGTGGAAATTACTTGAATTTCTAGTTCTGAATTTCAGCGACGCGTATGAAGTGATATCGATCAGTAAAAATTGGAGCCAACTTTACGCGGTCACCCGGTTGAGGGGCGTGATAGAAGTTGCCATTGCCCGCGTAGATGCCGTTGTGAGAAAAGTCATTGAAAATTACCAAGTCTCCCGGTAGAGCTTCCTCAGCCGAAATTTTTGTTCCCAACTTTGCTTGCTGATAAACGCTGTGCGGGAGGTCGACACCGAATTGCGAGTAAACAAAAAGTACATATCCAGAGCAGTCAATACCGCCTGGAGTCTGACCGCCAAATACGTAAGGGGTTCCTACTAGCTCAGCCGATGACTTCATCAGGTTCGCGCTGGAGATGTCTGTAAACCTAGGGCTAGCCAAGTAGTCTGCGGCCCTAGGTCCTTCGTAATAATAAATCCGTGATTTGGATGCAACCTGGAATTCGGAGGCCTCTGCCGGAGCGTAGTCTCCTCGAGTGAATTCAACAGCCCTGACTGTCGCAACCGATAGACCTTGGCTCGGAGCTGAGATCTGAACCATCTCGGAGTCTCTGGCAAGACCAGAAGCGGCCGTTACTTCCGGTGCGAAACCGTAAGAGGGAAGTGCTGCGGTTGCCATGAGGCCCGTTGAGGCAAGCATTGTCATAAACGTGCGCAGCGAGTGCCGCTGCACCTTTGCAGATCTTTTTCGTTCGCTGAGTCGCAGGTTTCTTCGACTGCTTTGCAAATCGTCAGCAGTGGCTGAAATCAATAGGGGTCCTCTGAAAAACTTTCTTTGGTTCTACTTCCCAAATTCTAACTATAAAACTTTAGAAACACCTAAAAACAGATGCTGTGCAATCCCTGTGTCAACTAGCAACCCTTCGGTCAGGCCGGTTGAGACCAAAAGCCATCCCTGCTCCTGGGTGGACAACGTGACCTTGGCCCCCGGCAAAAGTGACAACTCAGCCAGCTGATTTAAAAACGATCCGTCCAGCTGAAGCGGTTCTCCGATTCTCACAATCTCGTACTCGCCGGGCTCCAAAGATGACAGTGCCCAGCACTCCTGGATGTCGGCTGGGGCAAGCCCCAGAAGTTCAAGGCCTGGAACCGGCATTCCGAATGGCGAGACGCTTGGGTTTTTTAGTAGACCGATAAGTTTTCTCTCCACTGACTCGCTCATGACGTGTTCCCAGCGACAAGCCTCGTCGTGAATGTTTGACCACTCCAGCCCAATGACTTCAAGCAAGAGTTGCTCAGCTAGGCGGTGCTTACGCATAACTTCGACAGCGGTCAAGCGGCCAACATCCGTGAACTGCAGTTGGCGGTCATCCAGTAAGCGAAGTAGGCCGTCTCGCTCCATCCGGGCAACAGTCTGCGAAACAGTTGGGCCAGAGTGGTCTAGACGCTCGGCAATCCTTGCTCGCATCGGCGGAATGTGTTCTTCCTCGAGCTCATAAATTGCCTTGAGGTACATTTCGGTTGTGTCAATGAGGTCAGTCATCAATCCCTCTTCGTCGCTAAGCCTGGTCGGTTACTTGCAATACTAAACTTGAGGCTATGCCAGACATCGTAATCCCAGACTCAATCAAACCCCTAGACGGAAGATTCGGTTGTGGGCCGTCTCGGATGCGCTCCGAGCAACTCACGGCGTTTGAGGATTTCGGCAAGCACTTCATGGGAACCAGTCACCGCCAAGAGCCAATAAAACACTTGGTTGGAGATTTCAAGCAAGGCCTGCTGGAGATGTTCCATGCTCCGGCCGGTTACGAAATAATTATGGGCAACGGTGGCGCCTCCGCATTCTGGGATGCCGCGACCTTTTCACTTGTCGAACAAAAGGGTCAGGCCCTTGTTCATGGTGAGTTCGGCAATAAGTTTGCGAATATTCTCAACACTCCATGGCTTGAGGCCCCGACCGTGATCTCGGTTGACCCAGGATCACGCGGCGACCTTATCGCCGAAGAGGGAGTCGATGTCTATGCCTACCCGCACAACGAAACTTCTTCGGGGGTTGTTACTGATGTCAAGCGCGTAAAGGGTGCTGACGAAAACGCCCTGATGCTCACCGATGCCACTAGTGCCGCTGGCGGCATAGATTTTGACCCGAAGCAAACCGACGTCTATTACTTTTCACCGCAGAAGAACTTGGCTTCTGACGGAGGCCTTTGGATTGCTCTTGTTTCACCCAAGGCCATCGGTCGGATTGAAGCAGTTGCCTCATCCGGTCGTTACATCCCAAACATCTTGAGCCTGGAGTTGGCACTTGAAAATTCAAGGCAAAATTTCACTCTGAATACCCCGTCGCTCGCAACGATATTTTTTGCCAATAATCAAGTTCAGTGGATAAATGAGAACGGCGGTTTGGCTTGGGCGGATAGTAGAACTAAACAAAGCTCCGACCTGCTTTATAACTGGGCCGAAAAAACCGAGGTGACCAAGCCGTTTGTTGAAAACCCAGCACATCGTTCGCAGGTCGTGGCAACTATAAACTTTGATGATTCGATAGACGCCCTCGGGATCGCTTCAATACTTCGAGATAATGGCATTGTCGATACCGAACCGTATCGAAAGCTTGGAAAGAATCAGCTACGGATAGCCACCTTTGTATCCACGGAGCCGTCGGAAGTCGAACGTCTAATAGCATCAATTGAATACGTACTAGAAAGAATCTAAATGCGTTTTTATCTAAAACTGAGCGAGCGAGAAGCTGAGCCAACCCCTAAGGCTCTGGATTCGAAACCGATTATCAGAGTGGGCTTACTGATTTGGCTCTTAGTCTTCGTCGGGCTCGCTGTGTTTTATCCGGCGTTGGCGGACGCGGGTCTTCAGTGGTGGCTGCATACTTCCTTGGTCGGAATTTCCCTCGGAATCATCGGACTTTATATCATCCGTAACGACTAGGGCCTTAATTAGCTCGTCGGCCTCGGCGTCGGTCTTAGCTTTACCTTCTGCGCGTAGTTGCTTCCTAAACTCGCTCAGCCGTTCTGACCACGGCACCCACTCTGGCGCCAAAAGAGCGTCCTCTGACGCCACTAAATTGAGCTCTGAAAACGTTGCGGGTTTGCGCTTATCGATTTGAGTGAGCGTGAGAAGCCAGTGCCACCCGCTATACCCGCGCATGTTGCAGAGGTAGCGAAGTTCGATGACGCCCTTGGTCGGCTCGGTCTCACTTACGAATTCGCCGTAGCTTGATTCTGGAAGCTCGGCCTTCAAAAGCTCAATGGCCATCGCTTGGTTTTTAGCCTTCAAGCTCTTCCGCCACCCTGCGCAATAGTTGCGCTACTTTTTTGCCGTGAGCAGCCTCCGGATACTTGCCTCGCTTGAGGTTTCCACCGACCTGATCCAAAAGACCGATTAGGTCCTCGGTAATGATTGCCAAGTCTTCGGCTGGCTTGCGATTTGGCGATGTTAGCGTCGGGACTTCTAGAACCCTGACGGATAAGGCTTGAGCACCCTTGCGACCGTCAGCTATGCCGAACTCAACGCGACTCCCGGGCTTAATTGTTTCGGTCCCCGCCGGAAGAGCACTGGCATGCAAAAAGACCTCGGTGCCGTCATCGCCTGCGATAAAGCCGAAGCCTTTTTCGTCATCAAAAAATTTTACTTTGCCGGTCGGCATGCTTCCTACTTTCAACTGGTCGGCGTTTAGTGTATCTGAAAGGTTAGAGTTATCTGATGGCTAAAAATCAAAAGCGACCCCAAATCGAAACCACCTTGGCCTACATGGCCGTTGGTGTGATTGGAGTCTCCATTGTATTTATGCTACTTACTTTGGGCCTAAGCGCCCTTGGCTTCAACAGTTTCCCAGTGTTTTTCGCCCAATTGCCACTCATCGGACTACCCGTCGGTTTTCTGATAATCGTAAGCATGCTGATTGTGTCAATCATTCGACGTACCAAAGAAAATAGGGATTAGTGTCTTCGATACTCGAACTTGCATCGCAGCTAAGAGCTAAAAATGTTGCAGAACTTAGCCAGACTTTGGAAAACTCACTCGGTCATGGCCATGGATGCGATGACTACTTTGATCTGAGTCGGGTCTTGCTTTCTAGAAGAGAGCTAGAGCCGAAGATTCGCGCACTTCCGGCCTCGGAACTTGAGGCGCTCAGAAACGAAAAGACAACCGCCCACCTAAGGTCTCAAAATTTAGCGACCAAAACCGCGCTGCCTGAGGCCGCGAGCCTAGGTAGGGAACTTGAGATCGCCAAGTACAAGCCGGCCAATCGTCACGGTTCTTATCTGACCGCGTACGAGAGCCTCATCTGCATTACAGAGTTATTGTTCGCATGCGAGCGTCACTGGCTCGATGTCATTAGAGCAGGCATCCGCTCCCAAGACGCAAAGGAAATCGCACTCAAACTAAAGATTGCACCAAAAGATGTTCAGCGCATCTTTCAGCTAGCCCTCGAAGCCGGTCTAATTGGTCAGAACGAGTCTCGCTGGGTGGCAACAACACTTGGCATGGAGTGGCTGGAGCTAGAAAGAAGCCAGGCTTGGCTAATGCTTGCTAAATCTTGCTGGGACCTGCCGGCACTCAAGGTGCACGAAGGACCATTGACAGAACAAATATCCACGGCATACCCGCTAGCAAACCTCGCAACCATAAAGCTGCTCGAGTATGGAGCCGACCTGGGTTTGACTGATTTTGACAATGCGCTTTACCCGCTGACTCTTGGGACAGTCGAAAAGGCAGCCAAGGACATAGCCAAGAACTTGCCGGCTATACAAGACAAGTTATTGGTTCAAGCAGACCTAAGCATTGTTTCACCTGGTCCAATTTCAACAAGTCTTCATCGAAAGCTGGATACCTTTGCGGATTCTGAGGACCTCGGGTTGGCGTCTAGATTTCGGATTTCAGGCCTAAGCATTTCGCACGCCATGGAAACCGGCATGAGCATTGCCGAGATTACAGAAGTGCTCCTGAAATCAGGAAGCAAGGGCTTACCTCAGCCTGTGGAATACGTCCTTCAGCAGAC
Organism: uncultured Microbacteriaceae bacterium; assembly: GCA_937920245.1. GTDB lineage: Bacteria > Actinomycetota > Actinomycetes > Actinomycetales > Microbacteriaceae > Aquiluna. The sequence goes on from CALGUV010000151.1 coordinate 13,372, forward strand.
CGGTGATCGGTTTGGACAACTCAGGGTGCTATCTCGAAAAGAAGGAACTATTGTCGAGGCCACCGACACCATCTTGCTCACGCAGATCTCAAACGAGCACTCACTCCGCGGGCTGATGCTTCAGCCGATCGCGAATGGGCAACTTGGCAGCAAGCTTGGAGTGGACCTTGTTTACTTCAACCTTCGAGATGCCGGATATCCGGCAGTTATGTTTGATGACAGAGGAAACGTTCAATCGCCCAGAGTGCCAGTTTCGGCAACGCCGGAAATCCCCAGGGAGGACGAGATTGCCTCAAGGGTTGCCTCGCTAATCTCCGGTGAGAAAAACCAAATGGGTGGTGATGACGTGATGCGTCAACTGCTGTTTGCCCAAAAGAACAAAATCATGGTTCAGATTTCGGTTGAGATGCAAGATGGCGACGCCAAACAGTTCACGCTTTCAGTATTGGGCGTTGCAGCTGGTCGACTTAGAGGTAAGGACCAGCTGAAAGATGCTGAGCGAACCCTACCGATATCGCGCATCCAGTCAGTACTTCTGGTTTAAGGTATAAGGATGTCTCAAGGGCCCCTGATTGTTCAAAGTGACAGAACCGTGCTTTTGGAAACAGACCACGCGGATGCCACAACAGCTCGTCATGAGCTTGCAATATTTGCCGAACTCGAGCGAGCGCCTGAGCACATTCACACATATCGAATCACCAAACTTGGTCTCTGGAACGCCAGGGCAGCTGGTCACACCGCCGAATACATCCTCAGCTCCTTGAAGAAATGGTCAAAGTTCGACATACCCCAGCTGGTGTCCTCGGAAATTGAAAACACCATCGCGCGATTTGGGAAACTAGAGATCGCAAGGGATGACCAGGGCCTCATCCTCACCTCGGATTCCAGGGCAGTTCTGGCTGAAGTAAGTTCTAACTCCAAAGTCGCTGAGCTCCTTGAGGGCGAAATCGAAAATGGTTACCGGGTCAGAGACTGGGCTCGCGGTGCACTCAAACAGCAGCTACTAAAGCTCGGCTGGCCCGCCAACGACAATGCCGGATACACCAAAGGCGCCCCGTATCCAATCGAACTCAACCAAGAAAACTGGTCGCTGCGCGGATACCAACGAGAAGCGGCAGACAAGTTCGAACTCGGAGGTTCGGGTGTTGTGGTGCTGCCCTGTGGCGCCGGTAAGACCATGGTTGGCGCGGCCATTATGGCCGACGTGAAGGCCAACACCCTTATTTTGGTAACCAACACCGTCGCAGCAAGACAGTGGCGCGACGAGCTACTTGAAAAAACCAGCCTCACCGAAGAGGACATCGCCGAGTATTCAGGCAGTAGCAAGAATCTTGCCCCGGTAACAATAGCCACATACCAAATCCTGACAACCAAGCGCAAGAATGAATTCACCCACCTGGCGCTACTAAACGCTCGCGATTGGGGCCTGATTATTTACGACGAGGTGCACCTGCTACCCGCGCCAATATTCAAAATGACCGCTGACCTTCAAGCCAGAAGAAGGCTTGGACTAACGGCCACATTGGTTAGAGAAGATGGTCGAGAGTCCGATGTGTTTTCACTAATTGGACCAAAGCGTTTCGACGCTCCTTGGAAAGACATTGAGGCGCAAGGCTACATTGCACCGGCGAACTGCTTTGAAGTGCGCGTTTCCTTGCCCGATGAAGCCCGCATGGAATATGCAATCTCCGACCAGGAAAGCCGCTTCCGAATTGCTTCGACGGCAACCGCCAAACTTGCGATAATGCGAAAGATTCTTAAGAAGCACGAGGGTGAGCCGACTCTAATAATCGGACAATATTTGAGCCAGATAGCCGAAGTTGCGGAGGGCTTAGGGGTTCCAAAGCTCACCGGTGAAACACCAGTTGATGTTCGCGAGGAGCTTTTCCGAAGCTTCAGGAGTGGTGAAATTAGCACGTTGGTAGTTTCAAAGGTCGCAAACTTCTCAGTGGATCTGCCGGAAGCATCCGTTGCAATTCAGATATCGGGAGCCTTCGGCTCAAGGCAAGAGGAGGCCCAAAGACTGGGCCGCCTGCTTCGCCCAAAACAAGATGGCAGGTCTGCTGCGTTTTACACAATCGTTGCGGCCGACACCGTCGAGCAAGACTTTGCGCAAAATCGCCAGCGCTTTTTGGCTGAGCAGGGTTACTCATACGAGATTGTTGACGCGGAAAACTTGTAAGAGAAACTCCCAGAAAACTTCCAGCAAACTATCACACACTTAGGAGCATGGAAATACTAAAAGTTCTAGTTGTAGATGATGAACCAAATATTCGTGACTTGCTCTCAGCAAGTCTTCGTTTCGCCGGGCACCAAGTTGCCACTGCGGCTAACGGAACTGACGCGATCAACATGATCACCGACACCAAGCCCGACATAGTGTTGCTCGACGTGATGCTTCCAGATATTTCCGGGTTCGGTGTCACCAAAAAAATCAGAGGAATGGGCATTGAAGTCCCGATTCTGTTCTTGACCGCGCGCGATGACACCGAGGATAAGATCACGGGGCTCACTGTCGGCGGCGATGACTATGTGACTAAGCCATTTAGCTTGGATGAAATTATGGCGCGCATCTCGGCAATTATGCGAAGAACCAGCAAAGACGGACAAGACGGCTCGATGATTACGGTCGGAGAGCTTTCAATCAACGAAGACGCCCACGAGGTAACCGTTGGAGCGCAGGTGGTGGACCTATCCCCCACCGAGTACCAATTGCTTCGTTATCTAGCCACCAACCCAAATCGCGTTCTAACCAAGGCGCAAATTCTTGACCACGTCTGGGAATACGACTTCAATGGGGAGATGGGAATCGTCGAAAGCTACGTTTCATACCTTCGCAAGAAGCTAGATCCTCTTAGCCAGGAGCCTTTAATCATCACCAAGCGTGGTGTTGGCTATCTGCTCAAGGGGCCAAAGGGCTAATTCGTGAAGCAGAAGTTTCTTGCAGGCTGGGCGCGAATCTCATTACGCGCCAAACTAACCTCTTTATCAGTTGGCCTAATAGGTATGCTCTTGGCAGTCTCGAGTGCAGGGACAATCGCGCTTTTAGGCACCTACCTGCAACAGAGTACTGACACTCTTTTGATCACAACAGCAAACGAGCTGCGTACTCAGGACCCTCTCAAGCTAGAAGCAAAGGTCGCGTCAGGACAGCTTGCTCTTCCCTCGCTACCGAGCGACTACTACATCGCCATTTTGGATGCTGACGGCAATCAATTTCTTGGGCTTATATCCTCAACCGGTGGTGGTCGAGCAATACCAAACTTTTCAAACCTCACGCTTGAAACCGTCATGGCAACCCAAGGCACCCCGTTCGACATTGACGTCGAAAGCTCAAGACGCATGGGAACCGAGTGGAGGATGATTGCGGTCCCTCTCCAACTTGCAAGGGGCTCAGTAGTTATTGCATTGCCGACAAATTCGAACCGACAGATTTTGGCCGAGTACGCAGTGATCGGCGGCAGGTTCGGAATCTTCTTAGTCGTACTTTCGGGCTTCAGTATTTGGCTGACAATTACTTCGGCGCTTCGTCCGCTGAAGGAAGTGGAGCGAACGGCTGAGGCGGTTCAGGCAGGAAAGTTTTCGTCTCGTTTGCTCTCCAAACACGGAAAGACTGAGATTGGCAGGTTGAATAACGCCCTCAACAGCATGCTTGACAGCATCGAGGGCGCGGTCACCGGCCGGGATAAAACTCTTGAGCAAATGCGCAGATTCGTCTCAGACGCCAGCCATGAGCTTCGCACACCGCTAGTAACGGTTCGAGGCTACGCGGAGCTCTATCGCATGGGGGCAATCACCAAAAAACAGGATGTTGCAGAAGCCATGCAGCGCATCGAAAGCGAAGCGGTTCGCATGACGGGTCTCGTCGAGAGTCTGCTAACCCTAACGCGCATGGATGAAAGTGGAAATCTTGATCTAGTAAAGACCGACCTAGCAAAGCTTGCTGATCTTGTAATCAAAGACGCTTCGGTCGCAAACCAAGAGGTCAACTTCCGCGTTGTCAGACTAGGTAAGGATTTTGTCGCAGAGGTGGATGCTGATCGCATGAAGCAGGTGCTAACAAACCTTGTTGCCAACGCCTCGCGTTTTGCACCAGCCGGATCAGAGGTAAGCCTCGAGATTGACGGAGTCGGCAAGAACCTGAGTTTCAAGGTAATCGACCACGGTGAGGGCATCCCGGAACCGCTTAGAGGCAAGGTGTTTGAGCGCTTTTATCGAGCTGATAATTCTAGAAACCGCAGCACCGGAGGGTCTGGACTCGGACTGGCAATCGCGAAATCCATCGTTACCGCTCACCAAGGACAAATTCGGGTGGAAGAGACTCCAGACGGCGGCTCTACTTTTGTGATTGAGCTCCCAACCAGCCAAACAACCAGCTAATCAACTTAAATAAGTAACGGGACGGCCTAGGCCGTCCCGTTACTTTTAGTACTGCTTGACTTTAGAAGTCCATGCCGCCACTTGGGTCGGCAGGCATTGCCGCTGCTGGCTCTGGCCTTTCAGCTACAACCGCCTCGGTGGTCAAGAACAATCCAGCGATTGATGCGGCGTTCTGCAGGGCAGAGCGAGTTACCTTGACGGGGTCGTTGATACCGGCCTTGAGCATGTTGACGTATTCGCCAGTAGCAGCGTTTAGTCCTTCGCCATCTGGCAGGTTCGCAACCTTCTCGGCAACAACGCCAGGCTCTAGGCCAGCGTTGATGGCAATCTGCTTTAGAGGAGCAGAGATTGCAACGCGCACAATGTTTGCTCCGGTTGCCTCGTCGCCCTTTAGCTTTAGCTTGTCAAGAGCAAGCTTTCCGGCCTGAAGTAGTGCTACTCCACCGCCGGCGACAATGCCCTCTTCGACTGCAGCCTTGGCATTGCGAACAGCGTCCTCAATGCGGTGCTTGCGCTCCTTGAGCTCAACCTCTGTGGCCGCTCCAGCCTTGATGACTGCAACACCACCGGCGAGCTTCGCCAAGCGCTCCTGAAGCTTCTCACGGTCGTAGTCAGAATCCGTTGTTGCGATTTCGCGTCTGATCTGCTCGACGCGGCCCTTGATCTGGTCGCTGTCGCCAGCTCCTTCAACAATGGTGGTCTCGTCCTTGGTGATTACGACTTTGCGAGCGCGTCCCAACATGGAAAGCTCAGTGTTCTCAAGCTTTAGGCCGACTTCCTCGGCGATAACCTGGCCACCGGTCAAAATCGCGATGTCCTGCAACATAGCCTTGCGACGATCTCCGAAGCCCGGAGCCTTGACGGCCACTGACTTGAAGATTCCGCGGATCTTGTTCACTACCAAAGTTGCAAGGGCTTCGCCTTCAATGTCCTCGCTGATGATCAAAAGCGGCTTTGCAGCCTGCATGACCTTGTCAACGATTGGAAGCAAGTCCTTCATGTTGGAAATCTTGTTGTTTACGATTAATACGTAGGCGTCTTCCAGGATTGCCTCTTGGCGCTCCGGGTCGGTGACCATGTATGCAGAAACGTAACCCTTGTCAAAGCGCATTCCCTCGGTTAGCTCAAGGTGAATACCGAAGGTGTTTGACTCCTCAACGGTTACTACGCCCTCTTTACCAACCTTGTCGATTGCTTCGGCAATGATGTCACCAATTACTGAGTCACCAGCGGAGATAGAAGCGGTTGCCGCAATCTGCTCTTTGGTCTCTACGGGAACGGCCATCTTGATCAAGGCTTCGATAACTGCGTCGGAGGCCTTTTCGATGCCGCGCTTCAGGCTGATCGGGTCAGCGCCTGCCGCAACGTTTCTTAGGCCCTCTTTAACAAGCGCCTGAGCTAGAACAGTTGCTGTGGTGGTTCCGTCTCCGGCCACGTCGTCTGTCTTCTTGGCAACTTCTTTTACTAGCTCAGCGCCAATTCTTTCGAACGGATCGCTTAGCTCAATTTCCTTGGCGATTGAAACGCCATCGTTGGTGATAGTAGGTGCGCCCCACTTTTTCTCCAACACAACATTGCGACCACGTGGTCCAAGGGTCACCTTGACGGTGTCGGCCAGAATGTTTAGGCCACGCTCAAGACCGCGACGGGCCTCCTCATTGAAGTGAATAATTTTTGCCATTTGGGCTTCTCCGTTTGAATTCAAGACTGGGATTAGCACTCCCGGTTCGAGAGTGCTAATAAAGTTTTAGCACTCTAATGCTCTGAGTGCAAATAAATCGAGGAAAACAGTTACCTCAGGTTAAAGCGAACACCGGCAGCAAAAGCTACCGGTGTTCGAATTTTTTACTACTTACGCGACTGGAACTACGTTTTCAGCCTGAGGACCCTTGTCCCCATCCTTAACGTTGAACTCAACTCGCTGGTTCTCACGAAGTTCGCGGTATCCATCTGACTCGATTGCGGAGAAGTGAACGAATACGTCCGGTCCGCCATCCTGAGTGATGAATCCAAAGCCCTTTTCAGAGTTAAACCACTTTACGGTTCCTTGTGCCATTTTTGCTGCTCCTGTTGCTTGTTCCATTTGCGTAACTCACAAATGCATCAAGCTTAACCTCGGTCACAGCTCGACCTGACCAACTCTAGGGGATTCCCCAAGAAAAAGACAGCGATATTTCTCGGTATGGAATGTGTTATCCAACGGTTATAAAGTATTGAAGAGGTGATTTTGAGTGAAGTACGAGATTTTTAAGACCGACCAGCAGTGGCGCGAAGAGCTTTCCGAGTTTGAATACCAAGTTTTGCGCTTGGCAGGAACCGAACGCGCCTACACCGGCGAGCTCCTGGAAGAAAAGCGAGTGGGTACCTATAGCTGCCGAGGATGTGGCGCTGCGCTTTTCGAAGCAGAAGCAAAATTTGATTCGCACTGCGGCTGGCCTTCTTTTTATAAGTCCCTGGAAAACGAAGCAATTGAGTACCTGGAGGATCGCGCTCACGGCATGGTGAGAACTGAAGTTAGATGTGCGAAGTGCGGAAGCCACCTTGGTCACCTTTTTGACGATGCGCCGCAGACCCCAACCGGGAACCGTTATTGCATAAACTCTGTGTCGATTAGCTTCCAGGAGAAAAAAGACTAGCCAACTATTAAGTAGTCTTTTGATTCTTACCGGAATCATGAGAAAAGGTGTCCTTGGGAACAATCATTAATGTCTTTTCCATCTTGATCGGCGCAGGCATCGGCGTGGCTTTAGGTCACAGACTTCCTGCAAATATCTCTCGGACCCTAACCGATGCCTTGGGTTTGGTGGTGCTGGTTATCGGTGGCCTAAACCTGATGGCACTAACGGACTCTTCCTTCGCAGCAGCCGTCAGTTCCGCAGGAACCTTGTTGGTAGTTTTGGCATCTTTGGTTTTAGGCAGCGTTCTTGGTTCGATGCTCAGGATTGAGCAACGCCTTTCCCACTTCGGCACCTGGCTTCAGCTAAAGGCCTCGCGAGGGGGAGACAAAGAAAAATTCATTGAAGGTTTTGTAAACGCCTCTTTGCTTTTCACAATTGGACCCATGGCTGTGCTCGGAGCACTTCAGGATGGCTTAGGGCAAGGTTTTGATGTTCTCGCTCTGAAGTCCACCTTGGACGGATTGACCTCGGTTGCCTTCGCGGCAGCCCTCGGCTGGGGCGTTGCATTTGCAGCAATTCCAGTTGGTATCTGGCAGGGTCTGTTGACCCTATTAGCTGCGAGCGCCGGCGCTCTCATGAGCGATGCGCTTGTGGCATCAATCACTGCCACCGGTGGAGTTCTGTTGCTAGGAACCGGACTAAGAGTCTTGCAAATCAGGATGGTCTCTGTCGCAGACATGCTGCCCGCTTTGGTTCTTGCGCCCCTAATAACCTGGGCAGTGGCCAGCTTTATCTAGCTGAGAGCCAAATTAGTCTTGGCCGGTTAGCTTTCTCACGTCACCTAGCAGCGCATTAAATTCATCCTCGGTCATTAGACCTAAGTCCATCACCGCTTCCCTGACCGACATGTTCATCGCGGATGCGTGCTTGGCAATCAAAGACGTCTTTTCATAACCAAGCTTCGGAGCAAGCGCGGTGGCGAGGCCAATTGAGTTTTCGACGGTGAGCCTGAGGTGCTCAACATTGGCAGTAATTCCACTGATGCAGAACTTGGCAAGAATGTGACAGCCTTGTCGAAGATATACAACACTCATCATCAGCGACCTTGCGATGATCGGCTCGAATGCGTTGAGCTGCAACTGACCAGCTTCGGCCGCCATCGTAACTATCAGGTCATTTCCGATCACCGTAAAGGCAATCTCGTTTACCGCCTCAGGAATTACCGGGTTTACCTTGCCGGGCATAATCGAAGATCCGGCTTGCCTTGCGGGAAGATTTATCTCGTTTATGCCAGCCCTAGGACCAGATGAAAGCAATCTAAGGTCATTTGAGATCTTGGAGATTTTAGTAGCGAGGCGTTTGAAGGTGCTCGAGACCGAAACAAAGACTCCGGTGTCACTGGTCGCCTCTATGAGGTTCACCGCAGGGAAGAACTCATGTTCGCAAATTTCACTGAGGACGTCTGTCACCAGCTGCGAGTAGCCGGTAGGAGTGTTTAGCTTTGTGCCGATGGCTGTGCCGCCAAGGTTTATCTCGCTCAACAAAGGAATCATTTCCTGCAAGCGGCCCTCGTCCTCGCTAAGAGTCTGAGACCAAGCGGCGAATTCCTGACCAAGAGTCATCGGGACCGCATCTTGAAGCTGCGTTCTACCCATCTTTAGAACTTCGGAGAACTCTTCTGCTTTGTCATCGATGGTCGACCGAAGGTATGCGATCTCCTCGAGCAGTGCCCTGATCTCAATGATCATAGAAACCCTGATTGCGGTTGGATAAACATCGTTGGTTGACTGCGACGCGTTCACGTGATTCAGCGGGTGAATGTGCTGATATTCGCCTTTTTTGAAGCCAGCTATTTCTAGAGCGCGATTGCAAATGACCTCATTCGCATTCATGTTTGTTGATGTTCCGGCACCACCTTGAATCGCATCAACTACAAACTGATCATCAAACTTGCCGTCTCTAACTTCAATGCAGGCCTTGATTATTGGCTCCGCGATTTCGGCAGTTATGACTCCGAGTTTTAGGTTGGCTGATGCTGAAGCTTCTTTAATAAAACCAAGGCCTCTTATTAGTGAGCGGTAGTGACCGATCGGCACTCCACTGATGGGAAAATTCTCTACTGCTCTGAGGGTATGGACACCCCAGTAGGCCTCATTTGGGATATCTCTACCGCCAAGCAGGTCACTTTCAAGCCGCGTCGCTTTCACTTCATCAGTATGACACTTATTGTTATTGCGTTTCACAGCAACACTTGGAGCAGGACACGTACACTTAGGAAATGAGCATTGCTTCCGAAACCAGAACACAAACTAATTTCAGCCTAATTCTCGAGCAAGTTAGAGAAGCAGGGCTTCTTACTAAGCGCCCAAGCTTCTACATAATTCGTCTTGTAGTTATCAGCTTGATTGCATCAGCGCTGTGGGTAGGTGCTGGTTTTACCGGCTACGCATTGCAGCAGAGCCAGTGGTGGATAGTGGCTGGCTTTGTTCTCGCCGGCCTCCTCGGAATCATGAGCGCGCAGTATGGATTTATTGCCCACGAGGCATCTCACCGTCAGGTCTTCAAAAACAACAAAGCCAACGACTGGCTCGGTTTAGTGCTCGCAAATCTATTTGCCGGACTTAGCTACGGCTTCTGGCTAAAAAAGCACAACAAGCACCACCAGCGACCAAACCAAATCGGTGAAGATCCAGACATTGCCATCCGAGTTCTAAGCTTCACTACCGAATCTAAAGAATCTAAAAAAGGACCGGAGCGTTGGCTTTCTGATCGCCAGGGCTACCTGTTCCCCTTCCTTCTTCTTTTCACTGGCTTTGATTTGTTAGTCGACTCCTTTGCCGGTCTTGGCCGCAAGGACAGGTCCGTGGGTATAAAGATTTTGGAATTCAGCCTCATGATGATCCGCCAGACAGCGCCCTACTTCGTAATGGCCTGGATGTTCGGCTGGCTTTGGGCGATCGCACTTTGGTTTGCAATGATGATGACTTTTGGTTTTTTCATGGGTGCAGCCTTTGCCCCAAACCACAAGGGAATGCCCCTTATCGAAAAAGACAGCAAGCTGGATTTCTTCTCTAGGCAGGTTCTTACCTCTAGAAACATTCGCGGCAGCTGGTTGAAAGACAACCTAATGGGTGGTTTGAACTACCAGGTTGAGCATCACCTGTTTCCATCAATGGCAAGGCCATACCTGCGTAGGACCCACGAGATGGTTTCTGAGTTCTGCCGCAAGAATGACGTCACAATGGTGGAGATGAACTTGTTCTCTAGCTACCTGGCGATCATGAAGCACTTGAACAAGGTGGGCCTTAGCAACAACGTGAATCCATTCAACTGCCCAATGGTTGCAGAGCTTCGCCCTAGAAACTAGCAAAAAATACAGAGCCGACCACGGGACTCGAACCCGTAACCCCCACTTTACAAGAGTGGTGCGCTACCAATTGCGCCAGGTCGGCTGGCCGCATAAATCCAAGTCTTTTGGTGGAAACAGGGGCAGATCTCTCCCCAAACCGGCAACTTCAACCAGGTTTTCTTTCCCTTTGACGGTTGGGCACAATTCGCCACACGCAGGTAACGTAGATCGTGAAATTCACAGTCGAGAGGGTCGCCTTGCAATTTCTTAGCTCGATCGGACAAAGCCCGCTTGTGCAGCTGAAAAGAATGACCTCAAAGGATCAAGCGGAAGTGTGGGTCAAGTACGAGGGGAACAATCCCACGGGGTCGTATAAAGACCGCATGGTCGCTGGAGTCCTGGCGGCCAAGATAGCGCGGGGAGAGCTCAAAGAGGGAGACCGAATCTGTGAGTACACCGGAGGAAGCACGGGCACTTCCCTGGCTTTTGCGTCCAGCATTTTAGGTCTGAAGTTCACTGCAGTCACATCAAACGCATTTGCTCAAAGCAAGCTCGAATCAATGCGGGCTTTCGGGGCAGAGTTGGTTCTTGTTGAGTCTGAGGACTCAAGGCTGACGCCAGAACTATTCGAGGAGCTAAAGATCACCACAATGCGCATGGTCAAAGAGGAGCAAGTTCACTACTTCGACCAGTTTGCGTCCCCCGATGTGCGACCAAGCTACAAGGGAATCGGTAGTGAGATCGTGTCTGAAATTGGTCCCGAGATAGACGTTTACTGCGCGGCAGTGGGAACCGGTGGGTCACTAATGGGGAGCCGAGATGGCCTGTTCGCCGCAGGTGCAAAGCCTAGAGTTATCGCCTTGGAACCTGAGCAATCACCCCGTCTTACTCGCGGACACGGAGGTGGACACAAAATTGATGGCGTGGCTCTGGGTTTCTTGCCGCCTTTCCTGGATTTAAGCCTTATTGACGAGTCAAGAGCCCTGGATCAGGAGCTAGCTTTCGAGACTTGCAGAAGGCTAGCCAGGGAAGAGGGGATACTGGCGGGCTCTTCGACCGGTTTGAATGTGGCAGCCGCTCTTGAGATAGCCTCCGAGCTTGGCCCAGGTAAACGCGTCGTAACAATAGCCTGTGACAACGGCATGAAATATTTCGGTGGAGTGCCCTTCAGCAGCCGGTGAGTGCCACGAACTGCTCCATCCTCGTGAGTAGCTCTTGGCTCTCCCGATTAGATGGGGTTCTGGTTTGTGCTCGACTGATTGCCATTGACTCGAGAGGCAAATATGCTCAACGGCGTCATGAAAGAGCGCAGGCATAGTCGGAAACTTGTGAAGTACTCCATTGGCCTATTAGTAATTGGTGGAGGTCTCTGGTACCACAACTCCGATTCGAGCCCTCCTGAGCTATCAGAGGTCAGTTTTTCCAAAAGTCTGCTATCTCTCTGAGGGAATTGTCTGCCGCACTCTGACTACCTGAAATGCTGCTCAATCCGGACTTGCCTGAATGTAGGCCGGAGAACTCTTTTTCAATGAGCTCAATTGGATTGAGACTGACATCTATTTGCTTCACGGGTTTGACAACCCTTAGCGAGGAAACAAGCTTTCTTAGAGAGCCGACCACGGGACTCGAACCCGTAACCCCCACTTTACAAGAGTGGTGCGCTACCAATTGCGCCAGGTCGGCTTGGGGTTTTAGCCCCGCCATAGCCTAATGGATAATCGCCTATTGGCATCTAGTTGTAAGCATTTCCCTTGGACAAACGGGTAAGCGGGCCGTATGACCCTCGCTTAGGTATGCGAGCGATGGCAGCCGCCGCCCTAACCCCCCAAAAAAGTGGCAACGCCGCTTGGTTCTGTTACTCAGCAGTTGCCAACTGAACAAACTGAGCAAAGCGCTCAGCGGAGACTAGGTCATCTCCGGTTGCCCAGGTGTACTGCCTGTCGTTGACCAATATGGTTGGGGTCCCGGTAACACTGACTCCGTTCTGAGGAGACGACAGCACTGCCTGAGTGTGCT
>CALGUV010000152.1 GCA_937920245.1 uncultured Microbacteriaceae bacterium
TTGTGACTTAGTTACGAATTACGCAAGCAATGCTGCTGCGTCGACGCCTGCTGGAACTAGCACTGCGTCGATTACGTGGATAACACCGTTTGAAGCTGCGATGTCGGTTGCAGTTACCTTGGCAGTGCCGTTGATAACTACGCCGTCGGCTGTGTCGATTGCCATTGTTGAACCCTCGACTGTTGGAACGTCACCGGTGGTGACGTCTGCGGCATGAACCTGACCGGATACTACGTGGTAGGTCAGGATCGACTTTAGAGCGTCTACGTTTTCTGGTAGCAACAGTGCTGCTACTAGACCCTCTGGAAGGGCCGCAAAGGCGTCGTCGGTTGGTGCGAAGACTGTGAACGGTCCTTCGCTCTGCAGGGTTGCTACTAGGTCAGCTGCGCCCAGTGCTGCTGCAAGAGTGGTGAATGTTCCTGCTTCGACTGCTACTTCTACTATGTTCTTGTCTGTCATGATTTCCTCAATGTTTCGATCTGCATGGAATACGGAACGAAAGTCTCGGGACGTATATTCACTGCAACAGACAGCCATGACCAACATTCCGGCGTTTAGCCGATGTTCACACTGAGCGTATAAATGCGGTTACTGGGTTTTGGGGCTAAGTAGCAAGTCAGTTATCGGGAGCCTTTCGGCGTGCCAGCCATTGATGGGGTGTTCGGATGGATATCCGATCGACATTCCGCAAACCAATGCGTAGTCATCGCTAACTTCGAATTCAGAGCGAATAATGTCCGGGTGTCCACCCAAGTACCCCTGGGCACAAGTCCCCAGACCTTTAGCGTTGGCCGCTAGCATCACGTTTTCCATAAACAGTCCAAGATCAAGCGTTCCGAACTGGTCCAGGCCGCGGTGGGTGAAGAAGAACAGCGCTGTTGGTGCGCCGAAAAACTCATAGTTTCGCTCCAAGAAGCTAAACCTTGAGGCCGTGTCTTTTCGGTCAATGCCGAGTGTGTCGTAAATACCTTTACCAACGGCCTGGCTTCGCTCCGCAAGCCCCTTTGGATAGGGAATCTCGTGTGTAAAGTCCGGCTTGGCTCCTAGGTTTGGAAGTTCCGTTGACTCTCGCAACCTAGCGACCAGGCGCTGACTTATTCGATCGCGCTGCTCACCCTCGGCAACCGCCACGACAAAAGGCCTGGTGTTCGACCAGCTAGGTGCAGTGAGGCCATCGGTGAGAATGTCGGTAAGAACACCTGGTTCGATGGGCGAGTCCAGGAAGTCTCTGGTTGATCGTCTGGACTGGGTTAGTTGTTTCCAATTTTCATAGCTAAGCATCCTTGAATGTTATGCGAGTTCTGGATTAGTTGCTTGCTTGGTCGCTTGCTGAGTGAAAGCTAGGCTTCCGATTATGAACACAGGGCAGAAGATTTTATTCAGGGCACTCGGTGTGACCACGTCGATGTCTGTTCTATTGGTCCTTTATTACAACCTCTCGCCAAATTATGTCGACGATGAGGGCTTTCTAGTCGAGGAGTTTTGGGCACTCGGGCTAGCCAGCCTCGGGCTGAGCTCCTCTTTATTGGGACTGCTAATTTTGGTTGTTTGGCTTTGGGTGTCCAGCCGGAAAGCGAAAAAGCCCGGCAACCGTTAGCGGCGATCACTTGAGATAATTAGCCATGGAAGATCTAGCTGCACTGGTTGCCACCATCCTTGCTGTATTCGTTGGCATGGCGGTAATCAACATACTGTTGGCCGTTTTATCGAGGCGTAAAAAGCTAAAACCTTGGATAGCAATGGTCTTCAATGCGCTGACAGGGTTCGCTGCTATTTTCGGCATCAGCATTAGTTGGGCGATTGGGATATTTCCGCTACTGGGCCTAATTATCGGTTCGATTATTCTCACTTTGCCAAACAGAAAACGCCGCTAGTTATCTTGTCTGACGCGCGTCAATGAATCAACTTAGCGCCGGCAAAAACCAAACCCTTTTGCAGTATTTGGACTAGATATTGGCGCAACCTGTATAAGAGCGTCTAATCTTTGAGCCATGTCGACGATGACCAGAATTACTTTAGAAACCCAAGGGCACGTTTTACTTATTGGCCTGAATCGCCCCGAGAAGCTAAACGCCGCTGACGAACAGATGCTCCACGAGCTGTCGCTTGCTTACGGCCAGCTTGATGGCGACCCCAATCTAAGAGTTGGTTTGGTCTTCGCCCACGGCGCCCACTTCACCGCTGGTCTTGATCTGCAGGATGTTGGACCAAAGCTTGCCGCAGGCAAACTTCAAATGGTTCCGGAGGGCGGACTAGACCCCTGGGGCATAACTACAAAACAGGTTTCAAAGCCAGTGGTTATGGCAACCAGAGGGACTTGCTTCACTCTGGGCGTGGAATTAGCCCTGGCAAGCGACGTTGTAATCGCGGCAACTGACTCAAGGTTTGCTCAGCTTGAAGTTAGCAGGGGCATCATGCCCTTTGGCGGCGGAACCATCAGGTTTCCGAGAGTTGCCGGGCATGCAAATGCCATGCGTTATTTACTGACTGGAGACAGCTTTGATGCTCAGCAGGCACTAGCCATGAACTTAGTAACTCAAGTGTGCGAACCCGGCGAGGAATTTGATATCGCTCTAGAAATTGCTAACCGAGTTGCTGATCAGGCCCCGCTGGCTGTCCAGGCGACGCTTGCCTCGGCAAGAGCAATCGATTCGGAGCAAGAAAAAAAGCAGGTGTTTCAGAGACTGGCCTCCTTGATGCAGACAAAAGACGTTGCAAGAGGCATGGAGGCTTTCATGACCAAGCAGCCTGCCAAGTTTGAGGGCAACTAGTTCTTGTCTGTTATAAAACAAAAGCCTATGCTGTTTTTGTAGGAAAGCTCTAAAGAACCAAATCTTCAAATGACGTGGATTGTGCGCAGTCACAAAGTTTGTAAACACCCCTTGGCGAGAAGGCGATTCTGTCATTTACTAGAGGTTGAGGTGAGAAATGAATTTCAATGAGGACATTCAACTAGACGTCGAGGCAATCGGGGAAAGAGTCTTAGGCAGGTGGGCAGACGTTCGTCGCCACACCCGTTCGGTGATAGAAGAGCACAAGCTTTTCAAGCAAGAGGGTCAGCCAATGGCTGAGCACCGAGAGACAGTTTTGAAGCAGCTTCGAACCCTGGTAGCCGCCGGAGCAACACAGCACGGTTTCCAGTCAGAGTTCGGTGGAACCATGAACCCAGGGGCTTCGCTTTCCAGCTTCGAAGAGCTGCTGTTTGCAGACCCTTCGTTGCAGATTAAATATGGAGTCCAGTACGGATTGTTCAGCTCTGCGATTTTGTACCTGGGAACCGAATACCACCACAAGACCTTCTTGGGCAGTGCAGTTAGTACCGAGATTCCCGGCGCCTTCGCGATGACCGAGACGGGCCATGGCTCAGACGTGGCTTCGATTGGCACAACCGCCACCTATGACGCCGACACCAAAGAGTTTGTTATTCACACTCCGGATCGCCACAGCTACAAGGACTACTTAGGCAATGCTGCACTCCACGGTCACGCTGCAGTTGTCTTCGCACAGCTTTACACCGGCGGTGAAAAGCACGGAGTTCATGCCTTCTACGTGCCAATTCGCAAGCGTGGAAAGTTGTTGCCCGGAGTTGGTAGCGAAGACGACGGCCTAAAGGGCGGTCTAAACGGTATCGACAATGGAAGACTGCATTTCGACAGCGTCAGAGTTCCACGGACAAACCTTCTAAACCGTTACGCAGACGTGAGCGAGGACGGTGTTTACACCTCGGTCATTGAATCCTCCGGTAGAAGATTCTTTACTCAACTTGGCGCCTTGGTTCAGGGAAGAGTTTCTCTCACCGGCGGCGTCGTGAACGCTCAGAAGCTTGCCCTAGACATTGCCATCAGATATTCGCTCGAGCGCAAACAGTTTCCAGGACCAGATGGTGAAGAAAAAACCATCATGGATTACGGACGTCACCAGCGCAGGCTCTTGCCGCTGTTGGCCAGGACCTATGCCCAAGTCTTTACTCACCAGGAACTTCTTGATCAGTTCCACGCTGTCTTTACCGGTCAAAACGACACCGATGAGTCAAGACAGGATCTTGAGACTGTGGCTGCCGCTTCCAAGGCACTCAGCTCTTGGTATGCGCTAGAAACAGTTCAAGAATGTCGCGAGGCATGTGGTGGTCAGGGCTTTATGGCCGAACACCGGTTGACGGGACTTCGAGCAGACCTAGATGTCTATGTCACTTTTGAGGGCGACAACAATGTGATGCTTCAGCTTGTTGCCAAGCGCCTTCTGGGCGACTACGCAAAAGCCTTCAAGTCTCCTGATTTTGGAACGCTTGCAAGCTATGTTGCCGGCCAAGTTGGAGAGGCCACAATTAATCGTGGTGGCCTGCGGGGCCTCGCTCAAAAAATGGTTGACTTTGGCTCCACTGCTCGCTCAGTTGGTTACGTCAAGGAAGAAGAGCACCAGCACCAACTTCTAACTGACCGAGTCCACACCATGATTGCGAAGCTTGCAAACAACTTGAAGCACTCGGGTCCCAAAAATGCGCAAAAGCAAGCCGAGCTGTTTAACCGCTATCAGAATGACTTGATTCTTGCGGCAAAAGCCCACGGCGAACTAATCCTTTGGGAGGCATTCACGTCGGCACTCAAGACAATTGAGGACGAAGGCTCCAAGCAAATCCTTACCTGGCTAAGAGACCTCTATGGCTTCAGCGTTTTGGAAGAGAACCTGTCCTGGTACTTGATCAATGGGCGGCTATCTTCCTCAAGAGCCGAAGCAATAACCGAATACATCGATACCAGGCTGTTGCCAAGACTGAGGCCCCACGCAGAAAGCCTGGTTGACGCATTCTTGCTAACGCCGGGTCTGGTCCGCACTACCTTGGCCGCGGATGAGAAGGAAAGACAAGCAACACGCTCGCAATTAGTTAGGAAATGATGCAACCTCAAGATGTCTACTTCGTAGACGGAGTCAGAACACCATTCGGAAAAGCTGGCGAGAAGGGCGTTTACTGGAACACTCGAGCCGATGACCTAATCGTGAAGGCGATGATCGGTCTTTTGGAGCGACACCCAGACCTAGATCGCTCAGCAATCGACGACGTGGCAATTGCAGCCACCACTCAGCAGGGCGATCAGGGCCTAACTATCGGCCGAACCTCCAGCATCTTGGCCGGTCTTCCCGAAAGTGTTCCCGGTTTTGCCATTGATCGGATGTGTGCCGGAGCGATGACCGCCGTCACAACGACCGGAAGCTCAATTGGTATCGGGGCATATGACCTTGTTTTGGCCGGTGGTGTTGAGCACATGGGTCGACACCCAATGGGCTTCGATGCAGACCCAAACCCCAGGTTTTTATCTGAAAAGCTAGTGAGCCCGGATGCCCTCAACATGGGCTGCACGGCCGAGAAGATCCACGACCGTTTTCCAGCGTTGACAAAAGACAGAGCAGACGCGTTCGCGGTTTCATCTCAGCAAAAGGCGGCCAAGGCCTATAAGGACAATAAGATTCAACCAGATTTGATACCGGTCTCGGCTGGCAGCGAAGCCGGCTGGTCCCTGGTTTCACAAGATGAGCTAATGCGACCTGAGTCAACAATCGAAGGCATGCAAGGCCTTAAAACTCCTTTCCGTGCTCACGGAAAAGTAACCGCGGGGAATGCTTCTCCACTAACCGATGGCGCGACGGTTGCGCTTTTGGCCGGTGAGCGGGCTTTGGCTAAGCACGGGCTGAAGCCAAAAATGAAGCTCGTTTCGTTTGCCTTTGCTGGCGTAGCGCCGGAAATCATGGGCATCGGTCCGATTCCAGCCACCGAAAAAGCTCTTGAAAAAGCAGGACTAAAAATTGAAGACATCGGCCTGTTTGAAATCAACGAAGCCTTTGCGGTCCAGGTGCTGTCATTTTTAGATCACTTCGGGATTGCCGACGACGACGCACGGGTAAATAAATTTGGCGGGGCAATCGCTTTTGGGCACCCGCTTGCCTCAAGCGGCGTGAGGCTAATGAATCAGCTTGCAAAGCAGTTTGAAGAGCACCCCGAAGTTCGCTTCGGCCTCACCACCATGTGCATCGGCCTGGGTATGGGCGGCAGCGTGGTTTGGGAAAACAGCAACTGGAAAGGCTAGGAAAATGCAGGACTTCGCGCCGCTACTTGCTGACACCGATGAAATAATCAGCCATTCCTATGTCTCGGACGTAACTTTGCGTTCGGGTCGAGTGATTGCTCTCATAACCCTGGATAACGGCAAAGACCACACTCGTCCCAACACACTCGGACCGCACACACTGCTGGAATTCGCCGGAAAACTTGATGAACTAAAAAAGCGTGCGGCCAATAAAGAGATTCACGGAGTTGCAGTTACCGGAAAGCCTTACTACTTAGCTGCCGGCGTTGACCTGACCAAGGTTCAGGGCCTCAAGGATCGCCACTCCGGGCGTCTAATCGGAGAAATGGGTCACTGGGCGCTGGATAAGTTATCTGACCTAGGAGTCCCAAGCTTCGTGTTCATCAACGGTCTTGCTCTTGGCGGCGGGCTCGAGGTTGCCCTAAACGCGCATTATCGAACTGTGAACCAAGCTGCTCCAGCTATCGCACTGCCCGAGGTGTTTCTGGGGTTGATTCCGGGTTGGGGGGGCGCATATTTGCTTCCTAACTTGATCGGAATCAGAAATGCCCTGAAGGTAATAATTGAAAATCCTCTAAAGCAAAACCGGATGCTGAAGCCTGCCGAAGCCCTGGAGCTTGGCATTGCCGATGTGATGTTCGATTCACCGAGGTTTTTGGAGCAGTCACTGGATTGGGCCGACGATGTTCTCGGGGGCAAGAAGGTAAAGCGGAAGAACGAGCCGGGCAAAGTTGAAAAGGCGACCATTTGGTCGCCGGCTGTGTCAATTGCCAGAAAAACTGTTCGGCAAAAACTCGGTTCTGTTCCGCTGTCACCATACGTGGCGCTTGATCTGATTGATGCGGCAAAATCTGGAACCAAGAAAGATGCTTTTACTAGGGAAGACCAGGCCATTGAAGACCTGAGTGCCTCCGACCAATTCCACGCATCGATCTACGCTTTCAATCTGGTTCAAAAGCACGCGAAGAAGCCCTCGGGCGCTCCGGATAAGGCCTTGGCCGTTCCGGTAACAAAGGTTGGCGTTCTTGGAGCCGGCCTAATGGCTTCGCAGTTCGCACTGTTGTTTTTGCGGAGACTTGAAATACCGGTGGTAATCACCGATGTTTCCCAGGAGCGGATCGACAAGGGCCTGTCTTACATAATCGGAGAGCTAGACAAGCTAGTTGAAAAGGGCAGACTTTCAACCGATGATCGAAATCGCTATGCAGGCAACCTTTCCGGTTCCTTGGATTACGCGGCCTTTAGCGATTGCGACTGGGTGATCGAGGCGGTCTTTGAGGAACTCAAGATCAAGCAAGAAGTGTTTGCAGAGCTAGAAAAACACGTCAGTGAAAATTGCATTTTGGCAACAAACACTTCTTCACTGTCTGTTGCTGAAATCGGCTCCAAGTTAGCAAACCCTGAGCGGGTAGTTGGTTTTCACTTCTTCAATCCGGTTGCGGTAATGCCGCTGGTTGAGGTCGTAAGAGCACCTAAGTCTTCGGACCAAGCGGTTGCAACTGCCATGAATGTTGCTAAAAACCTTAGAAAGACGGCTGTAATCACCTCTGACTCGGCAGGGTTTGTCGTGAACAGACTGCTGGGGTACTTGCTTGGAGAAGCAATGCGGGCTGTTGATGAGGGCGCCTCTTTCGAGCAGGTCTCAGAAGCAATTGCGCCACTTGGTCTTCCAATGAACCCTTTCGACCTCCTAGAACTAGTTGGGCTAAAGGTTGGGGCCCACGTGCTTGATTCGATGCACGCTTTTAGTAGCGATAGGTTTTACGCCAGCGCGAACCTCCACAAGCTGGCTGAATACGGCAAGCTAATTGATCGCGATGCAAAGGGAAACATCAAGGGCTACGACAAAAAAGCAATGGAAATCGTTGGCAATGGCTTAGGCAAGGGTCGTTCTAGCGAAGAAATTTTTGAGTCAGTAAATCTAGGTCTTGCCAAAGAGGTGAAGCTCATGCTCGATGAGGGCGTCGTTCAGTCGGCGCAGGACATCGACTTGGGCATGATCATGGGTGCAGCTTGGCCATTCCACCTAGGCGGAATTACCCCATACCTAGATCGCAGCGGAGCTTCCGAGCGAGCGTTCGGCGGAACCTTCCACGACCCAATGATTATTGGGATTAAAGGCTAGAAGGGCTTCGCGCCGATCTGCTTGGTTATCTCAAAGGCTGTTCTGATGTTGGCCACTGTTTGAGCATGGGTATGGACTTCGGATTCAAGTTTGCCTTCGGACAAGTACTTAGCGAACCAGGTTGCCTGATAGCTAAGGCCCTCGTGGCCGGCAATTCCTGACTCATCGACCCAGGTGGTCTGTTCTGGATAAAAGTCCTTGGTTTTTAGGCTGATGCTTGATGGCACGAAGAATGGTTCGCCCAGAGAAATCACTGCGTTTTCAAAGGAGCAGCTGGCAAGCATCGGGAGGGTCGCAATGCCTGAAATGGTAAGTGACGCTCTGGCACCAGATTCGTAATTCAAGAGGCTGTAGCTTTCCTCATCCATGCCATCCGGTCTAACTTTTCCGGTCGCAGCAATGGAGCTTGGCTCCCCAAGTATTTCCTGAGCGATTGCAATCGGGTAGATGCCCATGTCGAACACAATTCCACCGCCACCTGGTTTCCAGAGTCTTTCAACAGCCCGATTGTCTGCGCAAAAGCTTGCTGTTAGTAGTTCTGGCTTTCCAAGGTCGCCGGATTCTAGAAGCTGTCGCAAAATAGTGGACTGCGGTAGATACCTTGTCCACATGGCCTCCATTGCAAGCACCTTCGCTTGCCTTGCAGCAGCGAAAATTTGCTCAGCTTCCTCGGGCAGGTAGGTAATCGGCTTTTCAACAAGGATGCTTTTTCCAGCATTGATTGCAAGCATTGCGTGCTCGAAGTGATCGGACATGTGGCTAGAAATATAAACAGCATCGATTTCTTCATCAGCCACAAGATCCTGGTAGTTGGCGAAGGTCTTCGGGATGTTGAATTTGCTTGCAAACTCCTGTGCTCGGCCAGTAGTTCTTGAGGCGACGGCAATAAACCGCTGAGAAGTGTGCTTTTGGGTAGCAGCTACAAACGTCTCTGCGATCCGGCCCGGCCCAATGATTCCCCATCTCAAACTTGGGACGGACTGGGGGTCGATAATGATTGGCTCAGGTAGTTTCATGTTCTGTAGTTTAGGGCGGTATTCTTATCGAGCTCAAACAACAAACCGGCATCAAGTGAGCACTAAATTACCAACTCGAGTCCAATAACTCAGCCGATCAGAAACCCTGTCGGTTCCTATTCTCGCAAGTACAAAGCTTGGCCGGTTAGCCAGTAATTTCTGACTGAGGCCCAGAGCTAGAATTTAAGTACTCGCGAGCGTAGTTCAATGGTAGAACTCCAGCTTCCCAAGCTGGTGGTGCGGGTTCGATTCCCGTCGCTCGCTCCAGGTGCCCCCATCCGCTTCTAAATCTTTGTCCTAAAGGGCTAGCCCCTTTTGACAGGTGACTTCAGTGCCCAGTAGATAAGTGGCAATTGAAGAGGTAGCCGCAACCAGGCAATTACTGCAGTGGCTATTTCTGCATTATTGGTGGCCTCGATTGCCACCCGCCAGTTGGCAGGCCACAC
>CALGUV010000153.1 GCA_937920245.1 uncultured Microbacteriaceae bacterium
CTCGCGGTGGCCACAAACTTCCAGACTCGCTTGAGGACCAGATCGAAGCGGAGTTTGGTAATAGCCATGATGTGATCGGTGCCGAGGTCGGCAAAATAACTAGATTCTCGGATGCTGAAGATCGCTACCTTGTCCATCTCCTCGGAGCGGTTCGAGTTAGCCTGAAGGGGCTCAAGGTAGTCATCGATGCTGCCAACGGGGCTGCAAGCGCCATTTCGCCGCAGGCCTTTATTGACGCCGGTGCCGAAGTTGTTTTGATCGGCGCGGATCCAGATGGTTTGAACATTAACGCCGGCTATGGCTCTACCTATATGAGCGCGCTGCAGGCAGCTGTGTTAGAAAATAATGCCGATTTTGGGATCGCACACGACGGAGATGCCGACCGAACACTAGCTGTCGATCATCTGGGTAACATCGTCGATGGGGATCACATCATGGCGATTTTGGCAATTAGCATGAAGGAGACAGGTGACCTTGCCAGGAACACCCTGGTCACCACCGTGATGTCAAACCTGGGCCTTCGTTTGACGATGAAAAAGCATGAAATTGACATTGTCGAGACGCAAGTTGGCGATCGCTACGTCCTCGAGGCAATGCGCGATGGCGGGTATTCACTGGGCGGCGAGCAGTCTGGTCACATCATCTTTTCCCAGTATGCAACTACTGGAGATGGAGTCCTAACTGGCCTTCAGATTGCAGCAAGGATGATACAGACCGGTAGGTCGTTGGCTGAGTTGGCATCGGAGATGCCGGTGTTCCCACAGGTGTTGATAAACGTGCCGGACGTCGATAAGTCTCGGGTAGATGATGTTGAATTGCAGCAACTGGTTACCCAGGCAGTCTTAGAGCTAGGGGACCAGGGTCGGGTATTGCTTAGGGCCTCCGGAACTGAGTCTCTGGTTAGGGTGATGGTGGAGGCTGCAGATCACGGAACAGCTCAGGGTTGGGCTGATCGAATCGCTCGCATGGTTGAGACGCGGCTTTCTCTTGGCTAAAACTGTTCAGTTGCGTCGTTATCAAATTGTGCCAGGGATGCTCGAGGAATTTCGGACATGGTTGAATCAAGAGGTTCTTCCAATCAGGAGCAAATTTGGTTTCCATGTTGAATTCATGTACGTCGACAATAAAAACAGTGAGTTTATTTGGGCAGTTTCAGTTCCGGGCTCACTGGATGATTTCTTGGAGATAGAAAATCGATACGATGCCTCTGAAGAGCGTCTAGCTGCCGGCATGAAAAGGCCCGACTGTTTCCTGAGCGTCGATACTAGATTTGTTGACGAGAGCTAAATCTTTCTAACCTGAACCCTTTGAACTCTGTGTCCCTCGCCTTTTTGCATTACGAGGGTGGCCCTTGATCTAGTCGGTTCGATGTTTTGCTCCAAGTTTGGAAGATTTATGTCTCTCCAGAAGCCGGCCGCTCTTGCGATAGCTTGTTCTTTGGTTAGCTCAGTGGTTAATTGGTGGAAGTATGATCTCGGATTTAGAAATGCCGTTTCCCAGAGTTGGTCAAACCTTGACAGATACCACTCTTTGATTGTTCCCGGATCCGCGTCTATGTAGATGCTGAAATCAAAGTAGTCGCTCAGCGCAACTTCTTGCCCGGCAGAAGGCGGCTGCAAGACGTTTAGCCCCTCCACGATTAGAACGTCTGGAGCACTAATCGTCGCAAATTCGTCCGGGACGATGTCATAGATCAGGTGGTCATATACCGGGGCAGTGACCCCAGTCTTTCCCGATTTTATGTCCGCGATGAACTGCAATAATCTTTTGCGGTCGTAGCTTTCGGGGAAGCCCTTTTTGGCAAGGAGCCCGCGACGCTCTAATTCTGCATTCGGGTACAGGAAGCCGTCGGTGGTTACCAGCTCGACTTTAGGAGTCCCCTCCCACCTTGTCATCAGTTCTCTAAGTAACCTTGCGGCGGTTGATTTCCCAACCGCAACCGAGCCGGCGATGCCGATAATGAAGGGTGTTCTTTGGGCTCTTGCACCATAAAAACCTTCGGTGTTTCGGTGAAGGGCCTGGGTAGAGGTGGCGTAAAGAGACAGCAGGTGGCTAACAGGAAGATAGACCTCCGCGACTTCTTTGATGTCGAGAAAATCACCTAGACCGCGTAGCTTGGTGATCTCTTGTTCGGTCAGAGGAAGTTGCGTTGCATTACCCAGCTCAGCCCAATCTGCTCGCTCTATGGCGAGATATGGGGAAAGGCTTTCGGTGCCGTGCGCTGTGCTCACAAGGGCCTATTCTGCCCTAGAATTAGGGCTCATGTGTGGAATAGTCGGTTATGTAGGCCCGGGATCAGCTCTCGAGGTTCTAATCGGAGGCCTACAGCGATTGGAATATCGCGGCTATGACTCGGCCGGCATCTCGGTTATATCTGGGGCCAATGGACTGGAAACGCGAAAGCGCGCCGGCAAAGTCGCAGTACTTGTCCAAGAGTTAGCCGACAATCCAATAGCCGATTCGCGAATTGGAATCGGCCACACGAGGTGGGCGACCCACGGTGCTCCAACCGATGGCAACGCTCACCCTCACATCGGTGGAACTCACCAGAAATTGTCACTTATCCATAATGGAATTATTGAAAACTTTTCTTCTCTAAAAAAGGATCTAGTCAGTCGTGGTGTCACCTTTGCATCGGAGACGGACAGCGAGGTTGTTGCTCACCTAGTGGCAATCGAATACGACAAGTCAAACGATCTAACGGCTGCGTTTAGGCAAGTGGTGAATCTTCTGGAAGGCGCGTTCACGCTTTTGTGCGTGCACGAGGATAACCCAGACTTGGTTCTAGCAGCCAGGAGAAACTCACCCCTAGTAATTGGCTTGGGAGACGGCGAGAACTTCTTAGGTTCCGATGTCGCAGCTTTTGTTGAGCACACCAAGCACGCTGTTGTGGTTGGTCAAGATCAAATCGTTGAGCTACGCAAGGATTCAGTTTTGATTACAGACTTCCACGGCAAGCCAGTTCAAATGGAAAGTTTCGAGATCAGCTGGGATGCAACCGCAGCTTCCAAGGGCGGTTGGCCGTCGTTTATGGCCAAGGAGATCGCTGATCAGCCTCAGGCGGTTGGCGACACTCTGATGGGTCGAATTGCTTCGGATGGCTCCGTGAACCTTGCTGAAATGCAGGGGCTCGACCAACTTTATGAAGTGGAGCGGATAATTTTCGTGGCGTGCGGAACCGCAGCTTATGCCGCGGAGGCCGCCAAGTACGCAATTGAAAAATGGGCGCGCATTCCAGTAAGCGTGGAGCTAGCCCACGAGTTTAGATATCGTGATCCGGTTATCGACTCGAAAACCCTTGTTATTGCGATGAGCCAATCAGGGGAGACTATGGATACCCTGATGGCCGTTCGCCACGCTGTTGAGAGTGGAGCGAAGGTTCTAGCGGTTTGCAATACGCAGGGTGCAACTTTGGCAAGGGAAGCTCATGCGACTATTTACACCCATGCCGGACCAGAGGTGGCAGTTGCGTCAACAAAGGCCTTCACCGCGCAGGTGACAGCGGGTCAACTGGTTGGACTAGTCCTTGCGTGGCAGCGTAAGAGCATGCCCGAAATGGAATTGAAGAAAATCGGCCTTGAGTTACTTACTTTGCCGAGAAAAATTAAGGAAGTCCTAGAGTCGATTTCGGAGATCGGCGAGCTAGCCAAGAGCTACTCAAAGGCTAGTTCGGTTTTGTTTTTAGGGAGAAATATCGCCTACCCCATTGCCCTCGAAGGCGCGTTGAAGCTGAAAGAGCTGGCGTACATACACGCCGAAGGTTTTGCAGCCGGTGAGCTTAAGCACGGACCAATTGCCCTGATTGAAGAGGGTCAGCCGGTCATCGTAATCGTCCCATCTCAAAAAGGCGAGGGCTCACTGCACGCCAAAGTGGTTTCCAACATTCAAGAAATAAAGGCTCGCGGAGCTCGCGTCATAGCAATTGCCGAGGTGGGCGATTCTGAGGTTGCTAGCTTTGCCGATGAGGTTTTCTTCATTCCAGAAACCATGCCACTGCTTGCCGGCCAGCTAGCAGTTATACCCCTTCAGGCATTTGCGATGGAGCTGGCGAACGCCAAGGGACTCGACGTTGACCAGCCGAGAAACCTCGCCAAGTCCGTAACAGTGGAATAGTGATTATCGGAATAGGTGTCGATCTTTGCTCAGTCGAGAGGCTGAGTAATAGTATCCAGCGAACCCCAGCGTTAGCAGCCAGGCTCTTCACCGCCAAAGAGCAAAGCCTGAAGGATGAGTCATTAGCTGCTCGATTTGCCGCAAAAGAAGCCTTGGCAAAAGCTGTGGGAAACCCCAAGTTGCTTTCTTGGCTAGAGGTTGAAGTGGAAACTGACGAACTTGGGAAGCCGAGGTTGGTTGTATCGGGCAAAAGTGCGGGGACGCTGAGTTCCATGGGGGTCTTGTCGACCCACCTTTCGCTTTCTCATGACAACGGGTTTGCAATTGCAATGGTTGTGCTGGAAGGTAATTAGATGCGAGAACTAAGAATTGATTTGGGGAGAATCTGCTCCAACTATTTGGCGCTGAAATCCGCTTTTGGCCCGGCTAAAGTAATGGCGGTAGTCAAGGCCAATGCCTATGGGCACGGCATGATCGAGGTGGCAACTGCTCTGGATAAAGCAGGTGTGGATGTTCTCGGAGTTGCAGATTTAGACGAGGCAATTTCACTTCGATTGGCCGGCATTAATGCTCCCGTGATGTGTTGGTTATTGGATCAAAAGGACGATCTGCAATCCGCTGTCGAGCACAACATCATTCTTGGCATTTCGACAATTCAGCAGCTTGAATCTGTGCCCAGGGAGGCCGTGATTCACTTGAAGGTGGACACTGGTCTGGGTCGCAACGGCTTCATGCCCGATCAAATACTGGATGTGGTGAAGGTGATTCAGGCCAGGCAGCTAAAAGTTCAAGGCCTTCTAAGCCATTTGGCAAATACCTCGGAGCAAGAAGATTTTGCTCAGCAAGTCGTATTTGATTCGGTTTACTCGATGCTTGAGGCTGCTGGGGTAAAAATAGAAATGAAGCACCTTGCCGCTTCGGCCGCGGCAATCAGCTATCCGGGTATGAGGTATGACATGGTGCGCTGCGGGATTGTCCTTTACGGCTTGAACCCATTCGAAGACCGTGCGCTCGAGGGCTTAGCAGTCAAGCCTGTCATGAGCGCTATTGCAAAGATTGCAAACCTCAAATCGGTTCCTGCTGGGCAAGGCGTTTCCTACGGTTACAGGTACAAAACTGAAAAGCCAACCCAGCTCGCATTGGTGCCCTTCGGCTATGCCGAGGGCATGCCCAGAATTTCTCAAGGGGCAAGAGTAAAGATTGGCCAGGAGCTCTTCCCGGTAGTTGGACGGATTGCCATGGATCAGTTCGTTGTGGATGTTGGCGACGCCGAAATTTCAATCGGTGATGAGGTAATTATCTTTGGCGATTCCACGCGAAATGAACCCACTGCCGAACAGCTTGCGGAAAGTGCTGGAACGGTTAACTACGAAGTGGTGACCAGAAGCGGCGGTCGTGCAAACCGGGTTTTTCTGGAACCATGAAGCTCACCATAGAAACGCCAGAGGCCATGGAGGCATTTGGTTCAAGGCTTTCTGAAACCTTGCAACCGGGGGATTTGGTTTTACTCTCTGGAAAGTTAGGAGCGGGAAAAACCACTATGACCCGTGGCATCGGCGCGGGGCTTGAAGCCATCGGCACCATTCAGTCACCTACTTTTGTGCTGGCAAGAACACATCGAACCAAGAACGGACCAAAGTTGGTGCACGTTGATGCCTACAGACTTTCCTCGGCTATTGAACTGGACGACTTGGACATAGATTTCGCAAATTCTATTGTCGTTATTGAGTGGCCAAGAGACTTTATAGATGACAGTTTTGAAAATTGGCTGCTCATTGAAATTGATAGATCTAGCCAAGAAGACATTCGAGAGCTGTCAGTCGCCGGTCACGGACCAAGATGGCAGGGGGTGTCGCTTGATTTTGGCAATTGACACATCTTCCGGGACAAGCGCCGCTGTCTTTGATGGGGCAACCAGGCTTTCATTTATTAACTTCGATGATCGATTCGGTCACGCTGAGAACATTGGCCTTGCAATTCAAGGCGCACTTACAGAGGCCGGCATTGTTCCTGCCGACCTTACGCTCGTCGCGATTGGTCGTGGCCCAGCCCCATACACCGGATTGCGAGTCGGTGTTGCAGCGGGCATAGCGATGTCCACGGCGTTGGAGATACCCGCCTGCGGCGTCATAACGCTAAATGCAGTTGCGAAAAAGCATCCGATTGGAAAAGTTTTGGTGGTTGCGGACGCGAAGCGCAAAGAGCTGTTTATAGCTGGGTTTGAGGACGGCGCACAGGTAGTACCACCGAGCGTTGCAACGCACCAAGAACTTGAGAACTACTCTGATTTTGTAACGGTTAGCGGGGAGTGTGACGCGGGCCTAATCGGGGAGTATGCGGTTTGGGCGCTAAGTCAGAAGATTGACCTAACCGACACCAGTGCACTGTATTTGCGCTCACCCGATGTCACGCCATCAGTCGGAAAGCGAGTCACCGGCTAATGGAATTTAGAGAACTGACTGTCGCGGATCTGCCGGAGCTTATGAGGCTAGAGAACGAGTTATTTCCAGGCGAGGCTTGGAAAGAGGACTCTTTTCGCTCCGAGCTTGAAGGCACGTTCACGGATTATTTTGGAGCCTTTGAAGACGGACTAGTTGGCTATGCCGGCCTCAGTTCTGTTCCGGCAAGTTTCTCGAGTGATGTTCAGACTCTTGCTGTCGCATCATCAAGTCAAGGCAAGGGTCTCGGGAGAATGCTTGCAAATAAGTTAATCTCCAAAGCCTTGGCACTTGGTTCAGAGGCAGTGTTCCTCGAGGTGCGCGTTGATAACAATGCCGCAATAAGCCTTTATAGCTCGCTTGGATTTGAGCAAATTGACGTCCGAAAAAACTACTATCAACCCTCCGGGATGGATGCCTTGGTGATGAGGCTTGGCATTGAGCAGCCCGTTGTTCTGGGCGTTGAAAGCACCTGCGATGAAACTGGAATCGGGATAGTCAAGGGCAATCGACTTCTTGCAAATGCCCTTCACAGCTCCATGGATGAGCATGCGAAGTTCGGCGGTGTTGTGCCCGAGGTCGCCGCAAGGGCTCACCTCGAGGCGCTGAAGCCAACCATTGCTCAAGCGCTCAAAGACGCGAATCTCACGATGAGTCAGATCGACGCGATTGCGGTCGCCAATGGTCCAGGGTTGGCAGGCGCCTTGATGGTTGGAATTGGAGCGGCCAAGGCGCTTGCGATAGCGCACAACTTGCCTATTTACGCTGTCAACCACTTGGTGGGCCACGTGGGTGCGGACGTGCTGGAAAATGGAACAGTTTCACTACCAACGATTGCACTCCTGGTTTCGGGAGGGCACACATCCTTGCTGTTGGTGCGTGACTTACTTGACGATGTTGAGCTACTGGGCGAAACAATCGATGACGCGGCCGGCGAAGCTTTTGACAAGGTAGCCAGAGTTTTGGGTCTTCCATACCCGGGTGGACCGCAAATAGACAAGCTGGCTGAGGCTGGCAACCCAAAGGCCATTCGATTTCCACGGGGATTGTCATTGCCAAAGGACATGGACTCTCACAGGTTTGACTTTTCATTCTCGGGCCTCAAGACGGCAGTGGCAAGGCACGTTGAAAAGGCAAGCGACGCTGGACTGGAGATTTCAAAGCCCGACGTCGCTGCAAGCTTCAGGGAGGCAGTGGTGGATGTGCTGCTGACCAAGGCAATCAATGCTTGTGAGATTCACGGGGTCAAGCGATTACTACTTGGCGGGGGCGTTGTTGCCAACGCGCGGCTCAGGCAGGTGGCAAAAATTCGCTGCGACGAGGCTGGTATAGAGCTGCGGATTCCACGTTTCTCGCTGTGCACGGACAATGGAGCCATGATTGCCTCCATTGGCGCCCAGCTAATAATGGCCGGCCGGCCACCAAGCGGTCTTGGCTTTGGGGCGGAGTCCACCCTCGAGGTCACAAAAGTTCAGACGCTCTAGGCACTCCCAGCTAACGCTCAAGTAACGCCCAATTAACTCCCAGCGGAGAGTGCTTTGCTGTCACTAATAAGTAGACAGGAAAATAAATTATGACCGACAAAGTTCCGAAGAAATCGAAAGATTCATCCGCCGCAAAGGATCAAGAGTCCGCTGAGCAGATCAATCCCGAACAAGCACCAGAAGTAGCAGCGGTAAACAGACAGCGGTTTGATTGGCGCTCTCTCAACAGCTTGGCAGTTGTCTCCTTGGCGACTGCGCTTACAAGCATTGGTGCGGTGGCTGCAATTATCACCGGCCATATCGCGTTGGCTCAGATTAAGCGTTCCGACCAAAACGGTCGCAAGCTGGCGATTACCGGTGTCACCATCGGATATGTGACCATCGGATTGTGGGTTATTTTTGGAATACTCGCAGTTTCCGTTAGGGCTTTTGTAGAGCCAGGGTCATTTGGCCACCAGCCTTTTGGGCAGGATCTATTTGAATTGCAGCGGGGATTCGGTGGCATGCGTGGTCATGACGACTAGTCAAAAGTTGCTAGTCGTTAGCTGAGGGGCTGACAGACCAGCGCTTTACGAGCGTCGCCCACCCTGGTGAGAATCAGGGTGGCGGCGTTTTTTCCTTTTAGTTTCAACTTTGGTCGAAGCTGCTCAGGAGTGATGTCCACTCCGCGTTTTTTTATTTCAAGTGTTCCAATATCAAGTTCACTCATTCTCCTGGCAATCCTCTTGACATCCAGCGGCAAGGACTCGATTACCTCGAACCCCCTGAGCCAAGGTGAACTAAGTTCACTGTCGGAACAAAGATATGCGATTGAGGGTGCGATTGCCCAGAGCCCATTTTCAATCGCAAACGCTCCAAGAAGGTGCGACCTGACAAGTGCTGGGTTGGGGTCGTAAACATACTTTCCAACTTCACTTATCGGGGCCTGAATCAGGTCGCCGGAATACTCGGTTATCGTGTCGGCCAAAATAAGGGCTGATCTCTTGCCGCTTTGGCCAAGCTCGCCAAACCACAGCACTGTTTCCACAAGCTCATTGTTGTGGGAGACCCAGTTCGCTTCGCAGTCTTCCGGAATCAATTCGTGAGGCAGGCTACCGGCTAGTTTTATGCCTGCCGGGTGCTTCGCTCCGATTTCAAAGGCAAAGTCCAGATTCGGTGAAAAATCCTCGGGCTTTAGCATGACTCTTCCTGATGCTTTTGAACTAAGTTTTCTTCTTGCCGGGTCAAGCCAAAATGATGTTGATTCGGATTCGATGTCGAAAGCATCGGCGTGCGAGACCGATGCCATTTGGTATTTACTCAAATTGTGCTTTGCGATGTTGGCAGTCAGCTCGTCCTTTTCGATTGCGGTCACCTCAAGGCCTGCCTGGGCGAAGGCAAGCGCGTCTCCGCCGATGCCGCAACCCAAATCCGTGACTGATTTGATTCCACTTTTCAAGAACTTTTGGGCATGCCAAGCGGAAACTTGCTGTCGAGTTGCTTGCTCGAGGCCCTCTTCGGTGAAGAGCATTGTGCCTGCAAGGTCTAAACCAAATTTTGACACCGCTCGCGAGCGAAGTTTTGCCTGGGAGATGCACAGAGCTACCAGCTGAGGCTCGTATCCTTGCTTCCTAAGATCGGTTGTCAGCTTGAGTAGATCCGCTTTTGCTCCCAGAAAGCCCAGCTTGCCAAGCAGTTGCTTGGCTTCGGGTCCAAAAATTGTCTTGTCTAGATCGGGCACTCATTAAACCTACCGTTGTCGATAGCGGGCACTGACCTTGACCAAGTGCTTGATAACACCTAAAGTTGCATTAGCACTCTCGATGGGAGTCTGCTAATTCACAAACTTTAGACATAGAAGAGGTAACAGTGTCGGTTTCTATTAAGCCACTTGAAGATCGCGTTGTTGTTCGTCCGCTTGAGGCCGAGCAGGTAACTGCGTCAGGTCTGGTTATCCCAGACACAGCAAAGGAAAAGCCCCAGGAGGCCGAGGTCATTTCAGTTGGCCCAGGTCGCTTTAGTGAAGACGGCGAGCGCATACCCGTCGACTTGAAAGTTGGAGATCTTGTTATCTTCTCCAAGTACGGCGGAACTGAGCTTCGTTACGATGGCCAGGACTTCCTTGTACTGTCAGCCCGCGACATTCTTGCGGTTATCGAGCGCTAGAAATTCACAAAAAAAGACCCGGAAATCCGGGTCTTTTTTTGCGTTTAATGCCCCTAGGCTTGCAAGGTGAAGAAGCGTTCTATAAATACGGCGGGCCTGACATTTGGAGCAGGCGCTTACTTGATTTGGGGTTCGTTTCCGCTACTTATCCAGCTATCAAAATTCGCATCTCCTTTTGAGACTGTTGTTTGGCGAGTTGTGTTTGGTTTTTTGTTTGCCGCGCTTTTGGTGACAATCACCAAGACTTGGGGCCAGATTCTTGCCTTGGTAAAAACTCCAAAAAAACTTGTCTGGGTTGCAGTGGCAGCCATTTTTATCTTTATCAATTGGCAGGTATACGTAGTTGCGGTTGTTACCGGTAATGTGATCGAGACTTCTCTTGGTTATTTCATAAACCCATTGGTCACTGTCATGTTTGCAGTGGTTTTACTGAAAGAAAAGCTCAGAAGAATGCAGTGGGTGGCACTAGGTGTCGGACTCATCGCGGTCTTGGTCCTGACTGTTGACTACGGTCGCCCACCCTGGATAGCTATTATTTTGGCGTTGAGCTTTGGAACCTACTCACTTGCCAAAAACAGAGTGGGCCGAAACATTGGGGCCCTGCAGAGTTTCACAATCGAATCAGCGACGGTGCTGCCAATCGCCATCATTCAACTCATTGTCGTGGCATCCTTCGGACCGGTAATGCTCCTAAGCGGCCCCATGGAGGCAGCAGTCCTGATTGGCTTTGGAATTATGACCGCGGTGCCGTTGATTTTGTTCGGCGCTGCTGCAAGCCGGATCCCTCTTTCGATGATCGGGTTTATTCAGTACCTGACGCCGGTGCTGCAGTTTTCCGCCGGCTACTTCATATTGGGCGAGGAAATGCCTCCGGTTCGTTGGATCGGATTTGGATTGGTTTGGGTGTCTCTGGTGATTCTTACCTCAGATGCCTTCCGAAGAAAGCCAATCTCGCCGATTGTGGAAGCCCTTTAGATTCGCAATAGAATTGTTACTCAATCTAACTTTTGAGCAAATAGTTATGTTTTGCTCAGTATCTGGGCCTTTTTTCACCGATATCGTTGAAAATCTATACAAAAACTACGAATCTATTATCGGGGTCGATGTGATTTCTAGTTTTAGGTGATGCGTTAACCTCCGTGAAATGCCGCAGTTAGTATGCTTTAGATGGCGCGCGGGCTCCCTGCCTGTGTTCGCATTTTAAATTGCTATTTCAAGGAGCAACAATGACCGTAAAGAACAACAGGTCGCGTGCACTCATGGCTTTGTCTGCAGCAGGCGTTTCGGCGCTTGTTCTGGCTGGCTGTGCAGCGACAACAACCGCCGGCGGCTGTGAGCTAGGTCCTGAGCAGGATGGAGACCTAGTACTAAACCTAGGTACCGCACTGCCTTTGACCGGTAACCTCGCTTTCCTAGGCCCACCAGAAGAAGCTGGTGCTGCCCTAGCGATTGACGAGATCAACGCTGCCAACAAGGGACTCACAATTGACGCCACTTTTGGCGACTCTGGTGACACCGACAACAAGGCTTACGACACTGAAATCCCACGTCTTCTAGGCGCAGGTGCTCAGGCAATCGTTGGTGCTGCATCTTCAGGTGTATCACTACAGTTCATCGACCGCGTTATTGCTGAGTGTGTAATTCACTTCTCACCAGCTAACACCTCAGCTGCTTTCACTGACTACGAGGACAAGGGCCTGTACTTCCGTACCGCTCCTTCAGACGTATTGCAGGGTGAAGTTCTAGGTAACCTAATCGCAGAAGACGGCCACCAGAGAATCTCATTTATCGTTCTAAATGACTCATACGGTACCGGTCTAGCTGCATTCACCAAGGCTGCCTTCGAGGCTGCTGGTGGAGAGGTTATTGCTGAGCCTACCTATAACACTGGTGACACTAACTTCACCGCTCAGATTGCTGAGGCACTAGCCGGAGATCCAGACGCAATCGTTCTAATTACATTCGACGAGGCAAAGACCATCGTGCCTGAGCTAACAAGCCAGTTCCCTGGTGACAAGCTTTACTTCGTTGACGGTAACCTAACCAACTACTCCGAAGACTTCGCTGCTGGCACCCTTGAGGGTGCTAAGGGTACTTACCCAGGCGTAAACGAGTCGAAGATTGCTGACTTCGTTGCGAAGCTTGATGCAAACTGGCAGGCACGCGGCAACGCAGGCTTGGAGCTAAACGCTTACGGTCCTGAGACCTATGACGCAGTTATAGTGCTTGCACTTGCTGCTCTAGAGGCGCGTAGCACCCAGGGTGCCAACATGGGAGAGAAGCTTCAGGAAGTTTCTGGAGGTTCTGGAAACGGTACTAAGTGCACGAGCTTCGCTCAGTGTGCTGACATCATCAACGGTGGTGGAACCGCAGACTATGACGGTCCATCGGGAAACATTACCTTCAATGACGTTGGAGACCCAACAGACGGTAACATCCTGATCCAGCAGTTCGATGGAAACAACATTCCAGTCACCATTCGTGGCTAGTAACTAGTTTCAATCAAGAAACCCCCTCGGGCCTAGGCCCGAGGGGGTTTCTGTCTTAACCAAGCGTTTTAGCCTTGATTGAAATCCCGTGACTGAGTGTCAGGCATTTTCGTTTCTAAAGATGTCGAGAGTCGCTTGCGGCCCAAAGCGCTTAAAGAAGTAATCCCTCAGCCTGGCCGAGGGATTACCTTGCTCCAACTGAACGGGGTTGGTAACTCTACTTGGACCTGCGAGAGGTCACTTCAATCGCTGCGCCGATGGCAACCCCTAGGGCGATGCCCAGGCCAATGTTGCTGACGGCTACGCCGAAAGCCACACCAATCGCCACACCAACGGCGACAAAAAAGCCTGGAGGGCGGGTCTTTTTAGGTGCCAAGGGTTCCAAGGTAGAGACCGACGACCTGTGGGTCGTTCAGAAGCTCTCTACCGGTGCCTGTGACGGCATCGGTGCCCTGATCTAGAACGTAACCTCGGTCAGCGATTTGAAGGCAACGACGAGCGTTCTGCTCAACCATGATGCAGGTCACGCCTGCTTTGTTGATCTCTGAGACTCTAAGGAAAGCCTCATCCTGCCTAACAGGGCTAAGGCCTGCAGAAGGCTCGTCAAGCAATAGAACGCTTGGCTCCATCATCAAGGCCCTGCCCATGGCAACCATTTGACGTTCTCCGCCGGATAGAGACCCCGCGCGCTGCTTTAGGCGCTTGCCGAGCTCGTCGAAAATCGAGACTACGAATTCAAGACGCTTCTCGTAGTTTTTTGGCTCCTGGAAAACTCCCATTTGGAGGTTCTCTTCAATTGTGAGAGAAGGAAAGACGTTGTTGTTCTGCGGGATATACCCAACCCCCTTGGATACAAGCTGGTTTGGCTTCTGACCCACGATGTCTTCACCGTTTAGCGTTATTGATCCTTCGCGAACCTTCACGAGTCCGAAGATTGATTTCAGGAGGGTTGATTTACCAGCACCGTTGGGTCCGATGATTCCGATTAGTTCACCCTTGTCGGCGTAGAGGTTTGCCTCATTCAGGATGTTCACTCCGGGCAAGTAGCCGGCGGTGAGGTTCTTAACATCTACAACTCGGGTCATTTGTCTTTCTCCTGGTCGATGATGCTAATTCTTCCCGTGACAACACCAAGATCAGTGTCCTGATGGGCACCCAGATAGGCGTCAATTACGGCCTGCTCGTTCATCACTGTTTCGGGAGGACCTTCGGCCACGACTTTACCTTCGGCCATTACGACTACCCAGTCGGCAATGTGTCGAACCATGTGCATGTCGTGCTCAACAAACAGCACGGTCATGCCTTCTTTTTTCAAGTTCAAAACATGGCCAAGCAGGGACTGCGTCAAAGCAGGGTTCACACCGGCCATTGGCTCATCGAGCATTACGAGCACAGGGTCGGTCATCAATGCCCTTGCCATCTCTAGCAGCTTGCGTTGGCCTCCAGATAGCGATGCTGCAAAATCAGCCTGCTTGGCGTCAAGGTTGAATCGCTTCAGTAGCTCAATCGCCTTCAGCTCAATCTCAGCATCCTGTTTTCTCCAAGATCCTGGAAACAGAGCGCGGAATATGCTTTCGCCGACTTGATTCTTCGAGCCAAGCTTCATGTTGTCCAACACTGTCAACAGGCTCAGCGCCTTGGTTAGCTGGAAGGTTCGAACTTGACCCATTTGGGCAACCTTGTAACTGGGGACTCCCGATAGCGAGGTACCGAGGAACTCCCACGCACCAGTATCAGGTGTGTCAAAGCCAGTTAGCAGGTTAAACAGTGTTGTCTTGCCGGCACCGTTCGGACCAATTAGCGCCGTAATGGCGTTTTTCGGAATTTCGAGGTGCTCAACATCAACGGCTGTTAGGCCACCGAAGCTCTTTTTGACATGGTCAATGACGAGCATCGGGTCAGTCTTTTTGCAGCCCGGTGCGGCTTCGCCGATGTGTAGCCCGGTTGATTTTATTGGTGAGTCATTATTTGACAAAGGTCAGCTCCCTCTTGTCTCCGAAAATACCTTGAGGCCTGTAAATAACAAGCAACATCAAACCGATGCCCACCAGCACGAACCTCAGTGTTGCCGCTTGAGTTCCGGAAACTGGCAAGATGCCCGCTAGTGCTAGCTCAGGCAAGATGTTTGATAGGAAGGCCTGAAGTGTCCAGAAGATAACTGCACCGATAACCGGACCCCAGATTGTTGCGGCACCACCGAGTAGCAGTGACGTCCAGATGAAGAAGGTGATTGAGGTCACATACACACCTGGAGAAACGTTCGCGAATGCAGCGAAAATAATTCCACCCATTCCACCGAAGATTCCACCGATAATAAGTGCCTGAAGTTTGTAAGCGAACACGTTTTTACCAAGAGCCCTGATCGCCTCTTCGTCCTCGCGGATGCCCTTGATGACTCTTCCCCAAGGCGAGCGCATTAGAGCCCATAGGAACCAAACACAAACGGCTAGGACTCCAAGTCCAAAGGTAAGAACCCAGAGAGTCTCGGAGTTGTAAGTCCAAGGTCCCCAACCGTAGGAGCCCGGTGGGAATGGGTTTGCATTCGTGAATCCACCAGCGTTGTTGTAGCCAAAGAGACCGTCGGCGCTTCCAGTGACATCGGTGAAGGCTGTGGTTAGGAACAACAGCCTCACAATCTCGGCCGCTGCAATAGTCACGATCGCTAGGTAATCTCCTCGAAGCCTAAGGGTAGGAATTCCCAGCAGAATCGCGAACAAGATAGATCCGATGATGCCGACAATCATTCCGCCCCACCAAGGGAAGCCAAAAGTTAGAACTGAAATCGCGTACCCGTACGCACCGATGGCCATGAATCCCGCGATACCGAAGTTCAGCAGGCCAGCAAAACCGAAGTGCATAGCCAAGCCAAGTGCCGCAAGCGCAAAAGCAATTGTGGTGGGCGTTAGCAGCCCTGCCAAGGTGTTATTTATAATTGTTCCCCAGTCCATGAGCTACCTCCTATCCGACTCTCTGTTTTCGTCCCATAAGGCCCTGTGGCCTAAAGAGTAGTACTCCAATCAATACGACGAGAGCGCCGACGTACTTCAAATCTGAAGGAATGAACAAGCTCGAGGTCTCAACCAGAATTCCCACGACGAGCGCTCCGATCAATGCACCGAATGCTGTGCCAAGACCACCCAGGGTAACCGCGGCGAAGATTAGTAGCAGGATCTGCGTTCCCATGTCCCACTTGATTCCTGGTCGGAAATAAGCCCAAAGCACTCCGGAGAGTCCCGCGAGTGCGGCGGACACAATCCAAACAAGACGCACAACTTTGTCAACGTCGATACCTGAAGCTGCAGCTAGGTCCGAATTATCCGAGATTGCACGTGTTGCTTTTCCAGTGTTGCTTTTCAGCAGCCACAGGGCAAATCCAATAATTGCAACAATGGAAATACCCATGGAGTAAAGGTCGTTGACGCTCAGTGCGACTGATCCGAAAAGAGTAATCTTCGGAGAATCAAAGCCTGGAAGCTGCTCAGTTCCACCACCGATGAAGAACTGGATAACGTAGCGAAGGGTTAGCGATAGGCCGATGGAAATGATCATCAATTGGACAATGCCCAGACCTTTTTTCCGAAGCGGCTTCCATAGCCCGGCATCCAACGACCACCCAAACCCAGCAGAAAGAATCACGGCCGCGGGAATGGCGACCCAAATTGGTACTTGAAGTACTGTGCCGAGAATCAGGGCAGCAACAGCTCCGAAGGTAACCATCTCGCCGTGTGCAAAGTTAGACAAACCAGTTGTTCCAAATACCAACGACAGACCTACCGAAGCAAGCCCGAGCATGAGTCCGAAGTTGATTCCGTAAATAAGACGGGCAACAAATTGGTCAAAGAAGGAAACTTCATTTCGCTCACCCTGGCCAATAAAAAAGTTTTTTACGACGCGATCGGACAAGCCAAGGTCGACATCTTGTGAGGCTCCACCTTCCAAGACAGCAATGCCTGCAGGAAGTGTTTCTTGGTCGAGGGTGACTGTATAGGTGTCCTTAGTCGGAACCCCAATTAGCCAGCTTCCGTCATCGCTGGTCAGAACCTCAGCGGAATAAGAAGGCCCTTCGACCATAATTCGGACCCCACCAATTGGTTCGCCTTTAATCTTGACGTTTCCAAGCACGGCGTGGTCAAACTCTTCGCCGATGCTGTCGGCTTGGGCCGGCGACACCAGGAGGCCAAGGCCGATGATGAGAGCGGTAAATACGACTACTACGAGTTTCAGGAAACGTTTTGGATTGCCCACGGAGAGGAAATTCACCGATCCTCCATATCTTGGTGAGCCGCATTGCTCACAGTTGACCCTAAAAGGGGTATTGCAACACAATACCAATGGATAACAATACACAGTTGCGGCCGTGACCTCTTCGTAATAAAAATTTCTCTCTTATTTCGCTTGGCTTAGCTCTGTAGGATTGACTAACACCGTCCCGAGCAGTTGCGAGGTTATTTTGGAGTATTCAGATCCTTTTTCCCTAATCGGGCTAACTTATGACGATGTCCTGTTGATGCCGGGAAAATCCGACGTAATTCCATCGGGAGTAGGGACTTCAACAATGGTGTCCCGGAACATCAGCATTAATATTCCTCTAATTTCGTCTCCTATGGACACCGTGACTGAGTCTCGCATGGCAATAGCCATGGCCCGCCAAGGCGGACTTGGGATTTTGCACCGCAACCTTTCTATTGAGCAGCAGGCCGACCAAGTGGACTTGGTAAAGCGCAGCGAAGCCGGCATGGTTTCCCACCCTGTTACCACTACTCCCTATGCAACCATCCAAGAAGTAGACGACCTTTGCGGTCGCTACCGCGTCTCCGGGCTTCCGGTTATAGACGAGGACGGCAAGCTGGTTGGCATAGTCACAAACCGAGACATGCGTTTCGTGCTTGAGGTTCAGCGGACCACAACTCTGGTCAAGGACGTTATGACCTCGATGCCCCTAATTGTTGGCAAGGCTGGCATCCACCCAGATGAGGCGATGGCACTACTGGCTCAGCACAGAATTGAGAAGCTTCCACTAATTGATGACAACGGCAAGCTCAAGGGCCTGATCACCGTAAAGGACTTTGACAAGAGTGAGAAGTACCCAAATGCTTCCAAAGATGGAGCAGGGCGACTATTGGTTGGCGCAGCTGTTGGCGTCGGCCCCGATGGCTGGGAGCGAGCAATGGCTCTTGTTGAGACCGGGGTAGACATTCTTGTTGTTGACACGGCCCACGGTCACAACTCAGCCGTGCTTGAGATGATCAAAAAGTTAAAAAATGAGCCTTTTGCAAAGCACACCGATGTACTAGGTGGCAACGTGGCAACAACCGAGGGCGCCAGGGCAATTGTCGAAGCCGGAGCTGACGGTGTAAAAGTTGGCGTTGGCCCAGGGTCAATCTGTACGACCAGAGTGGTCGCCGGTGTCGGTGTTCCTCAAATCACCGCCGTTCACATGGCGGCGCTCGCGGCCAGAGAAGCGGGCGTTCCAGTTATCGCCGATGGCGGCCTTCAATATTCCGGAGATATCGCCAAGGCCCTGGTGGCCGGTGCGAACTCGGTAATGCTCGGTTCGCTGTTGGCTGGAACCGATGAGGCGCCCGGAGACATTACATATGTAGGTGGCAAACAATTTAAGACTTACCGTGGCATGGGTTCCCTCGGGGCAATGCAGTCCCGCGGTCAAGCTCAGTCCTACTCAAAAGATCGCTACTTCCAGGACGATGTCCTGAAGGAAGAAAAGCTCGTGCCAGAAGGCATCGAGGGACGAGTTCCTTACCGGGGAACAGTTCCAACCGTAGTTCACCAACTAGTTGGAGGGCTAAGGGCTTCGATGGGCTACGTCGGAGCAGCCACAATCCCTGAATTGCAGCAGAACGGCAAGTTTGTAAGGATTACCGCCGCCGGGCTCCGAGAATCGCATCCGCACGACATCCAGATGACCATTGAGGCGCCAAACTACGGCACCCGATAGGCAGGCAATAAAAAATGACTGAAGTAGAGATCGGCAGATCGAAGCGAGCCATCAACGGCTACGCATTCGATGACATCGCAATTGTGCCAACCAGAAGGACCCGCGACCCGGGAGACGTGTCAACCAGCTGGAGTATCGACGCCTTCCAGTTCGATATGCCCGTAATCGCCGCTCCTACCGACTCGGCAATGAGTCCCGCGACAGTGATTGCACTTGGGAAACTCGGCGGACTTGGTGTTCTTGATTTGGAAGGTCTCTGGACTAGGTACGAGGATCCAACCCAGCAGTTGGCTGAAATCGCGAACGCCAAGGACGAGGACGCCACGGCAGTTTTGCAACGCGTCTACTCTCAACCGATTCAAGCCGAACTCATTAAGGCTCGTCTTGAAGAAATTCGAGCCGCCGGTGTCAGGGTTGCTGGAGCACTTTCTCCTCAGCGAACAGCAGAGTTTTCCGAGATTGTTTTGAAATCTGGAGTCGACATGTTCGTTATTCGTGGAAACACAGTTTCGGCCGAGCACGTGTCGCAAAGCGCAGAACCGCTAAACCTCAAAGAATTCATCTACCAGCTTGATGTTCCGGTGATTGTGGGCGGAGCAGCTACCTACACTGCCGCATTGCACCTGATGCGAACTGGTGCAGCCGGAGTTTTGGTTGGCTTTGGCGGCGGAGCGGCCAGTGCTACAAGAAAAGTTCTTGGCATCCATGCTCCGATGGCGACTGCCGTTGCCGACGTGGCTGCGGCCCGTCGTGACTACATGGATGAATCCGGTGGTCGCTACGTTCACGTAATTGCTGACGGTGGCCTTGGCACATCCGGCGACATGGTTAAGGCAATTGCTTGTGGAGCGGATGCCGTGATGCTGGGCACCGTTCTTGCAAGAGCCGCTGAAGCACCGGGCCAAGGCTGGCACTGGGGTCCAGAGGCGGTAAATCCCTCGCTTCCAAGAGGTCAGCGAGTGTGGATTGGCTCACATGCTCCACTTGAGCAAATTTTGATGGGTCCCACTAGCTCTGCAGACGGCACCGCAAATCTAATAGGAGCATTGCGTCGTTCAATGGCCACCACCGGCTATTCGGACGTCAAAGAATTCCAGCGCGTCGATGTAGTTGCGAATTCATACATCTAGATGAAACCGAGTTTCTTCTCGATTGCCCGCAAGCCCAAATGGCTTGGGGGGCTAGCGATAGCCGCATTGGTGGCGATCTCCTTCTCCTTGTTAATGCAATGGCAGTTGGAGCGAACCTTTAGTTATGTTGGCGTCAGTGAGCAGGAGCTAGCAGCTGTTCCACTAGATGAACTTGCAGGACTCGAGGGTATTACTCCTGGAGCCTACGATCGTCTTGCAACTGTGAACGTCACTCTAGATCCAGAAAACTCGTTTATTGTGCAGGATCGTCTTCAGCTAGTTGGCAATGATTTGGTTCCAGGCTATTGGCTGGTCACTAACTCTTTTGTCGAAATTGGTGACCAATTAGTGAGCCTCACCGTTGGCCTGGGCTATTCGGAGGATGTTTCTGAACTTCTCATGGCACAGAGCGAACTGGAAAGTTCGAATCACAGCATCACCGGCTACGTTGAGCCAAACGAGGCAGTTAGAGAAACTGACTCGAAAGAATTTCTTGGTTCGGTATCGCTCGCGCAGCTTGTGAATCTCTACAGTCCCGAACAGGTAG
>CALGUV010000155.1 GCA_937920245.1 uncultured Microbacteriaceae bacterium
CTTGCCTGAACGGTGGTGAAAGCCACCACGGTTCCAATCGAGACCACGCTGCCCTCGGTTATCAACCAGCCGGCAACTAGATAAATGATTGCCGGAA
Source organism: uncultured Microbacteriaceae bacterium (assembly GCA_937920245.1). Classification (GTDB taxonomy): domain Bacteria; phylum Actinomycetota; class Actinomycetes; order Actinomycetales; family Microbacteriaceae; genus Aquiluna. The sequence goes on from CALGUV010000155.1 coordinate 98, forward strand.
TAGCGGAGAAGAAAATCTGGACCATGGCAAAAAACCACTGGCCGCTCATGGTCTGTCTAACCTGCAGGCCGATCTGTACTTTATTTTCAGCCGCGTAGCGATCAACCTCTATTTGCTGGCGACCAAAGCTTTTGGCTAGCAAGATTCCGCTAACCCCAAGTGACTCTTGGGTAATGGCGGTCATTTCACTCAATGATTCTTGAGTCTTACCGGCAATTTTGGCCCGGACCTGACCCACTCGGCGCTGAGCAATAACCATCAACGGCATTATCACTGCGGCAACTAAGGTCAGCTGCCAACTAAGTAGCAGCATCGCTACGAAGGCGGCTATCACGGTCACGGTATTACCCAGCACGCTGGAAACGGTGTTGCTCAAAACGTTTGCCACGCCACCAACATCGTTTTGCAAACGTGACTGGATGGTTCCGGTTTTAGTCATTGTGAAAAAAGCTAATTCCATGGACTGCAGGTGTGAGAAGAGCCGATCACGAAGCTGCCCCATCACCTCATTACCAACTCGGGCTGTGAGGTAGGTTTGCCAAACACCGATGGCCGCCGCAGCAATAAAGATGAGAACCATCAAGCTGACCAATTGAATAAGCACCGTCATGTTTGGTTGCCCCACCGGCGGGAAAAGGCCTTCATTAAAGGTGCGTTCAATTAGAAGCGGTGGGATTACAGAAAGACCGGCACCGAGTAACACCAAAATAATTGTGCCGATTAGCGGTTTGCGGTGGTTTGAAAATAACTCTGCAATTCGACCAAGCAAGTTTTCAACCTTGGGAGCCGCGGCATTTTCTGCCTTGCGCTTTTCAGTATCAACCATGAAGCCACCTGGGCCACCTTGTTTTCTCATGGGTCAAGAGTACTTGTGCGCTGTAGCGAGTATTCGGCGGGAAAGCTGAGGGCGTAAATGCCAAACCGCAACTACTTTGCTGGGCACGTTCTCTGGGTGCTGACTGTATCTGGATTTGTAATCTTGCAGCCAGCCTCCTATACGCTTCAAGGAGACTAGACAAAGAGGCGCGAATAAATTGACCGTAAACATAATTCTTGATGTTGACACCGGCGTTGATGACGCCTTTGCCATTCTCTACGCAACCCGCAATCCTGAGATAACGGTCCTTGGTATTACCTGTGTCGACGGGAACACCAGTCTGAAAAATGTCTGCCAAAACACTCTTCAGGTGTTGGACATGGCAGGGGCTTCCAGCATCCCAGTTGCCGCTGGAGCCAATGAGCCACTCATGGGCACAGCAGGCGACCTAGGAGATGCAAGCCAAGTCCACGGCGGCGACGGGCTTGCTGGGCTTTCTAACTCAGGTAGTTCAAGGTCTTTAGATAGCCGGCACGCAATCGAGCTAATTAGAGACCTAGTTGAGGGTTCCAAAGACAAGGTGACTCTGGTGCCAATTGGGCCGCTTACAAACATTGCGCTCTTTATATCTACTTTCCCCAAAACCGCTAAGAAGCTTGAACGAATAATGCTGATGGGCGGTTCTGCTTCGGGCGGGAACGTTACCGCCGCAGCAGAATTTAACGTTTGGCATGACCCAGAGGCCGCCCACATTGTTTTCAATAGCGGGCTTCCGATAACGATGTATGGCCTTGATGTTTTCTACGATCTCAGGGTTGA
>CALGUV010000156.1 GCA_937920245.1 uncultured Microbacteriaceae bacterium
TGTTCCAAGATAGCCAAGCCCGATGACTGAAATCTTCATTGTGACAAGGAGTTTAGTGTTCGCAAGATGAAAAATAATGCGTAACAACTCTTGACATAGTGCGTATATTAGAACTGATGGCTAATTCTGAGGATTACCTAGAAGATCCACTCGAACGACTGCTTGATAAGGAGTCGGACGAGGAGTTTGGCGCACCCGAATATAAAGAGCACTTAGCCGACTCTTTGACGCCTGCGGTTTTGAAAGATTGGTCCGCCTCCGACTTCGCCAGTATCTATGTTCGCTTTCGTCCGCACCTTGAACGTCACGCTCGTCGCTATCTAGTAAACCCATCCCAGGTTGAAGAGGTAGTTCAGGACGCATTTTTGTATTTGATGACGACGCTGCCGGAACTAGATTCCGAAGTTGGAGTTCTAAAGTTCTTGAAGTGGAAGACCAGACTTTTGTGCCTGGATGTCATCAGAATCAACTCGCGCGTGAGCATTGCTCCACTGGATGATCAGCCGGAAATTGCCGCAAGCACTCCGGAGATGTCCTTGGAGATGGAGCGGGCAGATGACGCAGCCGTTGTTTCGTTAGCTCTTGCAAAGCTGCAGCCGCGACACCGCGAAGTATTGATCGCCTCGATTTACGAAGAGAAGTCAACCGATGCGGTTGCAGAACAACTCGGTTTGAGCGAGAACGCCACCCGACAGCTGCTATTCAGGGCGCGATCGGCGTTCAAGAAGGCGCTTATCGGCGAGGTGGAGACCGCGGGTATGTCAGCCGGTCAGATTTTGTCGGTTGCCGCTAGAAAAGCTGCGGCCGAATCTGGCAAGTATGTTGCTGCTGCAGGCGCGTTTCTTTTGGTGTTGGCAGTTTCACTTGGAGTGTTGCCAAACATCAACCAGACCACCACCAATCAGATTGCTAGTGCACCTTCCGAGAGCACTGAGTCTGTTTCGCCAGGTTCTGCTGGGTCAGGAACAACTTCTGATGAGACAAGCGCGACGGAATCCGTCGAGGCTCCGGCTTCAGCAGTTGCCCCCGCCGAGTCTCCGGTTGAATCCACAGAGGCAATCGACGTTGCCTCCACTCAGACCGTGAGTGAATCGGTAACTCAAGGGCCAGCCCGCACTCCAAATGCTGTCCAGGCTTCCACGGTTGTGGCGAGTGGACCGGAACCAATTTTTGACGAGGCTTCGGTGGCAACAATTTTGGCCACTAATGTTTCTCAGGCCGGTTACTACACAAACTCTTACGCTTCTTCCGACTTTCTATCCGCTGGTTTCCGGGGGAGTTCGGTTGAGATCTTCGGCGGTACAGGCATCTCCGCGTTCTTGGATATCGATTTTGCCAATAGGACAGTTTTCAATTCGGTCTATCAAATGTGGGTTGATGGCAAGCGTTACTACGCAGTCGCTGAAAACTCTTCCGTTGTAACCAACCCAATCGCCGGCGGCCACGAAATTATATTGAGAGCAAGTGATTTTTGGGTCGTTGATGACCAGGGAAACGTGTTCGACCAGTCCCCATTAGCGAACGCTATTTCGACAGTGAAACTGAGCTTGGATTCCACCGGAAACCCGGTCAGAGCCTCAATGACAGTTTCTCGATAGAGCTACTGAGCTATTCCGTAGAGCCGGTCTCCGGCATCGCCTAGGCCCGGCACTATGTAGCCGCGCTCATCCAGTTTTTCATCGAGTGCTCCGA
>CALGUV010000157.1 GCA_937920245.1 uncultured Microbacteriaceae bacterium
GTCAAGCATAGCGTATTCAAGAAGATCCCGCCGATTAGCCAACTGGTGTATCTCAGTCGCTTTAACGAATACGTCCCGGATGTCCTTATCCGCATCCTGCATCCGGTGAACTTTCTCCCCGAAGTATTCACGGACCGCTGCTACGTGAAAATTATAGACGTTCACCAATGAATTTGTGGAACCCTCATTCGCCCACCGCGGCCGAAACATCAGTTTCTTCTTCTCCTCCTGAGAAAGCGCATCAGGATCTTTTCCGGCTAGGACGTAGAGCCACCGCTGCCCCGACGCAAGACCCGATACAGCGATGTGTGCGGATAGCGTGTCGAAGTAGAAGTTCTCTGGCTCCGTTTGATCAAGTGTGTAGCCGTCACGAGCGCGAACGCGGTCATAGGAGATGTTATGACCGATGATGAAACTTTTATTGCCGAGTGGAATGAGGTCATGTTGGGTCCATTCATCCACAGGCAGTGTCGGATCACACATCTCCGCTGCAAGCCAAACGTAGGCGGCTTTCTCGGATAGTGCGGTGCCAATCACCGGAAATGCACCGGCGGTCACGAAAGTCTCGGTGTCGAATGTGAATGCTTTTTCGAGTGGGTGGGGAACCGCCTCAGTCACCCACTTGTCATCCACAAACGTGTAACGTGTCCAACCGGACTGGAAGACAAAGTCATCGTAGCCCGGGATCTTAGGAAGTTTAGCGGTGGCAAACTCGTCCGCATATGACTTATAATCATCCACGAACTCGCCAGCCATCTCCTCAAAGTGGGACTCAACAGATCCTCCCATTAGTTTAGGAAAGGGCAGATCACCATCGTACATCCCGTCCGGATAGTCGACCGGCACCGGAATATCGAACCTACGTAAAAGCCGCCTTGACCTCTCAAGCAAAAAGCTCGAAGGGGCCAGGCGGCTGACAGAACCAAAGAGCTTACTGTGCAGATGGTCGTTAAGTACGGGATAACCCTGCTCGTTTAGGTTCATAGACGTTGCCATCTGATAGGTTTTCATTTGTATCTATTGTGTCAGGCTATGACGGCCTGTGAACTATTTCGGATATCTTCAGCGATATCCATAGCTTGCGCCATGAGCAAATCGGCCTCGATATCCAGTTCAGACTGATAGAGTTCAACCGCCCTATCCACGAGATAGTGAATACGGTCTACAGCGAGGTCCTGGTAGTCCATTAGCGTTTGCCTTGTACGAGAACATTCTACTACACATTGGACTGATTCGGCGGTCTCAGTAGACAGTTGCCAAACTGGTCTTCGATGCGTAGATTTGGTGGCAATGCTCACTCCTCCGGGTCTGAAGAGCGGTTTCGTCCTGACGAGCCTCCACGTAGTGCGTAGCCGGAGTCGCGTCGCCAGTTGTATCCACTAGACAGATTTACGGAGTCTTCAGGAGGAATATCCCACAAAGTTTTACCTATCGTCTCGTCAGTGAGCCCGATGTTAAAACTGTCATCCAATTCTTGAAGAAAGTTGGGGTCAGCGTTCCATTTGCGGTGAAGGCGCACCCGCCATTTCATATACTCGGTTTGAACTCGACCGGTCCTCTTGGTAAGCCACTGCGAGTAAAGTGTCTCGAGAGCGTCAATAAGCCCGTAGCCCGCCCGCATTTTCAGTCTACCGAGCTTCTTATTCCCCGCGACGGTGTCAATCGCCCAACTCTCTAGATTTCGTATGTCATTCATAGCGGGTCGAGTCGGGTTTGCATTGCTGACTTATCTAATTCTGGTATTCCAGAGGTTTCGCGAATCTCCCCACTTAGCTTCGTCACCGTCTCCATACCGTCAAAGATAAGCGGAAAAGAGAGAGCACGATTAGCGGGAAAGTCGCGCCAGGCTATCATCTCCTGCTGAGAGAAAGGCTCGATGTCATCCCAATCATCACCTCGTACGTCGTAGATCAGAGGCAGAGCATCATCCAGCCACCATTGCACGATAGCGTGCTGATGCTGAGCCCAGATCGCTGGGTCTATTAGAGCTCTTTCGCAGGTCTGACGCAGGTGTTTCACCCACTCCCTCCCCCTTCGAATAACTTCCAGTGCGCTGGCTGGCATGCTGTCGAGAATGTAATCCTCGTTGCCATTCATCACTCGCTCATACACAGCCGGAAAAAGGATTGACTGTGAGATCAATTCGAAGTCGGGAGCTGCGTCACCGGCGGTGGACCAGTTCGATATGTTGAAGAGGATGGAATCAAAGATCGAGAGAGTTCTACCGCGGGCGACTGCCATGATGTCGGTGTCGTTCTTCGACTGAACTCCGCCCTGCTGCAACTGCTTCTCTAACTCCTTGATCTTTCTCTCCGCCTGGCGAAGTTGGGTATTTGAGGATCGCTCGCACTGTTTTTTGTACAACGCGACCCCAAGCAAAATACGTTCTTGGGCCTCATCAAGTTTATTGGCTGCTTCCTCAAGCTTTTTGATCTTTACTTGAATCTCCGCCTCAAACTTGTTAATTTGATTCGACAGGGCCGCTTTGTGCCCGATAAATCTAGTTAGTTCGTAATCAAGCATCATTGGTGTTGTTTAACATTTAGGGTTTATGGTTGCCCAGGAAGATTAAGCTCGGCTGCTGCTACTAATATGCATTCTCTCCGCGATAGGCACTGCCGTCGATGATGCTGATATCGGCTTTCGTACTCGGACTCGAGATTCGCTAACCTCGCTAAGTCTAAAAAGCGGTGGTAGAGACTGTCCAATTCGCCAACTAGCATAGTATCTTTAAGAAATTTGATCAATGCTTTGTCGTTACTACTTTATGCTATTATTGTACGGGTTGGACGAAGGCTTTCAACTGGTCAGTGGACAGATCAACAACCTCCACACGGAAGTCGTACAATCTCTCCGGATCTGACATCAGGTGAAATTGACCGCTAAAGCAGTCGTTCTCGGAGTCCCGAAGAAATTCATTCGCCGGAGTTGGGGGCTCGCAAAGGGCGACGTCGCCTATGACCTCGGGGGCCACTTCTTCAATCGCGCGAATTAGTCGTGCATTGATGGAGGACGTGATGGCGAATTCCTCCTCCGTCTTGATCGATGCGTAGTACTCCTCCTCCCCTCTATTGGTCTGAGGCTGCAACTCCACAGCACTACCATCCGGAAGGATGATCTGGATCACGGCCTCATTCTCGGGCTTGAGCCGAAAACAGGCTTCAGGAGCACTAAAGCTGACATCTTCATTCTCCTCTTCGTGAATAATATCGTGCTCGATTAGATCGTAAAAAGCATTAGCGATTGTTTCCCAGTCCGGACCGTCAAGTTCTTTCGCGATCGCCATAAAGATACGAGGATTGGCTAACAACCTTCGCACAGGGTAGATGATCTGAGTCGTATCCATTGGCTTTAAGGTTAGACTTCTATCTCTATTTTACTCCGATTAGAAATAAGTAAGGAGCTTAGATTCCACCTCGTAAAGCGGCAGTCGTCCGGTGTCCTCCCCGCAGCAACCATCAAGAACGATAGAAGACTCCGAGATATGAACGCAGTGATAATGACCGGCGACGCGAGTCCATGGGACGGTGGAAGGATCCTCCCACCAGAAGACGCGCTTCTTCGTCTCATGATGCTTCTTGCCGTACAGCATAAGATCCTTCGCCTTACGAACAAGACCCTCGCCAGTCACTTCACGGCCGTAGCGTTCATCAATCTCACCACCAACCCAACTTGGGAAGTACGCATGCGCGCATCGATATTCATGCCCGGTGGTATCCTTGAAGATGTAACCGTAGGGGCATGACTCCAGCCACTTTAGTAATTCGTCGCGATCAACGTCAGATTCCTCAAATTCTCGAATCGTACGACCCAACTCAGGAACCAGTCTGATTTGGACAGCATTACCCGACAGATGGCGCCTGAGCTTATCCTGATGATTCGAGTTTAGTACTACAGCCCCATACTTCCTTTGAAAAGCGCGGACAAGATTGTAGACTTCAACAGACCCCGAGAGGGTTCCCCGTGAATCAAAAAGATCTCCGAGAAAGACGGCGAGGGTGTTGTCGTCCGTATTAGCCTCGATGTAAGCCAAGGCGTTATCCAACTTCTCTATCTGAGAGTGAATGTCGCCGATTAAGAATGTTTTCATTGGTTGGTGAACTCCTTTGCGATATTGTTCTTCGAAGCCTCGATAGCGTTCCACATTTGAATAACCACTCGTTGCGGGACTCGGCGCTCTCGCTTAGAATTACGCTCAAGGCACTCGTCGAGAGTGGGATGTATTAGCATGGGCACGATGGTGCTAAACCCGATGTCCTCTAACAGACTGATCGTCTGGCGTCTATAACGCGCCTTAGCATGCGTCGCGTCAATGACAACATTGCGGCCCATAGCGAAAGCACACTTCGCGCGTCTTTTAAGCTCATCGGCGATCTGAAACCAGTCTCCCTGCGTAGCTTCATCGCCGTACAGACTTTTTCGGATCTCGTCAGTCGACAGGATCACGGAGTCAAACAACATGCTCAGCTGAGCGGCAGCGGTGGACTTACCGCCACCAGGCGCCCCGATCATAACGTGCGCGATAGGGGGAGCGACTCTTTCTCGATTCATACTAGTACTATACAGCACTCTGGAGTCGATTGGGGGTTTAGTGGACACCTGTTCGACTGGCACAAGTACACTCATACCACCTCACGAAAGGCGACTCCCGTAACCACGCCCGTCGCGTATGATCCGGTGTCGAGTCGCAGTACCTTTCCGGTCGAGGTTACGTACTGTAGAGGCTCAGCTCCCTTACATATCGTGTGGCCGTGCACGGTGATATGATCGGTGGAGAAACCCTGGATCTTACGTCCCCAGTACAGCGTCTCCTCCTCCTGCTGTGCTAGCGGTACGCCCGGACTTACAGAGCCGTGTGTTACGAGAAGTTTGACAGTCTCACCGTCCCATTCAACTCGAGTGGGGTGTTCGTAGTACAGTGGCAGACCATTCAACCAACCCCAGGCGTTAGCATCGCTCACCTGCTGAAGATCTTCGATCAGCCCGCCGTTCTGTAACCAGAGACCAAAATTGTAGCCTGAGTGCGCGTCGAGCATCATACGCTCGTGATTTCCCATAAGGCATATCGCGCTACTTACGCCCCACTTCTTAGGATTAGTACACAAACTCTTAACAATTGTTAATACGGACCCGAAGTTGGTTCCGCGATCCATCAGATCCCCAACGAATACAATCTGACACTGAGTATTGATGATCTGAGCCAATAGATCACGAAGCGCTTGCGCGCATCCGTGAATATCTCCGATCACAACAACAGAATTCCGATCGAGTTCGTGATCAGAAAATAAAACCCCCCTCTGTGGTGGGGGCGGGAGCATATGGCTTGTATTCGCTTTCATACTAGTACTATACGACTTCTCAAGCCCTTTTGGCGTGTTTAGTGGACACTTTCCTAAGTGGCCCGTCCCCCTTGCCCTCGAGACTTTTTGCCATGAGCATCGTCCACTCCTCGAGTTCCTGGGTGCTCATACTTGTGATGCCGGTCTGTTTCATGACCCGCCAGAGTTCGTCGAGTCGATTATCGACTTCACCCGATGATGAAGTGATCAGCGCAGTAGCGGCCGCGGTCTTCCTTCTTAAGTTCATGTGCTAGTTTTAGCGATGTTTCTTCTGTGCGGCTTCTTACCTCGCCGACAATCTCCCCGTACGGGTCAGTCACCTTAACAATGTGAAGAGTGAGGCCGCTGGTTGAGTCGGCCCACATCTCGAATTTGTATCCTGTCATTTTAATACCGGGAGTTGTTTCTCACAAGCAAATGGTGCAAATAGGCGAGGAGAATGCTGCTCGCGAACCAAATTGCGAAAAAAGCTGTCATCTAGATCTCCAAGTCTACGTAAGAAAGTTCCCCAAGTCCGATAAATTCGACCCCGTCAAAAATAGTGTGATGATCGAAGTGCCAGTGGCCGTGAATCCACAGGTCCGGCTTATGAATATACATCAGGTTGTCCAGAAACTGACGTGTGATGCTCGGGATATAGTACTTGTACATGTTTTTTGTACTAAGGACGTGAGTCACCACGGCGTCGGGACACTCATGAGAGACGATAACCCGCGGCTTCGCCGCCTCGTACGCCTCAGCGAGTTTGAGGAACTCCGAGTAGCAAAGCTCCTCATCCTTCCACCAGTCCCACCCCTCCGTGCGAAGGTGCTTATCGATCGAAAGAGCGCCCCCAGCACAGAAAATGGAATCGTCAAGACAAGCACCATCAGCGATCCAAAACGGGTGAGTACTGCACTGCTGGGGGTTATCATGGTTGCCTCGGATGAATTTGTGATCTCCCCTCGCCATTGAGTCAAAGGGAGGGCGGCTGTAAGTCTCAGTTCGTGGATTATAAAACCCAATGCCGAAGTCCCCAACCTGGATTGACCGGCTGGAATCCCTAATGAGTTTTTCATAGCGACGCCACTTACCGTGAACGTCGCCGATAAAGCGTATGGTTGTCATGTATCATTCCACTCCCACCCGAGAAGAAACCTGGTCATAAATCGATTGAGACGATTCGGGCGTTTGGTCACGTAAATGCGAAAGTTCTCATTGAGCCTCCAGCACCCGACGGTTGGGGTTATCGCGGTGAAAGACATGTCGTAACCACTGGCGAAGCCAGCACCACCACCGTCGTCTAGGTTAGCATTAAGTTTGTACGCCCGCGGGTCGGGCATGTCAGACTTAGTCATTTGAAGATCTCCTCGAACTTTTTCTCATTCTGTTGCATTAACCAATCGACAAACCCGGTGACTTTACCCGCGCGGATCGAGAACATCGCTCCGCTCACCTTTGGGTGATAGTATAGCACCTAGGCAGCGAATTCCTTCTGGTCCATGTGCGAATACTCGCGCACGAAACCTTCGACGAAGAACGCCGCATCCTCAATCCGAGACAGCAACGATTTGAATCGCTCTTTGAATTCCGGAAAGTACGTCCAAAACTCGACGAGATCGTCGTTCTTCCAGAGTTCGAAGAAGCTAGGATCGCCATTGCCTTTGACGCGATGCATCTGGACGTAGGACTCACCTTTCACCTTGATTCGGTTCCAGTTTTTGTCTACGATGACAAAGCCCTCGTGCTCCGCACCCTTACGCTCATTCGCCCACTCGATTAGTCTCCCGATGTCGGACCAGTGACCGTACTCCGTCGCGATCGCGAACAGTCCGGAGAAAGATTCGACGTAGATCTCCTCCATCGTCCGCGCGTCACGTGCTGCCAGTAGCGGCAGGCAATCGAACTTATGATCGACCACGACCTTATTGTCAGGCGTGCACAACTCGAAGATGTAGACTACCTCAGGATCGAGTTTCTTGCGGGGATCGCCGTAGTTGGATTCGAAAGCCCGCCAGAACAGATCCTCGAACGTCATGTCCATCTCACCGAAACGGATGTTCGCCCCGACAGTTCCGGACGTCGATACGATCCAGTTGTAGCCGTTGACGTGGAAGAGCTTGATCAGACTTCCGTCATGCTTCTCAAATACGCGAGCCGACTCCCAATCGATCTCCGCCGCTTGCGATTCGCCGGCATTGAAGAACCGATCGAACGCGTAGGCGACCACAATGTGGCCGTCAGCCTCGTTCAATTCGACTACGGTGCCCCTACAAACCTTGACGATATCCGAGGTCTTATCGGCCATCGGACCGTACTTCAGGCAGTAGAGATCGGGGTAACGATCATCTGACGTCACACGAATCCCGTGGTCCGCTAATGCCAGAAGCCCATTACGGTTCAGCCACCGCTCTAAAAATTGTACAGACTCATTCTTCATAGGATCATCATACAGCAGAACAGGCCTAGTTGGGGAGGCCCCTGTGCCAGTTCTTCAACTGTCTACTCGTTCGTTGCTTCCGTAATGATAACCATTATCACGCCTACAATGAAGAATAGTTCAATCCCGACAAGGATCGAATCAATCATCTTTCAAAAACCAATTATCAGACCCGGTGAACCACCTTGCGAGATCGGTAGGATCCTGGGGTCCAACTAGGTGATTTGTGGGATCGGGGTCGCCTAAGTCAAGATCATTTAAGAACTCGTCTAGAGATCCCCTTTCAGGCTTTCCCTGAATAGCTTCCCTCCTCGCCTGATTGATGATTCGTGCGGCAGATCTGTTATGATCCGCCCACTTCTGTGCCCAAGTCATCTCCTCGAAGGTGACATTCAGTCCACCGCCGATACGCGCCGCGATGTCTTCAAGACGAAGACGGGTATCAGTAGAAAGCATAATAGCTATTCAGTTGATCTATCTTACCGCAAAGCGGGTTTAGATAAGCCGCACCTCGGAATCGAACCGAGAATCTTCCGCTTACAAGGCGGATGCAGTAACCATTATGCTAGTGCGGCAAAAGAAAGGGAAGATAATGAGCATCTTCCCCTTATGTATCGCTTATCAATTATAGCGATCAGACACGCGAGTAGCACACATTGATGTGACCTCTACCCGGCGATGCCAGGGCGCTGAAAGCTGCGTACGAAAGATCGAGATCCCTACCTCCAACAAACGGCCCCCGATCATTCACTCGGACGACTACTGATCGTCCTCCGCTAGTGACTAGGAGCTTTGTGCCGAATGGCAGCGAACGGTGCGCGGTTGTCATAGCATATGTATTGAACCGCTCGCCGCTTGCTGTGGTCCGTCCGTGATAACCATCGCCAACACCGTAGTGACTTGCCCTCGAGCAACTTGCTGCTTGAGATGGTGTTGGAATAGCGATTAGAATCGCGATCGCGGAAAGGCCAACGAAGGACTTAAGTTTCGAAAAAAGCATTAGAGAAAAAAGAATTCTACATCCGTATAGAGAACGGTCACTCACCTGTTTCAAGGTGCATTCCTCCACGGCACAATTATTTAAGGAATGTTGCATTCCCGAGTCTCGCCGGTGCGTGGTGCGCCGGAACGTCTCATAAACGTTGCGAGTTTGTATCGCTACAAGACAGTTTATTCTGGGAGCCTAAGCTCCTCAATGAATTTACCACGAAAACCCTAACACAGGACTAATACAAAAGTACCAGATCACGAGTCAGGTGCTGCAAGGCTTCTGAGCCTTACACTTTACGATTTTTCCGTCCTGAGGGGCTTTGACGAGGTATCTATCGTAAGGCGCGGTCTCAAGGCTCAAAAAAGTGAAACTGTAAGCACTCAAAGAAAAAGGAGCCCGAAGGCCCCTGTGAATTCGTTACGGGTTGGTTGCCTAGGCGGCAATAGCAACGCGCTCGAAACGTACGATGTTGTTGAGATCTATTCTCAGAACCCTCCAGCCCGTCGAAAGCCTTTATGCCCCAAGGTGAATAGTTTTGTGACCGCAGTTCCTCCTATGAAGGAACTACTCCGACTAAACTATTCAATGGAGCATCCGGTAATCGAAACCGGGTCCGAACTGGATTGCCGCTCCGTAAGGAACGATGGGTCATGTTGGGCTCGAACCAACGACTAACCGGTTAAAAGCCGGATACTCTACCACTGAGTTAATGACCCCTAGTGCTTCCTGCGAGGATCGAACTCGCCTATATCCGATTATGAGTCGGGCGCTTTCACCAGATAGCTAAGGAAGCCAATGGGCGATACTGGAATCGAACCAGTGACTCCTACCGTGTCAAGGTAGTGCTCT
>CALGUV010000159.1 GCA_937920245.1 uncultured Microbacteriaceae bacterium
GCGGCGGTGAGAAGCAGCGAATTGCAATTGCACGAGTGCTACTAAAAGACCCACCGGTTTTGATACTCGATGAAGCCACAAGCTCCATGGACACCCAAAGCGAGCGCATTGTTCAGGAGACCCTGGACGCTGTCACACGCAACCGAACCACCATTGCAATTGCTCACCGGCTTTCGACCGTAATCAACGCCGATGTCATCTTTGTTATTAGCGGAGGTGAGGTAGTTGAGCGCGGTACCCACACCGAGCTACTAAAGAACAAGGGTCTCTACTCGAAATTGGTCAACGAGCAGTTCAAGAACGCTTAGCCGAATACTGACTTAGGGCTGCAGGCGCTGAATCTTCCACTGACTAGGTTCGCCAGCTTTATCGATAGTTCTTGAAAAAGCGATTCGATCGTGCATTCGGTTTGAGCGCCCCTTCCAGAATTCGATCCTGGTCGGAACAATGCGATAGCCACCCCAGTAATCAGGTCTCGGCACTTCGTCGGCCTTGAACCGCTCTAGCGCAGCATGGAACTGCGCATCCAGTGCATCGCGGTTTTCGATTGGTTGTGACTGCTGACTGGACCATGCCGCCACTTGGGACTCCTGTGGTCGAGAGTGGAAGTACTCATCGGAATCTTCACCCGGCACAGTCTTTGCAACGCCCTCTATTAGAACCTGTCGATACATTGAGTACCAGCCAAATACCCCGCTTACCGCAGGGTTTTTATCAATGGCTTGGCCTTTGCGCGAATCAAAATTCGTGAAGAAGAAAAACCCGTGCTCATCAACACCTTTTAGCAATACGGTTCTGGCGCTCGGGGTGTTCTGCTCATTGATGGTGCCAAGCACGAATGCGTTTGGCTCGTAAATTTTTTCGGCCTCGGCATCAACTAGCCAGATCTTGAACTGCTCAATTGGGTCAGCTAATAAGTCAGTTTCGTCTAGTGCTTCCTTGCCGTAATCTTCGTGCCGGTCGAGTGAGTCCATGAATCAAGAATAAGCGCTATATCTCAGGCTGTTTCTCAAAATACTGAAGCACCCGCACATAAACTTATTGCACTCAAACTAGAGGAGTTTGGCCCAATTGAAGCAATTTGATATCACTACCGATGCCGAACAACTAGTAGCTGATGTCTTTACTGGCCTGCATTCTGGTGGTGGCCGAAGCTCGATTCCAGGTGGCCAAACAGCAGCTAATTTGGCGCTATCAAATCTTCAACTACGTGGCTATGCAAAGAACCGATCCGAGGTGCTGCCGACAGCTAGCCGGGGCGCAACGGTTATGTCTCCCTATGTTCGTCACAACATTATTTCGCTCTCGACACTTTGGGATGTGGCGGGCAAAGCACCGCAGTATGACAGAGATAAGTATCGAGATGAGCTGTTATGGCAGGAGTATGCCAGGCATCTCTACGCACGCATCGGCAAGAAGCTGTTTAGCAATTTGAGGTTTGAACAAACTTGGGATGCCCCGGGCGATGGTTGGCCAGAAGGCATGGCTTGCGTTGACTTTGTGCTCGATGAGCTAAACCAAGATGGTTGGTTAGTGAACCAAACCAGAATGTGGTTGGCATCTCACTGGAGTGTGCGCAACGGCAAGGGCTGGCTTCACGGACAAGAGCGCATGCACCAAGAACTAATTGATGGCTCGAGGGCCGCGAACTTGCTTGGGTGGCAATGGACCGTGGGTTCCGGTAACGGAAAGCCCTACGGCTTTGCCCGCTGGCAAGTTCAGAAGCGTGCGCCAGAGCTCTGCGGCTCCTGCGCTCTGAAATCCGCCTGCCCGATAGAGAAGTTTCCGGCCGATCGCGAATTATCACCGGTAGCCACAGACCCCTTACTTGGCTTTGACCCAAGCCCTGAAGCGACAACCGGCCCGCGTGTTCCGATTCAAATCAGCAAGCCCGATCTAGTGCTACTCACAGTTGAATCCCTAGGAGATAGTGACCCGGCGATGGCTGCGAGCCCGAATCTTCCAGTGGCTTTCGTGTTTAACGAGCAGGCGCTAGCTAAATTACAGCTTTCTTCAAAGCGCATCTACTTTTATCTTGAGACGCTTCAGGATCTAGCAACCAGAAGAGACCTGTCGGTTTATCTGGGTGATCCAATTGAGTTCGCTAAAGCGAACAAGGTTGCGGTCACTCACGCGCCAGTTCCAAGTTTCGAGAAATTCCAAAACCTTGCCGAGGTCCATCCTTACCCTTGGCTCAAGCTCCCGCACTCCGGCTCAGTGAAGTCCTTCAGCGCCTGGCGAGGAAAACTTCGCTAAATCGCGACATTGTTCGAGATAACTACCTGGTGAGCACCGTCTTTGCTAGCAGTCTCTCTCCGTCAATAAATAGGTCAACTTTGACTTCCAATCCAACTGCGATTGTCTTTCTTTGGAACACTTGGTAGTCCTTGGTGATAACCACCTTGAACCACTTACCAGCGATCTTCCAAGCCAGTGTTTGGCCTTTGTAGCCCTTGGCATAAACAGCAACATAAGTATTGAAGGATCCTGCATTTACTTTTTGGCTTGTAGCAGCCTTCACCTCACCGGCAACAAGCTGGGCGACACCTCCGGCCAGCACAGACATGCACCCTGCCCTCATGTGCGGAAGAAATTCGGGATGTGTCAACAAAATTAGTTGCCAAAAAGATCGAAGGCCCCTATTGATGAGGATTAGCTCCAGGGAAGTGACCCTTTTCCTGATGACCCAGTTGAAAGGTGGTGCATTTCGAAGACCTGGATCTCGCCAATGAGTTTTCCCTCGACTCCAGTAAGAATATCTTTGACCGTTTGCCTGTCTACGTGGTCCGTCCAGTCGTCTCTCGTAGTCCAAGTTTCAACGAAAATAAACCGTCCTTCGACGTCCTCGTGCATTGCATAAAGCTCACAGCCGGGCTCATCGTGGACAATAGGGGTGATTCTGAGCAGCAGCGATCGAATCTCGTCACGATGCTCTGGCTTTGGGGTGAATATTGCGACGACGTTGCACCTGGGTTCTAGCAGGTTGCTCTCGTTTCGCATCAGCTGTCATCTTGCTTGAAGACTGAGTCAAATGAGTTGGCAGGCAGGTCCCACATGAGCGACCGAATAAAATTAACCGCCTCTGATGCGCCGTGAAGACGATCCATCCCCGCATCCTCCCACTCAACGGATATTGGGCCAGCATAGCCAATTGAATTAAGTGCTCTTATTGAAGACTCCCAGTCAATTTGACCTCTTCCCGTCGAAACGAAGGTCCACCCTCTTCTAGGATCATCCCAACCTAGGTGTGATCCAAGTCTGCCCGTTCGTCCATCTTTGGGCCTAATCACCGTATCCTTGCAATCCACGTGATAAATACGATCAGCAAAATCTAGAATGAAATTCACTGGATCAATGTCTTGCCAGTGCATGTGACTTGGGTCCCAATTCAATCCGAAGGCAGGTCGGTTGTCTATTGCCTGGAGTGCCCTAACAGTCGTGTAGTAGTCATAAGCAATTTCCGAGGGGTGCACTTCAAGAGCGAATCTGACACCCTCGGAATCAAAAACGTCCATGATTGGGTTCCAGCGCTTAGCAAAGTCCTCGTAGCCAGCCTCGATTACCTCTTTTGAAACTGGTGGGAACATCGCCACATACTGCCAAATCGAGGAGCCAGTGAATCCGACAACCGTGTCCACTCCAAGTTTGCGAGCCGCAATAGCAGTTAGTTTCATTTCCTCAATGGCGCGCAGACGGACACCTTCCGGCTCGCCGTCGCCCCAAACCTTGGAC
The DNA here is from genome assembly GCA_937920245.1 of uncultured Microbacteriaceae bacterium. Lineage (GTDB taxonomy): Bacteria > Actinomycetota > Actinomycetes > Actinomycetales > Microbacteriaceae > Aquiluna. Next base: position 3,733 of record CALGUV010000159.1, read on the forward strand.
CCCACTATGTCTCTATGTCTGAAGTCAATTGGATTGTCGCAAACCGCCTGCCCTTTCAGGTGATTGGATATCGCGTAAACCTTCAGGTTGTATTTTTCCAGAATTGACAGACGCTCCGCCACATACTTTTCATCGACCGCTGCCCTATGGACATCAAAGTGCTCGCCGCTACAGGCGATTTCCAATCCGTCGTAACCCCACCCGCTCGCTAGCTTTGCAACCTCCTCAAGCGGAAGATCGGCCCATTGACCGGTAAATAAGGTAACTGGACGAGTCACTATTTCTCCTGTTGTTAGTTGGGCAAAAGGCTAGTTGAATTTTGCTGTTTGTGGGCCGCTACATCCACCCAAGTCCCGCTTTCAGCAGATTCAAGAACCGCGTCGACCAATGCTGCCGACCTGAGGCCGTCTGCAAGTCCTGGGACTCCAGGGCGAACATCCCCCAGAAAACCAGAGTATGCGTCTGCGACAAAAGAGTTGAATGCGTCTTGGTACCCCTGTGGGTGGCCCGAAGGAACTTGAGACAGACGCCTGGCATCTCCGGAGCTCAAGGTTTCCTGACCGCTTGTCACAATCTGGCTGGAGGTCATGCCGCCAATCAGCATGGAATCTGGCCTCTCTTGATTGAAGGTGAAGGAAGCCTGTGATCCGCTCAGCTCAATTAGAAGTTGGTTCTTTCTACCAAGTGAAACTTGGCTGACAGTAAGTGTGCCGGCGGCACCCCTTTGTGTTTCGAACATAATTGTCGCAATGTCCTCTGTACCAACCTCCCTGCCTCCGCGAGCCTCATAGGCCTTAGAGGTGTTTGCTATCAAGCGAGTGATGCGATCCCCTGACACAAACTCCATCAAGTCGCACCAGTGAGTACCGATGTCTGCAAAAGCCCTGGAGCGCCCTCCAGAAACCGAGTCAACTCTCCAGTTAGTAGCTTCCGGATCTGCTAACCAATCTTGCAGATAGTTCCCATGAATCAGATGAAGAGGGCCTGCCTGCCCCTCTTGAACCCTCGAGCGCAGCTCTCGGACAATTGGGTAAAAACGATATGCAAAAGGAACAGCAAAACCAACTTCCGATTTCTCAACCTCAAAGGCCATCTCAGCCGCCTGCGAGTAAGAAACTGCAATTGGTTTCTCGCAGACAATGTGCTTGTTAGCTCGAGCTGCCTCAATGGCGATCTCGGCATGAAGGGCATTTGGAGTGCATATGTGCACGACATCGATGTCTGGTGATGCGATTAGTTCTTGCCAGTTACTAAACACAGTTGCGATGTTGAGCTCGTCCGCAGTCCTTGTCCCTGACTCCAAGGATGAACTTGCCAGTGCGACAACATCGTGACCATTGTCTCGGATGGCCCGGGTGTGAACCTGAGCCATGAATCCACCACCGAGTATGCCGGCCCTAAGCCCTCTCGACATAAATCTACTTCTTTCTCGAAAGAGCAACGGCCAGAATGATGATGGCTCCACGCACCACTTGCTGCTGGCTAACGTCAAGGCCCATCAGAATCAAACCGTTGTTGATCAGACCGATAAAAACTGCTCCAAATAGCGAACCAATAACCTGTCCTCGACCGCCGAACAAGCTAGTGCCTCCTAGAATCACAGCGGCGATAACAGAGAGCTCGTCTCCTGTTCCCCACTGAAAGCGACCTGACTGAAGCCGTCCGGCATAAAGCATTCCAGCCAGAGCTGCGCCCCCTCCAGAGAGCATCAGAACGATGAATTTCACCCGAGCTGTCTTGACGCCTGTGTACCCGGCGGCAACCAAGTTTCCACCGGTTGCCCTAACGTGTCGACCAAACTTAGTTTTATTCATCACGATCGCACCAATTCCGACAACCAGAGTCACCCAGATAAAGATGGTGGGGACAGGCCCGAGTTGACCGCCGCCGAAAATAGCAATGTAGGTTTGGTCAGCAATTGGAATAGGTGCCGAAGCCGTAATCCATCGTGCCACTCCCACAAGAAGGCCGAGCATTCCCAGGGTCACCAAGAACGAGGGAACCTTCAGCCAGGCAACTAAGCCGCCGCTGATTGCGCCTGCGACTAGCCCAACCGAAAGCCCTGCCATAATGCCAGGAACTAGGCCCCAGCTACTTATGGACATTGCCGTGACAACAGACGAGAGGCCTGCTATCGATCCGACACTCAAATCAATCTCCGCGGCAGCAATCACGTAAGTCATGGCGACGGCCATGACAGTTATGGTTGCGGTTTGCCGAAGAATGTTCATCAGGTTATTCGGGTTCGTGAAGCCTGAATCTCGCAATAAAACAGCGAATAGCAGAAAAACTGCCACAAAAGCGATGTAGATGATGTTCTGGCGCCACTCAAATCGCTTTAGCCGACTAAGTATTGGCGCGAATGCTGTTTGATTACTCACGATGCTCCTTGGATTGCTAGCTGCAGATATTCTTCGTTGGGTATTTCTTTGCGATCGAGACTCTTCGAAACTCGCCCGTCCTTCATCACCAAAATTCGATCTGAGACAGAAAGTAATTCCGGGAGCTCTGAAGAAATGAGGATTATAGATTTTCCGCTATTGGCAATAGTTCGCACTAGATCGAGAATCTCACCTTTGGTACCAATGTCCACCCCAGCTGTGGGCTCGTCCATCATCAGAATCTCTGGGTCGGTGGCTAGCCATTTGCCAATAACGACCCTTTGTTGGTTTCCGCCAGAGAGCGAACCTACTTTTATTTCCGGGTGAGCAAGTTTGATCTCGAACTGCTTAATTATTTCCTGGCTCTTTTTTAGAACCTTCTTGCTCGAGAGCAATCCGGCTACTGTCAGTTGATCTATTAGTGGAAGCGTCAGGTTCTCAGTCACCGCATGATCAAGAACTAAACCCTGGCTTCTTCGATCCTCAGGGATTAGAGCGATTCGATTCGAGATTGCGTCTGAGGGCGAGTTGTTTCTGATTCGCTTGCCATTGATACTGATAGTCCCCGAGGTGGGCCTAAGCACTCCGAACACTGTATTGAGTAGCTCGGTGCGGCCAGATCCCATGAGCCCCGCCAAGCCAAGAATTTCCCCTCTTCTCAGCTTCAAGGAGACTCCTTGCACCTTGCTTCCGCAAGTGAGGTTCTCAAGCTCTAAAACAATTTCCTCGGATATGTTTTCTGAGCGGTCATGGTGCAGGAGGTGGGCTGAAGCCTCTCTTCCGACAATTGCCTCCACGATTTTCTCCGGAGTCAGGTCTTCCAGCCGAGAGGTAAGGACTCTCGATCCATCCCGCAGCACGGTAATACGATCCGCGATGCGATAAATTTCATCCATCCGATGCGAAATGTAGATGATCGAAATTCCTTTTTTCTTCAACCGTTGAATCAGACTAAAAAGACCTTCGGTTTCATGCTTCGCCAACGAAGCAGTGGGTTCGTCCATGATCAAAATCTTCGCGTCCTGGGCAAGTGCCTTCGCGATCTCGGTCAACTGCCACAAAGCAGTTGGGAGAGACTCGACGAGCCTGCCCGGATCTAAATCAACTTCCATGGTCTTAAACAACTCAGTGGCCAGGGACTTGGCTTTCGAATCTCTGATCAATCCATACTTGGTCGGCTCGTTGGTCAGAAATATATTCTGGGCAACCGTCAGACTAGGAATCAACGAAAACTCTTGGAACACCATGCCGATTCCCACCTTTTTGGCGGAGAAGGTGTCGGTGATTTCAACCTTTGACCCTGAAATGTAAATCGAGCCAGAGTCTTTCTGATACACCCCTTGCAAGATCTTCATCAACGTTGATTTGCCAGCGCCGTTTTCTCCTGCAAGGGCATGAACCTCCCCAACTTCTACACTAAAGTCGACCGCCTTGAGCACGGGGTTACTTCCAAAGGACTTGCTAATTTCCCGCATCTCAATAACCGGCCCAAGCTCCTTAGACACCGTCTGTTACCGCTCCGGTATCGCGATTCAACTGCGGAACTTTGGTCCAAAGACCGGTCCCTGCCGACCTTAGGATTGCATCGTCAATCAAAGCTACTTGGTACCCATCACCGAAGTCGGGACGAACCGGCTCTACTCCAGCAATTGCAAGGAACAGGTCGTGAGCCTCGATGATCTTGGTTTCGCCATAGCCAATGCCAAGCGCAGGGATCGGCCATAGCGCAGCGCCGTTAGGGTGATTAGGTCCGGTGTAGACGGTCCTGAAACCTCGACGGTCATCACCGTCTGATTTAAAGCAGACCTGAAGCTCATCGCGGTTTTCGTAGTTAAAGTAAATGGAACCTTCTGAACCATGTATCTCTACCGTGATGAAGTTATTGCGGCCCCAAGCGTTTCGAGTTGCCTCCACAGAACCGATAGCTCCAGATTCGAACTTGAGTAGTGACATGACCTCATCTTCGACATCCACTTCGCCCTTGGGGCCTTCGGAACCGCCCTTTGAATTCCCAAGAGAGTCGACTCCAGATTGCTGCAGTGGACGCTCCTTGATGATGTGATTGGTTAGGGCTGAAACTTCGGTGACCTCACCGGCAAGGTATCTGGCTAAATCCAAAACGTGAGTAAGAATGTCACCGACAGCACCTGAACCCGCAATCTTCTTTTGGAATCGCCACGACAGCGGGGAGTTTGGGTCCGCAGACCAATCTTGCAAATAAGTAGCGCGGAAGTTGAGGATGTCACCGAGAGCGCCTTCGTCTATGTAGCGCTTGGCCAATGCAAGTGCTGGGGTTCTACGGTAGTTAAAGGCAACCATATTGACTGCAGTTGACTTACGAGATTCCTCATACATCGCTGCGGCTTCCTCGACAGTTCTAGCCAAGGGCTTCTCGCAAATGACGTGTTTGCCGGCTCTAAGAGCGGCAATAGCTATCTCAGCGTGGCTGTTATTAGGTGTTGCGATGTCGATTAGATCGATCTCCGGATCTTCAACCAACGTTTTCCAGTCACTAGTTGAATTCGCGAAGCCAAACCTGGCTGCTGCTTCGCTAGCAAGCTCGTCAGTGAACTCGGCTACCGTGTGCTTGACTGGCATTATTTCAGATGGCCAAAAAAACATTGGCACCGCTGAATAGGCGAGGGAATGTGCTTTCCCCATGAAACCGCCTCCGATGAGACCTACGTTTATACGCTTCATTTGCTCTCCTTAGCTAAACTGGTGCGAGCCCAGATGGATGGGTGAGCTAGAGGGCCGGGTTTTACCCCCGGCCCTCTAGGTCCTTAATTACTTTACGTAAACGCTTGAAACTGAGGAAGGTGCATCTACGCTGTAGACAGTCTTCCAAGCCTCGAGCACGTTTTCGTGGCTAACCGGCAGAGCGCCCAGGGCAACAAAGACGGGTAGTCCAGTTTTCCCGATAGAAGCCGCTGCTGCGAGACGAGCTTCAGCTACTCCTTGATCGTATGGACGTTGCGCCCCTAGACCAATAATTAGTTCATTCTTTGCTAGTTGAATAGCAACGTTTGTTCCGAGGTCTTGAGTTGCGATTTTTAGGTCAAGTCGACCAGCTTCGCGAGCTGCAGCCATCATGCCTTCAGCTGGAACATCCCAGACTCCCCAAAGGCCATCGATATCTGGATACTTGGTCAGCAGCGCCGTGGCCGCTGCCTGAGCGTCACCAGCAAAGTCAGGTCCACCGATGCCTTTTTCCTCAACAACTTCGATACCTGGGTACTGAGACAGCACATCCTTGAAGCCCTGATAACGTTGCGCTGTTACAAAGAAGTCAGCATCGTGGTAGATCAAGCCAATTTTGCCCTGACCGTTTAGAGCTTTTGCCATTAGGTGAGCCGAAGCAGCTCCGTTACCCATGTTGTCGGCGGACACAACAGAAACATAGTCCGTGCCTCCAACCATGTCGGCAGGAACGTTGTCCATGAAGACCAACTTAATTCCCGCAGCAGCAGCCTTTTTATAAGCAGCAGAGGTAGCAACTGGGTCGGTTGGAATTGAGATGATGATATCTGGGTTCAATGCCATCACCGTTTCAATGTCCGAAACCTGCTTCTCTGGCTTGAAATCGGCATCGGTTACTGCCACAACTTCAATTCCAAGGCGAGCAAACTCGTCCTTGAGGCCTTCGATCTGCGCGCTGGACCAGTCGTTTCCGGCGTAGTGCATGACGATTGCCGCTGTCAGCCCTGCGGCCTGAATCTGGGCAACCTCGTCAGCAGTAAGCTCAGTGGATTCAAAGCCAGCTGGTGCTTCGCCGTTGGGTCCGAGGCTCAAAACTGAGCTAGTCAGTTCCTCTAGCGCTGCGTCGACCTGAGCAGAAATGTCGATTTCATTGGCCGGAGGGGTTGTTCCCTCTACCTCTGATTGCTCAGTTGTTCCGCTCACGGTGCAACCCGCAAGCGCTATCAGCAGGGCAAGACTTGCCCCTGCAGTTTTTGTCACCTTCTTGATCATTAGATCTCCTTGATTTTGGTTTTAATTGTGCGATGGATGGATGGTTTTCTATTTGGCGAGCAACACCTCTAGATACCTCTTACTGGTTATTGCGGCAGTTTTTGGATCCCCCTCAAAGGAATCGAGTTCCACCATTAACCAACTGTTGTAATTTGTTGCGCGAATCGCTTCCAACACGGAAGGAAAATCAATGTCCCCCTCACCCAATGGGGTGAATTGCCCGGTCTTCTGCGAGAGGTCTTTTAGGTGAACGTGCTGGAGCCTGTCTCCGTAGCGCTCGATTGCTTCCACTGGGTCGATGCCTGACGCAACCAAGTGAGCAGTGTCTGGACAAAAACCAATCGAGCAGCTGTCCATGATCTGATGAAATCCGCTCAGGGTTTCGGAAATTGTCCCTAGGTGCGGGTGATAGCTACTCTCCAGCCCATGAGTTCTGGCAATGTCTGCGGTCATATCTAGGCCACGACCGACCTTCTTGAAATCATCGGGCTTGGGTCCATCAGGCCTCTTCGCTCCGCCACCAACAACTAAGCGACTGGCACCGAACTTCTTAGCCAGTAACGCGGCTCGCTCAATCTTGAAAAGCTCGTCGTCAAGAATCTCGTCATAGATGAAATTTGCTCCCGTGTATACAGAAACAAGCTCCAGGCCCGACTCTCTAAGAGCAGTTAGGAGAACTTCGGGCTCGTTTTCAAATTCCGCGAGGTTGCCATCGAATAACTCCGTGCCTTGATAACCGGCCTCGGCAATATCTGTTAGCGCTGCAGCAGTATCACCATGGGTCATGTAAAACAGGTCTTTGATGCTCGTAACACCGCCGGGGTGCCCAACGACACCGCCCCATGTGATTGTTGAATAACCAAGCTTCACTTGACTTGCCTCCTTGCATAAAGTTGTTGAAAGTAATAATGCCGTTCTTAACGATACTTATGTCGAATTTCGGCATCTTGTTATCTATTTGTTACGAACTTGTTGTGAAATAAGAAAAATCTGCATCTCTATAATTAGAAAGTGACTGAAACTCGAAAGATAAACCTAGGCCTCAGCTCTGGGCGTCTACTGCAGTTCTTCAGAGACGGAGAGCCGCACACTAAGGCGGAACTAGCGAACCTCACTGGACTGGCTAGGTCTACTGTTTCTCTGCGCCTGGATCCCCTGCTCGCCCTGGGTGTCATCGGTCCAATGACAGATGCAACTTCCACTGGTGGCCGCCCTTCAGCGCGCCTGCAGTTAAAAGAGGATGCTTTCGTTGTGGGGGCAGTCAGCTTTGGAGCAACTCACGCTCAGGCTTCGCTGGCCGATCTCAGTGGCAAGATTCTGGTTTCAATAGACACTAAGCGTCAGATATCTGACGGACCGGAGGTCTGTCTCCGATGGATGACCAGCGAGCTTAAGCATCTGCTTGCCGGATTAGGGATACAGGAAGACCGTCTATTGGTAATTGGAATTGGCGTCCCGGGGCCTGTGGAGCACACAACCGGACGCCCAGCTAATCCACCAATCATGCCCGGCTGGGACGCGTTTGATATTCCAGAGCGAGTCAATAGAGATCTCCAAGCAAAGGTTCTGGTTGACAACGAAGTAAACATGATGGTTCTTGGTGAGAGGTTCATGAATTTCCCTGACGTGGAGAATCTAATCTTCCTGAAAGCCGCAACAGGGATAGGCTCCGGCATCATTGCCGGAGGAATACTTCAGCGTGGCGCCGATGGAACAGCCGGAGACATTGGCCACGTTCGCTCACTCGTTGGGACGGACGTTGCCTGCCAATGTGGAAATTTCGGTTGCCTGGAAGCAATCGCTGGAGCGCCAGCAATTATTAGAAGCGTGAACGAGGCTGGCCTTCCAATTCGAAACACTGCAGATCTGATTGATGCTGCGCGCAGGTCAAAGGTCGAGGCGATTCGGGCTGTGCGTCAAGCAGGGAGGGACATCGGTGAGGTTCTCAGCACCTGCGTAAGCCTTTTGAACCCTGAGATTATCGTGATCGGTGGGTCGCTCTCTTCTGCCGGGGAGCACCTGATTGCTGGTATTCGCGAGATCGTATACGGACGGTCGACACCTTTAGCAAGCGAGAATCTCACAGTCGTCCAGAGCAGAGATAGTAAGGGTGAAATTGTGGGGGCTGCTGTGATGGCAATCGATTACGCGCTCGACGAAGCAACCATTGACCAGATGCTAGAAACGATTTAGGTAACGAGTACTAAAAGGCTTTATTTGGCCCCAACAAGAGCCAATTAACGGAGTCAGTGTTCTGAGGCGAAGTGCCAAGAGTAAATCGTCGAGAACGATATTCTTCTAGGGCCTGTTACTCAGCAACTAGCGGAAATGAAGAAGCCCAAGAAGTTGTGAAGGCTTCTTGGGTTTCAGTGCGCTTGGAGGGACTCGAACCCCCAACCTTCTGATCCGTAGTTATGTTGCAGTACCTTTATATGGAGCCTGAGTGGCAATGTACCCCAGTATTTTATTAGTCAAGCCACCCTTTGCAGATTTGCCCATTTCCGTCCGTTTCCGTCCATCGAACGGAATCTGAACGGAATCCTTGACCATCAAGAAAAACGACAAGGTCGGCCGGGCAGCCGTCATACGGCTACATCACGAAAACGTGGGGAAACCGTACGACGATCGTGACAACGATCAGCGCGAAATTCGCGACGATAAGGGTCAACACGTAAGGCTTGAGGACGACGCCAAGCGTGCGAGTGGCTCCTCCGCTCCACTGCCCATTAGCCATCGTGACCACGAAAGCGTTCCACCATAGGGGAATAGTCGCCGCCCACACCGCCAAGCAATAGGGACACAGGACACCGATGACGAAAGTGCTCTGGAAGAACAGCCACGTGACGAAGGCCCACGCTGCGAACAGCCCCAGCACCAGGATTCGCCAGAACCACGGCGCGAACCTTGCTCCAGAAATCAGCCCGAAGCCAACCACGATCGGAACGACGAAACCCGCTACCCCGATCAGAGGATTAGGAAATCCGAGAAGAGAGGCCTGCCATCGGTCGAAGAGAGCTCCGCATGACACGAAGGGACTAATGTCGCAGGCCAGCGCCTCTTGGGGGTTCTGCAGAGAACGAATCCGCTCGATCAAAAGTGCTGCAGATGCCAACCAGCCGATGCAGCCACCGATGATCAGCAAGATTGACAGTGAACGCCAAGTTTGCACATCGCCCTCGGCGCCATTGCCGGTCTTTGGATTAGCGATCGGGGAGTTCTCAATCCTCATCACGACCTACCTCTTCACCTAGTTTTTGCTGCGCTCGCCTCTATGCTAAGCCTTCGCAGGCCACTCAAAGGCCGCCGGGTATGATAACGTCTTGTGAATAAAAATGAGTGCGTCAGCAAAGTTGGCGCCTCTCACCCCCCCCCTTCTCCATGCCAAGAAAGGTTATTCCGTGAAACTCGGCACCAACGTGAAAATTTCACTTCTGCTGACTGGCATCATGATTACTGCCGTCATCGCCGTCATATTAGGCGCCGTCGTGAATGCGCCCTCTCCTTCCGCATCGCCCGGCACTAACGAGGTCACACCAAGCTACTCTGCCCTTCGACCCGACACCCATATTCTCGATGATGCCGGGGAAGGCGCTGTGACCCTCGTCGAGTTCCTCGACTTTGAATGCGAAGCATGCGGCGCGTTCTACCCGATTATCGAAGAACTTCGTAAGGAGTTCGCAGGAGAGGTGACATTTGCCTTCCGGTACTTCCCACTGCCTGGTCACGTCAACTCAACCACTGCAGCACTCGCGGTCGAAGCGGCCGCGCAACAGGGCAAGCTAGAAGCGATGTTCGCCCGTATGTACGAGACGCAGGCCGAATGGGGTGAATCGCAAGAGTCCAAGGCGGATCTCTTTCGCCAGTACGCTGATGAGCTCGGCCTCAACCTGGTCGAGTACGACGCGGCCGTGGCCGCACCCGAGACCCTTGAACGAGTAAAAGTTGACTTCGATGGCGGCGTCGCGCTCGGAGTAGAATCCACCCCGACGTTCTTCCTCAATGATCGGCCTTTGCGGCTCACATCGTTTGACGACCTACGGGCAGCTATCAAGGCCGAGTTGCAACGATGACTATAAGGCGCCTTCTGACTGCGGCGATCTACGATTTATGACAACCAAGCTACCCCTACTCGATTCCCAAACACCACCTGAAACTGCTGGTGACTAGCAGTGAATAGGTCTGCGCGCGAACAAGCCCACCACCTTCCGCCGCATGGCACTCGCACCGGGTCTGCTCGGTGCGATCGTAGCCATTGTCGGCGTCTCCGCTATCGGCCATGAACTGTTCATCGTCGTTAGTTTCGTGATCTCCTTGCTCGCGCTTATCGTCGGATGGTAGGCGGTTCAGTCGCGACATTGGTGGTGGTTGCCACTTCCGCCCGCAATCGCAGTGGTGTGGAACCCGGTTTATCCGCTCACACTTGCAGAGGAGGTCTGGCAACTTCTGCAGTACGTGGCTGATGCCGGATTCATAGTCACTGGTCTTCCTATCCGCGAGCCAGAAAATCATTAAAAATAAGAGGCTCGCATACTATGCCTTGGAAAAGCTTCATTTAGTTGCACTTTAGATTCCGCTAGAACAGGGCTACGTATCGCCGGCAAAAGAAGTGTGAAAACACCCGCGTCACCCCCAATCATGCCCCAGTAGGGCGACACATTCGATGAGGATCGTCCTGGCCCACTCAGGCACAAAGTTGGTTCTGTCAGTGGATATCGTGTGACTGCACCGCTCCCACTGGTTCAAGCTGGAATGTTGCGTGTTCGATCGCAACTGGGAAGTGCTCGGCGACACATCGCTGCAGCGCCCTCGTTATCTCGGGTGCGTGTCCGTCATGGAAGCATCCGGCCTCGACCACTACATGCGCGGTGAGCACGGGCAACCCTGTCGCGATCTGCGTGATGTGCAAGTCGTGCACGTCGACAACATGGGCCTCGTCGAGCAGGTGCTGCCGCACATCGTTGAGGTCGATGCCGCGCGGTACTGACTCGAGCAGCACATCGACAGCGTCCCGGAGCAGCCGCAACGTGCGGGGAATAATGAGCACCCCCACCAGCAACGCAGCGATCGAGTCGGCCTGCTGGAACCCCGTCGTCATGATGACGACGGCAACGACGATGACAGCCACCGACCCGAGTGCATCGTTGAGCACTTCGAGGAACGCTGCCCGCATGTTGAGGTTGTCACGGCGACCGCCGGAGAGCACCACGATGGCGATGATGTTCGCCACTAGCCCGACGATACCGAATACTAGCAGCTCAGGGCCGGCGATCTCTGCCGGCTGGCTGAAACGCTGGACGGCTTCGATGACCACAAAGATACCCACCCCCAGCAGGGCTGAAGCTTGCACGATGGCAGCGAGTACCTCCACACGACGGAGACCCCAAGTGCGGCGTGATGTTGCGGGTCGCTCCATGAGATTGGCCGCGAAGAGCGCGACAAGCAGTCCACCCGCATCGGTCAGCATGTGGGCCGCGTCGACGAGCAGAGCAAGCGAACCGGTGATGATCGCCCCAATCACCTCAGCGACGAGAACGCTGGCCGTAGTGCCAAAAGCGATTGCCAGCCGCCGGCGATTAACCGTGCCGCCGGCATGAGTGTGCCCGTCGGCGCTCACGGGTGGCTCTTCTCGCCGAAGTGATGCTCATGAGTGCTAGGGCTCTCCATGAGTTCGCCGATCGCGGTAGCGCAGGTGTCACCGTTCCACGCTTCAATGAGAAGTCGGATTTCCTTGAGTGAATCTAGTTCGCCAAGCAGCAGGGAGATTGCACCTAAGTCCCAATAACCTGTTGCGATTGAGACCTTCTCATGCTCGTTACTCAAATCACGAAGCACATCCAGCATGGAGGAGCGTTCGTTATCAATGATTTTTGGCAATCGCATGCTTACATTATTCTTTACGTGGCAACAATGAGTGCGCATTTAAAAGACTTACCGACATAATCCGGTATTGCCCCAAGCCGACTGGGGCTAGTTCTCTTCGTTCCAGTCGGCATCCTCATCGAACCCAGACCCATATCGAATCTCTGAGTATGCGGTCTTAGCCGAATAGCCTTCTGGACCGCAGTGAAAGTCACCTTCGTCCATCTTTTCCACCGGAGCCGGACTTTGCCATTGCTTCGGCGACTGAGATTCACCAGGAGGACAAGGGAAGTGCTCAACGCTTGGCTCTTGCGACTGCGGGAGACATCGAGGCTAGGCTCGCGGTGCGCGGAGTCAAGCACGGTTGACGTTTATGTCTACCTGGGAGATTTCGCAGGAGCAGAGTGGACTCCCATCTCTACACATATCCAGGAAGCGACAAGGGGGCCGTGGGCGGGCCGAAGACCAACTTAGGAAGAGTCAGGCCCTTTCAGTACTCTAGGGCTTCTAGATATATCCTCGGGCCGTCTGGTTTAGGCGGTTTTTTGAACCTGGTTTCGGACAAACATGTGGGATACGCGAAGTGATCCATAGGCCTGTTTCCACCCGCTAAAAATTTTTGCAAGTCCCCCGCTGTTACTTGATTGTTTCTAATCAGGCAGGTCCTAGGAAATTGGCACCTACTCCGGAAATGTGGCCTGTTTTGCAATTGATCAGGTTATCTATGGCGTCGGTTGGGACACTACCGAACATTACATCTGAATTTGCGCTGACAACTGCCGCTCACCCTGTGCCTGAGTCCACCTGAAACTCATTGTTGCCTTTTGCATAAACAAGGAGGGTTTTCGAGCACAGAGTGAGGGGGAGTATTTGTCTTCAAAGCGACTGACAGGGGCTAGAGGGTAATAATGCCCCAGTCACGGTCGACCGTCATGTCTCCTTTATTGACTATTAAGTCCAATACTTTCTGACCCTGGTTTGTGGCAGTTGAAACACTGAACATCATCTTCGTATTGAAACCTACGAGGTGCTTGATCCCGCTAAACAGGTAATTGGCAACTATGTGTGCTGCTGGGGTGCCGGGCATCGTACGTTTCCAGTAATTCGGTTGAGAAGAATTCGCCTTATAACCGCGAGCGTTGAGTTCATCAACCGAGGCTAAATCGCGATAACCATTTCCAGCAAAGAGGATTATGTCCACCTCGCCTGGGCTATAGCTTGTCTGCGTAATTCGAGCTTCGACGATAAGTTTGTAACCAGCTTCGGACTTGAGTAAGAATCGTGTACTGAAACTTAAGCCTGTTGCAATTAGTTCGGTAAACATGTCCAGAAATCGCGTTTCTTCTGGCGTCTCGAATTTATCGATTGGTAGCCATGCTTTTGGCACATTTTTTTTGGTCATTTTGTTCTTCTTTCCTGTTTGTTTTTTCTCTGATAATCGAGTCCAAGGCGGGCTCGATTAGGTCTCTGTCGCGGCCTGAAATTTGTCCTGTTAAGGCACCTAAGGCCTTAAGGTTTACTTCGTCTGTGCGCGGACGGGTGAGGTCATATCCACATTTCGCAGCGTGATTCTTGAGGTTCTTCGCAACGCGTTCGACTGCATACTGGTACTTCGATTCGTCAGAGGCACCGAGCTTGACACCCAGGATTGTTCCCGCCTTCCCTGCCTCAGTGCGAGCAGCGATGCCGAGAGTTTTCTTGATTCCGGCATCAATCGCATTCGAGTGCTCAATTAAGTGGCCCGCTAGGTGCCAGTCATCGATTACCAGATAATCGCGACCTTCCAAGGCAGCTAGTACGCATGCCGTCTTTGCACGCGTCAGGAGAGTGTGTGAGCGGCCGTGTTCACGCAAGCCTTCGTTGGCAAGAAAGTCCTCTTCTGCGTGCGCGGCTTCCATTTCTGGCAGGGCACGGAACTGCGGAGGCATGCTGTCACCGCGGCGTCCATAGTGTGGCATCGTGTAAGGCGATGGCATTGGCACTGAAGATGCGGCTTCATAGTCTGCACGTGCGTTCGCATTGCTGGCGTCTAAGTTGAGAAGGCGACTTGGCATGCCAGATGCCATTGAGGCATCGCTTCGGAATGGATCATTCTCTGGTTGGGCATTGAACACTGTGATGGCGCGGTACTGTCCCGCAGGCACTTCTTTGCCTTTACCTCCGGCCAAAGTTCGACCAAGGTGGTCGCCTGAGTACATGCTGAGGTAAGTGGCTTCCAACGTGCTGGAGTTCTGCTGAGCCTTCCCCTTGTGGAAGGAAATCTCATCGTTGTAAAAGATGCGGCAGTGATTAGGGTTTACCCACTCTTCCGTCCAAACATCCTTGCCTTCTTCGTTAATTTGTTTTACACGCACGTAAAAGGAGTCGGGAATAGCTTCACCTGAACCTGCCTGCACAGGCGAAGGGCAACTCAAACCGAGGTCTTGGAAAACGAAGTTATCCTGGGCAACTTTTCGAGCCGCTGATTTTCCACCGCCCGTCGCAGCGCTCATTAGGAAGAGCATGTTCAAGGAAGCTTTTCCTACTTCAGTCACGTAAGTCGTCTCATAGCTGATTCGGGTTAGCATCCAAACCATGAGCCAGCCCAGGATTGCGTGGGGAGACTTTCGAGTTTTACTGGCAATTAGCTTGATTCGCATTAGAAGTGGACGGGCATTCCAAAATGCTTCTTCTGTGAAGATCTTGTCGGGTGTTAGTTCTTTCACGCGTTGAATTCCTTTCCTGCTACGTACTTGATTGCGTTTGTTAGTTCTGTCATTGGGTCACTTTCGTTTGTGTGCTTTAGATAGGTTTCGACGATGAGATCGAATACTCGGCGAGCGCCGAGTTCTGCGCGTTTGAACTGGAGGTGGTTGAGCTTGCCCAGAAGTGAAAGCAGTTCGTCGTGTCCGACGTGAGCTGTCGGGCGTTCGTCAACTTGAATCCAAAACAACTGCATCTCGAATGACAGGTCAGAGTCGTCCAACGCGTCAACCCAGTCCTCAGCTGACCCTGCATACGGCTGGTGATTTGAGGTACTAGCTAGGTGCGCCACATTTTTCATTCGCTTCTTGGTGTTGTTTCGCGAAGTGAGTAATGGTATGTACCACTCGGGAGGCAAGTCAGAAAAATCATCTGGTCTTGGTGGGCCACATTCGTTACCGGAGGGGTCGTACCACTTGTAGAGTCCACCTGTGTCAGGGTGAGTAGACGGCCAAACGCACGCGTATCGGTGGTGGTTCTGAATCAGCTCCACGTCCTGGTAAGGCTGTGTCTCAAATTCGATGCCAGCTTCAACTTTGAAAAAGAGAATTCGAGAGTCTTGCAGGGGGCCCCTCGAAGTCGAAGAGTAGGTAGGTGGCAGATCACCGATTCGAAGAATGTCCTCTAGAAGGTAGTCATAACCTCTCTTAAGTTCCCAGGTGCCGTCTTTACGCTTCTTCCAGTAGTGGTCAACATCGATACCGATTATGCCTATTGGCATTTTTAGCAGGCAGTTACGTTCAGGAAAGTTTTCTTCCCAGGAGTCCATTTGCTCTGAGGTGGCGGTGTTACCGCGGCCAAAGACTTTGGAAATTACTTCTGCTGGTTTCTTTGAATCAGGCGCAGGCTTTGAGGGGACTACTACGTCCCAACCCAGCGAGCGATAGTGGCGCGAGGCTTCTTTGTAATCAGTCATTTGCGTCTTCCGTGTCTTTTGGCCGTTTGGCCGTTTGGCCTAACGTTGCGTTCGGTCGTGTGCTGGCGCCGAAAAAGGTAAAAAGAAAGAATATTTTTCTTACTCTTTAGGGTGCGTTTGCGCGTCCCTGGCAAGCGTCCAAAGTGGCCAAATGGCCAAAACTCGTTGCAGGTGACTTTTTTCCGGTGAAAAATTGAACCCGTCCACAAGCCCGAGATGTCGAACGGGGAGCACGCGGGCAGCTGTATAGGGAGTGCCGCGGTTAAACTGTCCATGTCGGACCTTTCCTTTCATAGGGTTTGGTTTCTGGCATTGGACGCTCGGGGTGCAACCCGGGCGTTCTTTTTACCTCAGGTGGGACTTCTCCCATAACTCCACCTCCTCTAGTGGAAAACGAAGCTGTTGCCCTAGGGGTAGGACCTTCAGACCGATCCGTCGGTAGTTGCTGTAGATCCATTGCTTGCTCTTCTGCCATCGATCTGCCAACTGCCCCACAGTTAGACACTGTGAGCCTGCATTCATGTGTTTCTCCTTAGATAACTAGACGTATTCAAATTTGTATGGTAATCTATATTGTATCAACATACATAGTTGGTGATTATTTGATCATAGGAGACGTTGAGATGCAAGAAGTACTTCGTTCGCCACTGGCGAAGAGACTTGATCTAGAGCTAGAGCGCGGCTTGGTTTACGCGACTGCTGAAATGAAGGCAACCGCAACGGGCAACTTTTGCCACTGGTTCGTTTCTGGCTTGGCAGTCAATGGATTGCCAACGATGCTCTTGGATCTGGCTGTGCCACTATCTTCGACAAATCCAAAAGACATGACCTTGGAGGCAAAGACCTTCGCAGAGACTTATGTTTTCCCAATGGCCGAGGCGCTTCTGTCTACACCTGGCGCGGGCGAAAGTATCCCGCCTCTTGGAGTAGCCGAACGTGCATCGCTATTTGAAGCACACATGGCACACCACTTTGCTAGCGGCAAGAATAGTGGCTTGACACTTCAGAAACAGACAGAGTCTCTATTCAAAATGGCAACTTTTCTTGAGGTGTTGACCCCTGTGAAATTGATCGCTCAATTTCAGCAAGTGGGAGTTGGAACAGTAGAGTCTCGAATTCAGCGAGGGCGAGCAAGTGGAGCGATCCCTAAAGCGTCAGTGGTGCGTGCTAAAAAAGAGCTCTTAAAGAAGGGTAAGTAATGCCAAAGCAAGTCAACCGAATTCCTGGCATCAAGCAGCTGCCGACGGGCGCGTGGCAAGCTCGTTTATTTCATAACGGTGGAGAGGAGTCGCGCAATTTCGAGCGCCTAGAAGACGCTGAGCGCTGGAAGCGCAACCTCAAGAGTGAGCTCGATCGCTGCGCAGAAGGTGTCGAGCGCAAAAAGCGCAAGTGGGTCGCGACCTTTATCGACGAATCTGGTGTTTACACGCGGTCATTCGTAGACGTAGATAGCGCCAACAAATGGGTTGCTCGTGCCGAATTGGCATCCGAGGATGGGCGTCCGATCGATTCTGAGTCTGCACGCATCATGTTTGGCGAGTTCGTTGTTGAGTGGAAGAAAGGCAAGCTGGACATTTCAGGCAAGACACTCGGCACATACAACTCTCAGCTGAAGCTTTACTTGCTGCCGAAATACGGCGAGCGCAAACTTACCTCGATAACAACTTCGGACATCAAGAAGTGGGTCTCGTCTTTAGTGGATGATGGAGTCGGTCCGACCACAATTCGACAGTCATATCGCCTTCTTCACCAAATACTTCAGTCCGCTCTCGAAGATGAGCTAATTGGCAGAAACCCTGCTGTGGGCGTCAGGCTTCCGAAGATTGCATCAAAGTCGAAGGAGGGACTTACAGCAAAAGAGCTTTACGCCCTTGCTGACGAGTGCGGACCTCATCGGTCCCTGGTCATCTTCTTAGGAGCTGGCGGACTGCGAGTCAACGAGGCTTTAGCCTTGCGGGTTGAGGACTTTGACCTCGATGCCAGGATTGTAAAAGTTGCTCACTCTTGGACAACTGACGAGTTTGGAAAGAAGCTCCGAGATGAAAATGGGGAGTTCATTCCAGGTACCACAAAAACGGGAGAGCAGCGAGAGGTTCCACTCGACAAAAACACAATCGAACTATTCAAGCCATTGCTTGAGGGAAAGAGCGGTCGCGATTGGGTCTTCGTGGGTGAAAATGGCCAGGCACTTGACTATGGCTTCTTTCGTAGAAAATACTTCAAGCCTGCAACGGAAAAGCTTGGTATGAAGAATGTCGTCATTCACTCGTTGCGCCACACAGCTGGTTCCCTATTAGCGAGCCTCGGCGCTCCGATACCAGAGATCTCAAAAATCCTCGGTCACTCTTCAGCCAAAATGACTCTCGATGTTTATGGACACGCATACCCAGCTCAGACCGCTGCATGGATGGACAAACTAGGTGATCACATCACCACTGAAAACTTTTCCTGACGCATAAATTTGAGGCCAAGGGGGATCGAGTATGTCACAAGGAGAAATTCATCAAGGGTTGGCCGAAACTTTTGGTTTCGAAAACCAACCAAACCCGAATCAAAAGAGTTCTGAATACGTAAAGATCGATCTTGACCGCAGAGAGTTCTCAGTTTCGACATTGCTATTTGGTCTAATGAAGCATCTTGGTTGCCAGCCTGAGCAGACCTTCGAAAAGATAGCATGGATGTATTCGTTCAGCGTGCAAGGTCAAACCTGCATTCTTAGCTCTGAGAAATTTGGGCTTCGACTCTACGTACCGATGCACGTAAGCGATCGTTTTCATACTTCAGTTCAAAAAATGTTGAAATTCGGACTCAAGAAGTACTCCAATTTGCTCCAAGAGCAAATCGACAACGACATTTTGGGACTGCATGATTTCGGCATTACTAATCAAACTAGTTTTTTGAGAAGGGGATACGAACTTTTCAGGTCAAAGGCTCAAGAAGCGTATGACCTCGGCAAGCACAAAGGTGAGAAGACAGTCTTATTCGATGGGCCCGTAACGAGCATTAGTTTCAACCAAGAACCCTGGTGGTACTCGTTCGGAGCGACAGTCGCCTACTTTAGCTATCTGGAACACTTGTATTCGGGGCTCTTTGCGTTTACGGGCAAAAGACATACAGCGACGGAGCTCCATCATTTCATTTCTCTCAAGTGGCGCGACAAGCACCGCACGTTGCTCGAAGAGGCAGGGGTGTTTGAGACGGGACAATTTAATCGTCTTTTGTCCATCTTTGATCAGCAGCGCAACCCTTTTTCCCACGGCCTCGGGGGCAAAAAACTTTCGAGTGTATACAGACTCATTCCTGATGTTGGGTTTGTGCCGTCAAAGCACAACAAGCAACTCGTGCAGCCGAACTTTCGCTTCTCGGAAGAGCATCAGGAAGTATTTCTGGAGAACTGTCGAGTGTTTGACGACTTTGACAATTTTTTGAGTAAAAGCCCACTCTCTCATGGGATTGAATGGGCAAAGAGCGGCATGAACTTCAGGTTTGATTCTAAATTCATGGATGAAATGGAGGCCGCAGTCGCAAAGGGTGAATTCAGAGAGTTTTTAGAGTGGCAGGGATATCTGCATGACAAGGCCGCTAATTTCGAATAATCCTGATTCGAATCCAAGCGGAACGGAATCTAAACGGAATAATCCAGAAAGAGAAATGACGCGGTTGTGAATTCCGCGTCATCTCAGTGCGCTTGGAGGGACTCGAACCCCCAACCTTCTGATCCGTAGTCAGATGCT
>CALGUV010000160.1 GCA_937920245.1 uncultured Microbacteriaceae bacterium
CGGAACAGGACTTTCAGGACACCATAGACGTCGTTAGAAAATCGAGGTTTGCAGCCTGCTTCACCTATCAATACTCGAAGCGGCCGGGAACTCCCGCTGCCGAAATGCCCGATCAGCTTCCCAAGGAAGTAGTGCAAGAAAGATACGAACGCCTTCTAGCTGTCGTGAACGAAGTCGCTTGGGAGGAAAATAAACTCTTGGTTGGGACAGAGGTTGAGGTGCTGGCTTCAGCTAATGAAGGGCGCAAGGATTCTCAGACCGATCGCCTAACTGGAAGAGCGAAGGACAACCGACTTGTCCATTTCGATGTTCCACAGGGTCAGGATGCTCCTCGTCCAGGTGACGCCGTGAGGCTCAGGATAACTAGAGCGGCTCCATATTTCCTTGTTGCCGACTTCGCCCCCGGGGGCCTTTACGAGGTCCGCAGAACCGCGGGTGGGGACGCCTATGACCGTCGTCAGCTCGAGAGCTGCGGTGTCCCGGGCCCCGGGGAGTCCAAAGTTTCACTTGGGTTACCGATCAGAGTGAAAAGTGGGGTTTAGCGCCCTAGCTATTGTCGGCCCCACTGCCTCGGGCAAGTCCGGGCTGGCTTTGTCTTTGGTCGAAGCGTTGGAGTCGTCTGGGCAGCCGGCTGAAATTATTAATGCGGATGCCATGCAGCTTTATAGGGGCATGGACATCGGAACTGCAAAGTTGCCCGAAAATGAGCGTCGGGGTATTAGGCATCACTTGATAGACGCGATCGAACCAAGCGCGGAAATGACCGCGGCCGAATATAGCAAGCTGGCAATTGGCACCGCCAATGAGGTAAGAGCTCGAGGCAAGTTGCCGGTGTTTGTCGGCGGGAGCATGTTCTACCTTGCTGCCGCTCTTGATTATTTCGATTTCGCTCCTACTGATACGGAAATTCGGGACCAACTCGAGTCTCAGGCGGAGGTTGTTGGCAACCTTGCAATGCATGATCAGCTTGCGAGGCTAGATCCAGAGTCTGGAAAGAAAATCCACAGCAATAATGTTCGAAAGGTCATCAGAGCACTCGAGGTGATTCAGATAACAGGACGACCCTTTGTCTCTACGCTTCCGGACCCCGAGTACCTTGTCCCCACTCTTACAATTGGCATCGATGTTGACAGAGAGGTTCTGAAGCCTCGCATTGCAGACCGTGTGGGAGAAATGTGGTCGCAGGGACTAATTGACGAGGCTGGACGGCTGCTAGAGGGCAAAGCGCCGCTCTCCAAAACCGCACTTGCTGCTATCGGCTATCAACAGGCCTTTCAGCAAATCTCTGGAGAACTTGATGAAGCTTCGGCAATTCAAGACACGATTCGCCTAACTAACCGATATGCGAGACGGCAAATGTCCTGGTTTAAGCGAGATCGTCGCACTCATTGGTTGCCGGACTCCCCGGAATTGCTCAAGTGCGCTCTGGAGCGAATTAGGCTTGGGGCATGAAAATCGAATTCACAAAAGGCCATGGCACGGGTAATGATTTCATTCTTGTGCTTGATAAGGCCGGACAAATTGACCTCAGTGCCGATCAAGTTGCCGCAATGTGTGACCGGCACTTTGGTATCGGTGCTGACGGTCTAATTATTGTGAAGCCCACGGCAAAGGATTCCGAGGTTGCGGAGCTGCTGGAAGACGAGCCGGAAGCTATTTGGTTTATGGACTACAGAAACTCTGACGGTTCTAGGGCAGAGATGTGCGGAAACGGCATTCGAGTTTTTGCCCGCTACCTGCTAGAAAATGGATTGGCGACGCTAACAGACGGCAGCACTTTGCCGGTCGCCACCAGGAATGGCATCAAGGATCTAACTGCAACGGTCAATGGGTTTGCGGTTGACCTGGGTCTTTTTTCAATCGGGGACGACCAAACGCTTGTAAGCGCTCTGGGCCTTCAAGTGTCCAGGCCTGGTCTTGCTGTCAATGTTGGCAACCCTCACGTTGTGGTTGCGCTTGCCGATCTCGAAGAGCTCCAGGGCTTAGAGCTTTCGAAGGCCCCAGTTCTAGAGCCTCTGCCAGAAGACGGCGCGAACGTTGAATTTGTGGTCCTGGATGAGCCCCTTATCAATAAGGGTGTTGCAGGGCTAACCATGAGGGTCCACGAGCGCGGCTCAGGTGAAACCATGAGTTGTGGGACCGGAATAGCAGCGTCAGCAATTGCAATTCGCCACTGGGCTGGAGGGACTCAAAACTTTTGGAAGGTCAAAGTTCCCGGGGGAGAGGTTGCTGTCAGGATGTTTCCAACCGAGGACGGCGAACACGTTTCAATCAGTGGCCCGGCGGTTCTTACTTATTCTGGGACTTGGCAGGACTAGCCACTTCGATAATTCGGTAGGTCTTTGCCGTTCCAATTCTGGAAACTTCATGACTGGGGAACTCTTCGGCTAGCCAGCGGACGAGTGAGTCGGCACCAAGGTTCTTCTGAACTACAAAAACGGCTCTTCCGCCGGCCTCCAGCCGAGGAATGTAGGTTCTTAGTAATTCGTGCAGCGCGACTTTGCCAATTCGAATAGGTGGGTTTGACCAGATTGAGTCAAATTTCAAGTCCGTGGCTAGGTCGTCGGCAAGACAGATACTGAGATTTGTAAGTCCAATTCGGTCGGCGTTCGCTCGGGTCTGTTCAACGCTCCGCTGGTTGATATCTACAGCATGAACTTTTGCGGCTGGACAGAGAGTTGCAATTACGATCCCTATCGGACCCCACCCGCAGCCCAGATCAAGAACGTTTCCATCTTTTGGTAGTAGCGAAGTATGGGAAAGAAGAACCTTGGTGCCGGGGTCTAGTTGTGTGGAGCTAAAAGTTCCGCTTGCGGCGGCCATGTCAAATTTGACACCGTCAACTTCAAATGAAACCTCAGTTTCAATTTTCTTCGCTGTCGGCTCTGAGCTGAAATAGTGCTCCATCGCCATACGCCAAATCTAATACAGGCTTAGTCTTAAACAACAATGGAACCAGAATCTACTATCGACCGAATTTTACGCCGCGGCTCTCTAGCGCCGGCGTCCGAGTATGACGGTGACCAGCTCGAGCTGGAAGAGCGGGCGTCACTTAGACGAGTCCCCGGGCTTTCGACTGAACTGGAAGATATTTCGGAGGTAGAGTACCGTCAGCTGCGTCTTGAGCGAGTCGTCCTAATCGGCGTTTGGGGCACTGGAACAGTAACCCGAGCAGAAAACTCGCTCCGTGAGCTTGCTGCCCTTGCCGAGACTGCTGGAGCTGAGGTTCTGGATGGACTTCTGCAAAGACGCGCAAAGCCCGACCCCGCGAGTTACTTTGGAAAAGGAAAAGCAGAAGAGCTCAGGGAGTTAGTCAAAGAACTTGGTGCCGATACTGTGATAGCTGATGCCGAGCTTGCGCCATCACAACGAAGAACTCTGGAAGACATAGTCAAGGTCAAGGTAGTTGATCGAACTGCGATCATTCTTGATATTTTTGCCCAGCACGCCAAGAGCAAAGAAGGAAAAGCCCAGGTCGAGCTTGCGCAGCTTGAGTATTTACTTCCGAGATTGCGCGGATGGGGCGAGTCAATGTCAAGGCAGGCCGGAGGCCAGGCTGCCGGTGGCGTTGGAATAGGTTCGCGTGGACCAGGTGAGACCAAGATTGAACTTGATAGAAGACGAATCAACACCAAGATGGCTAAATTGCGTCGCGAAATTGTCTTGATGAAGAGCGCTCGAGATACTAAAAGACTCAAGCGGGAAAAAGCAAGAGTTCCGCAGGTGGCAATCGCCGGCTATACCAACGCGGGAAAATCGTCTCTGCTTAACAGGCTCACCAAGGCTGGAGTCTTGGTGGAGAACGCACTTTTTGCCACTCTTGATCCAACAATAAGAAGGCACGAGACACCGGACGGAAGAAGTTATACGATCGCTGACACCGTTGGTTTTGTGCGCTCGCTGCCTCACCAGCTGGTCGAGGCGTTTCGGTCTACCCTCGAAGAAATTGCGGGTGCAGATTTGATCGTTCACGTTGTGGATGCCACCGACCCGGATCCGCTTGGGCAGATCCAGACCGTCCGTTTGGTGGTGGCCGATGTCGATGCTTCCGCAATTGAAGAATTGATTGTATTCAACAAGGCCGATTTGGTATCCGAAGAGGAGCACATCAGGCTGCGAGGTCTTTGCCCCGGGGCGTTCTTAGTGTCTGCCAGAACCGGCTTGGGTATTGCCGAACTTGAGGCCGCTATTGCTTCTTCTTTGCCCCGACCAGAGGTCCTGTTTGATGGGTTAATTCCATACGACCGCGGCGATCTAGTGTCAAAGATTCATGTGGCAGGAAAAGTCCAGAGTGTTGAGTACGTAGAAGGTGGCACCAAGGTCAAAGCTTTGGTGCGCGAAGATCTCGCTGCGGAATTGGCAAGCCTTACTAGACGGCCCTAAGAACAGCAACAACCTTGCCAAGAATTACGGCGTGGTCTCCGGGAATTGGTTCGAATGCGGAGTTTCGGGGGAGCAGCCAGGTGTTTCCGTCGCGCTGTTTGAACATCTTGACCGTCGCCTCGTCTTCGAGCATTGCGGCTACTATGTCGCCGTTTTCAGCGGTCTGCTGCTGACGAACCACTACCCAATCGCCGTCACAGATGGCGGCATCGATCATTGATTCTCCGACTACCTTGAGCAAAAACAGATCACCTTGCCCAACAAGCTGTCGGGGGAGGGCAAAGACGTCCTCAACGTTTTGCTCTGCTGTTATTGGACCACCCGCAGCGATTCGTCCAACTAGTGGAACCATCGCGGCGTCTGGGTGGATAATTTCTCCGGCTGGCTCTAGACCTAGGAGATCAATTGTGCGGGGTCGGCGGGGGTCTCTACTTATGAAACCGAGAAGCTCTAGCTTATTCAGCTGATGAGATACGCTCGCGGTCGAAGATAGACCAACGGACTCGCCAATCTCTCTCATGGAGGGCGCGTAGTTGCGGCCGGCCATCGATTCGGCAATGACCGTGAGAATCCTTTGCTGAACATTGGTCAAGTTTGAGGTGTCCATACGTGCCCCTTCTGCAAAATGTCTGAGGGTAGCTGTTTACTACCTGTATCGAAACTGTATTCGTATTTATAGCAAATACCAAACACATTTTCGATAAAGCAGGAAAAATTGAGCAGAAACGCTTGCATTTTCGAAAAGTACGCATAAACTTAGAACAAGTGTTCGAAACAAGTATTCGGACTGAAGGGACGCAACATGTTAGTTCTTGGAAGCTACCGTCTTACCAACCCGGGACGTTTGGTACGCGCAGTTGTAATTCTCGCTCTCAGTTTCGTCATCAGCATCATAGGAATAACCGGCTCTTTTGCCGGAAGCGCCCCAGGCGCAACCCTTGAATTTGTCACGGTGCAGCCAGGTGACTCGCTTTGGGAGTTGGCGGACAAGTACGCTCCTTCTCAGGATCCTAGAGACTGGATTGCAAGGGTTGTCATGGTGAATGCTCTAGAAACTGTCGAATTGACTCCCGGTCAGCAAATAGCTCTGCCCTGAGTCGCTAGGGTTCCAACTCATTCGCTAATCTTGAGGGGTGACTAACCTCGACGATCTGCCCATTCGACCAGACTTGGTCGGACAGCTGCCCTATGGCGCCCCTCAAATCGACGTTCCAATCAGACTTAATGTAAACGAAAACACCTTCGGAATTCCCGAAGAGGTGGCGCTGAGAATTGTCCAGCGAACAGCTGAAGCGGCTCTAACGCTGAACAGGTATCCCGATCGTGAGTTCATGGAGCTTCGTCAAATGCTGGCTGAGTTCTTGGGCGGGAACTTGGCGGCAGAGCAAATTTGGGCTGCAAACGGCTCGAATGAAATTTTGCAGCAGTTTTTTCAAGTCTTTGGTGGTCCAGAGGCAAAGGCAATGAGTTTCGGTCCCACTTATTCGATGTACGCGAATATCGCCCGAACGACCCTTACCGAATACCAGTTGCTTCCCCGGCTCGATGATTATTCTCTTAGCAGTGAGTACGTGCGTGAGGAAATCCAAAAAGCGAAGCCGCAAATAGTTATTCTCTGCTCGCCAAATAACCCAACCGGAACCGGCTTAGCGCTAGATGTGATTGAGGCGGCCTACAACAGCTTCGAGGGAATGTTGCTAGTTGATGAGGCCTATCAGGAATTTTCTGACTCCCCAAGCGCTATTTCGCTGTTGCCTGGAAGACCACGCTTAGTAATAAGCCGCACCATGAGCAAGGCATTCGCATTTGCCGGCGCTCGGGTTGGCTACATGGCTGCCGATGCTGCCGTGGTTGACGCCATGCGCATTGTCAGGTTGCCCTATCACTTGAGCGCACTGACTCAAGCGGCGGCTATGGCGGCCCTGGAGACCAGCGGGCAACTTTTGGCTAACATCGAGCAGATAAAAGTTCAGCGCGATCGAATTATGGTCGGCGTCTTAAAAATGGGCCTCAGCCCCTTGCCATCGGATGCAAACTTCGTCCTAATTCAAGGGTTTCAAGACACTCATGTCATCTTTGAAGGTCTGTTGGCCAAGGGAATCATTGTGAGGGACATCGGAATTCCGGGCTGTCTTCGAGTCACAGCCGGAACCGAAGCAGAGACCACAAAATTACTTGGCGAGCTGGCATTGCTGCTTGACTAAACTAGAGGCACTAGAGCCAAAGGAACAGCTGTGAATCGGGAAGCAAAAATCAGTCGCAAGACAAGTGAATCTTCGGTTGAGTTATCAATCAACCTTGACGGCACCGGAAAGAGTGAAATCTCAACTGGTGTGCCCTTCTATGACCACATGCTGACTGCATTCTCTAAGCACTCTCTAGTGGACCTAAATGTTGTCGCCACCGGCGACGTGGAGATCGACGCACACCACACGGTCGAGGATGTTGCGATTGTTTTGGGTCAGGCGCTTGCTCAGGCACTCGGTGACAAGCAGGGCATTGGTCGCTACGGAGACGCAACTGTGCCGTTGGACGAGGCGTTAGCTCGAGCTGTAGTGGATGTCTCGGGCAGGCCTTTTTTGGTTCACTCAGGCGAGCCAGCTGGGTTTGAGTACCACTTGATTGGCGGGCACTTCACTGGGTCATTGGTACGGCACGTGTTTGAGGCAATTGCACACAATGCTGGCCTCACGGTCCACATAAACGTTTTGGCGGGTCGAGATGCCCACCACATCGCAGAGTCTCAGTTCAAGGCTTTTGCGCGAGCGCTTAGGCAGGCGGTTGCGCTGGACCCTCGCGTTGTTGGCGTGCCATCGACCAAGGGGAGCTTGTGACCAAATCGGTCACAGTTCTTGATTACGGCAGTGGCAACGTCCATTCCGTCTGCAAGGCGCTAAGCGAAGCCGGGGCGGATGTAACTCTCACGGACAACGCCAATAATGTCTATGAATCTGACGGCTTAGTAGTTCCCGGTGTTGGGGCCTTTGGTTCGGTCATGGAAAAGCTAAAGGCGCATGGTGCCGATCGCCTCATTGATAAGAGGCTGACTGCTTCTAGACCGGTGCTTGGGATCTGCGTTGGCATGCAGGTAATGTTTGAAACTGGTTTGGAGCACGACCTTGAAACTCAGGGCCTAGGGCAATGGTCCGGGACCGTAAAGATGTTAGATGCTCCAAGATTGCCCCACATGGGATGGAGCACCGTCGAGGCACCCTCGGACTCGATTTTGTTTAATGAAGTTGAAAAGGAGCGTTTTTACTTCGTTCACTCCTATGCTGCCGTGGCTTGGGAGCTTGATATCCGACCTCCATTTATCCCGGCTCACTTGACTTGGTCTAACCACGGCGAACGATTTCTCGCGGCAGTTGAAAATGGTCCGCTGTCGACCACGCAGTTTCACCCCGAAAAATCTGGCCCAGCCGGTTTGAAGTTACTTTCAAATTGGATTGAATCTATCTAGGAGACACCTTGAAGCTTGAGTTACTACCCGCGGTCGACGTTGCATCCGGGAAGGCTGTGCGTCTTACCCAGGGCGAGGCAGGTACCGAAGAAGACTTTGGGCACCCTATTACGGCAGCTCAGGATTGGATTACGGCTGGTGCAGAGTGGATTCACTTGGTTGATCTTGATGCCGCGTTCGGGCGTGGGCACAATCGTGAGGTGATTGCCGAAGTAGTAGCCCAAAGTGGTTCGGTAAAAATTGAACTTTCTGGAGGCATTCGCGACGATCACTCGCTGGAAGCAGCCTTGGAGCTTGGCGCCGCGAGGGTGAATCTTGGAACCGCCGCACTTGAAGATCCGGAGTGGACATCAAAAGTAATCGGCAAATACGGTGATCAGATTGCCGTTGGCTTGGATGTTCGGGGGACCACTCTGGCTGCTCGAGGATGGACCAAAGAAGGCGGAGACCTGCTTGAAGTTTTGGCCAGGCTAGAAGCCGATGGATGCGCCAGATACGTCGTGACCGACGTTACCAAGGACGGAACCCTGAAGGGCCCTAACCTCGAGCTTTTGAAATTAGTGATGCAGCACACCGACAAGCCGGTCGTGGCTTCCGGGGGTATTTCTACTCTCCAGGACATCCATGACTTAGTTGACTTGGTGCCGCTTGGCCTGGAGGGTGCGATTTTGGGCAAGTCACTTTACGCAGGTCGCTTCACATTGGAGCAAGCCCTGGCGATCGCGACCGGCCATTGACTGAAAGCCCGTTTGTCGATTCGGCTGGCGTCCCGTGGAAGGGTCGATCATTTGAGGAGAACCCTTGGGCAGAGGATGACGGTGAGACTCCAGAACTAATTGCGGCAGCTCTGGGTGCCACTCCTTTTGTAAAAATGACTTTCATCGAGTCACTTCGCGGGCAGCGGTTACTAGTTCCGCTAATTGCCGAGATCGGTCAGACCGGCATTGGTCCCCATGGTCAAACGGTAGACAAAAGTGCGGACTTGGCAATTGTTGCTGTGGCAACTCCGGATGACAGAACTGCAATTCCTGCCTTCACGTCGGTCGAAGATATGCTTTCGTGGAAGCCCGATGCGCGTCCCGTGCCAGTGTCTATAAGTAAGCTCTGCGTCGCAACAGTCGGCGAAGGTCATACGCGAGTAATTATCAATCCGGCAACCCACGCAAGAGCTCTTCGCAGGACTGAACTCGCGGCTCTGGCTCAGGAATTGGAGATAATTGACGCAGTTTCTGGCCCCGAGGTGAAGCGTGTGATTGCCCATGCCGTCAAGGAGGTAGAAGACGTTGTCATGGCCGGAGTTTCGGCCGGAGACCCGGAGGCAAGACTTGTGGCGGAAGAAATAATAATCGAGGTCGGCATGAGGCCAGGATTGACGGCTGAAGGCTTGGAAACGGCCTTGACCAGTTTCGTCGCTCACCTAAGGGCTGAGAGCCTTGATAACTTCGTCGATTCTTTCAAGCTGAAAATAATTTCAGTTATTTAGGTCAGGAAACTGGACCCGTGTATTTCTCTCCGGGTCCTTGACCGGGGGCATCCTTGATAAACGAGGCTTCCCGGAATGCAAGCTGCAGGGATCTAAGACCGTCTCTCAGGGGGCGAGCGTGGTGGTCGCCGATTTCTCCTGCAGCAGCGCTAACTAGACCTGCCAGCGCAGTGATCAGCTTTCGTGCCTCGGCTAGGTCACCTGGAGTGTCGTCGGACAGCCCGCACTGAACCGCGGCAGCACTCATTAGGTGCACCGCGGTTGTGTTAATAACCTCGACCGCTGGAACTTCAGCGATGTCACGAGCTAAATCTTCTTCCACTTTTCCTCTTCTCAATATTCAAATGCTCTGCTAGGCTACCTGAGGCTCCGGGCTATTGCTCGGTCAGAAGTGGATTACAATCCCACCTGTCAGCCGCCTTCTAAATAGGCTGCCGGGTAAGAGAGTTGATTTATTTCTGCACGCTTGCGTGGTCAAAAACAGTTACTAAGGAGAAATTATCAGCGATCCTCGCATTAATGAGCGTATTCGGGTGGCACAGGTTCGTCTTGTGGGACCGGCTGGAGAGCAAGTTGGCGTTGTTGATATTGATCAAGCACTCAAGTTGGCAAGAGAGGCTGACCTTGACTTAGTCGAGGTTTCGCCGGGCTCAAGCCCTCCTGTTTGCAAGATCATGGATTACGGCAAGTTCAAGTATGAAGCTGCCCAAAAGGTCCGTGAGGCTCGCAAGAACCAGGTCAACACAGTTTTGAAGACTGTTCGATTTGGTTTGAAGATTGATAGCCATGACTATGAAACAAAGGCGGGACAGGTTCGAAAGTTCCTCAAGGCCGGCGACAAAGTCAAGGTAATGGTTGTATTTCGCGGTAGAGAGCAGTCTCGACCCGAAATGGGAGTCAAGTTACTTAGGAATTTAGCTGACCAAGTTACAGAATTTGGGACAGTTGAGTCGAATCCATCAATCGATGGCCGAAGCATGGTCATGGTTATAGGTCCGCTCAAGAACAAGGCCGAAGCGCGAGCAGAGGCTAAAAAGGCACAGCAGAAGCCTGCTGTGGAGCAAGAGAACTAAAAGGAGAGCTCATGCCGAAGATGAAGACCCATTCGGGCGCCAAAAAGCGTTTCCGCTTTACTGGCAGCGGCAAGCTGATGAAGCAGCAGATCAACATGCGACACAACCAGGAGCACATGTCCTCCAGGCGCAAGCGTCGTCTGAATGCTGACCAGGTCGTTTCCCCAGCAGATTTCAAGAAGCTTAAAAGGCAGCTCGGCCGCTAGGGCTGACGAAGAAGGAGTAAGAACATGGCAAGAGTAAAAAATGCTGTCAACTCGCACAAAAAGCGCAGAGTTGCTCTAGAGCGCGCCAAGGGTTACCGCGGACAACGCTCGAGATTGTATCGTCAGGCCAAGCAGCAGTTGCTGCACTCGCTTGTCTACGCATACAACGATCGTCGTAAGCGCAAGGGTGATTTCCGCAGACTATGGATTCAGCGAATCAACGCTGCGGCTCGTCTAAACGGGATGACTTATAACCGCTTCATCCAGGGACTAAACCTCGCTGGCATTGAGGTAGACCGCAGAATCTTGTCCGACATGGCAATTCATGACCCGAAGTCTTTCGCAACCTTGGTTGCCTCGGCGAAGGCAGCATTGCCAAAGGACGTGAACGCTCCAAAGGCTAGCTAATGTTGGACGATCCCAGATCCAACAGGGTCAAGGGGATTGTTCGACTGAACCAAAAAGATGCTCGGTATGAAACCGGGCTCTTTTTGCTTGAAGGGCCGCAGGGCCTTAAAGAGCTAGAGAAATCTCCCCGTCTAATTGAGGAGGTCTTTGTGACCGCCTCGGCTTGGGATCGTTATCGTGAAATCTTGGCTGGACTATCCGACTTGGGTGTTGCCATCGAAGAAGTCTCCGACGAAGTAATGAGCAAGATTTCCGACACCAGAACTCCGCAAGGGGTGGTGGCGGTCGTTCATCATTTGGACATCGAGCTTGACAAGCTTCTTTCAACACAGCCGGTTTTACTGGCACTTATCGATCAAGGTCGAGATCCCGGTAATCTCGGGTCAATCATCAGGGCCGCTGACGCAGCCGGTGCGGACGCGGTTATTCTGAGCCCTGACTCGGTGGATGTTTACAACCCGAAGGTAGTCAGGTCAACCGCAGGGAGCATTCTGAATGTGCCTATCGTCGTGGATCAAGACCTAGTTGAGGCTATAAGCAAGATAAAGGCGTCCGGCATTCAGGTGTTTTCATCTAGCTCGTCGGGTCAAGATGTCACTGAAGTTTCCGTTGCAGAAATGGCAAAGCCAACCGCTTGGGTTTTTGGAAATGAAGCTCATGGTGTTACCGATGAGGTAGCCAAAAAAGCGGACAAGACCATGTCTTTGCCTATTTATGGTGCCGCAGAATCATTGAACCTAGGTATAGCGGCTTCAATTTGCCTGTATCTCACTGCGGTCGCTCAGCACACTAATCGCTAAACTTGTCCCGATGTCAGAGAAATTAACTCCCGAAGTAGTAGCCCAGGCGCTGCAAGAGTCCCTCAGCGCTTTGGCGGCTGTGGAGGATGCGGCGACCCTAAGAGGCCAGAAGGCCCAGATTGTTGGAGAGAACTCCCCAATTAGCAGGCTAAATGCTTTGATCAAGGCAGTCCCGAATGAGCAAAAAGCCGAGGCTGGCAAGTTAGTCGGAGGAGCAAGGGCAAAGCTAAATCAAGCGTTTGAGGAAAAAGAAGTCAAGCTCGAGTCGCTAGCTGCCAACGAAGCTCTTGCCAACGAAAAAGTTGACATGACTGCTGCACCAAAGTTTTTAAAGCTTGGCGCAAGGCACCCGTTGTCTCTTCTGATGGACCAGGTCAGCGATGTGTTCGTTGGCATGGGCTGGGAGATAGCCGATGGCCCTGAGCTTGAAAACGAATGGTTTAATTTTGACGCATTGAATTTTCACCCGGATCACCCAGCCAGGGCGATGCAGGACACTTTCTTTGTCAAGCCAGTTGAGAATCACTTACTGTTGCGGACACATACCTCTCCTGTTCAGGTTAGATCCTTGCTCGAGCGTGAACTACCGGTTTATGTGCTGTGCCCGGGCAGAGTCTTTAGAACCGATGAGTTAGATGCAACCCATACTCCGGTGTTTCACCAGGTGGAGGGTTTGGCGATCGATAAGGGCCTGACCATGGCCGACCTTCGGGGAACTTTAGAACACTTTGCAAGAGTGATGTTTGGCGATGAGGCCAAAATCAGATTGCGGCCGAGCTTCTTCCCTTTCACTGAGCCTTCTGCAGAACTGGATGTTTGGCATCCGGATGCCAAAGGCGGTCCTAGGTGGGTCGAGTGGGGTGGCTGCGGCATGGTCAATCCAAACGTGTTGCTCGCCGCAGGCATTGATCCCGAGGTCTATTCCGGATTCGCTTTCGGGATGGGTATTGAGAGAACTTTGATGTTTAGAAACGGCGTGAAAGACATGCACGACATGGTCGAAGCCGATGTCCGCTTTAGTACTCAGTTTGGATCGGTGATCTAGATGAGAATTCCACTTGGATGGCTCGGCGAAATGGTTGAGCTTGGTTCTAAAGTCACCCCGAATGACGTGATGGCTGAACTCGTGAAAGTTGGCCTCGAAGAAGAGGGTTCTCACGGTGGGGATATTTCCGGACCGGTGGTCGTCGGGGAAGTGCTGTCCTTCGAGGCTGAAGAGCAGAAAAATGGGAAAACTATTCGTTGGTGCCAAGTCCGAGTTGCAACCAGCGGCGACGAAGAGATCAGGGGCATCGTCTGTGGTGCAGCTAATTTCGTGGCAGGAGACAAGGTTGTAGTAAGCCTGCCGGGCGCGGTTTTGCCCGGAGGGTTCGAGATTGCAGCTAGAAAAACCTACGGGCACGTATCCGATGGAATGATCGCGTCGTCCAGAGAGCTTGGGCTGGGAGATGAGCACGAAGGAATTCTTGTCCTCAGTTCTATAGGTCTGGACCCAGAAATTGGGCTCGATGCAATAGCCCTGCTGGGTTTGGACGAGTCCGCCGCAGAGGTCAACGTGACTCCGGACCGTGGTTACTGCCTGTCAATTAGAGGCATCGCAAGAGAGTATTCGCATGCGACCGGAGTGAAGTTTCAAGACCCGGTTCTCTCCATTGACCCGGTAATGGGCACGGGCTTTGCGCTCGAGGTAAAGGACAATGCCCCTATTCACGGTAAGGCTGGCTGCAGTCAGTTTGTCCTGGTTGGAGTTTCTGGCTTGGACGCTGAGGCGAAGGTTCCGGATTGGATGGTAAGCCGGTTGAAGCTCGCCGGTATGCGCTCGATCTCAATTGCGGTGGACATCACGAACTATGCGATGCTCGAGCTCGGGCAACCACTGCACGCTTACGATCTTGACAAGCTAGTTGGAGGCATAAGTGTTCGCCGGGCAAAGGCCGGCGAAGAGCTGGTAACCCTAGATCAAAAAACCAGACAGCTTCACGAAGAAGACTTACTGATCTGTGATGAACAGGGGCCGATAGGAATCGCCGGCGTCATGGGTGGTGCCCGAACCGAGGTTAGTTCGAGCACTAAGTCAGTTCTTATAGAGGCGGCAATTTTCGATCCGATTTCGATTGCAAGAAGCGCTAGGCGCCATAAGCTCCCGTCCGAAGCATCAAAGCGGTTTGAGCGTGGAGTAGACAGTTCGATCTCCAGGGCCGCGGCCTCAAGGGCAGCCAGGTTATTGACTGAGCTTGCCTCCGGGAGTTTTAGTGGCGTCGGGGCCGAATACGCAAGCGCGTTTGAACCCGCAGCTATAGAGATGAAACTTGATTATCCTGGCCAATTGGTGGGTGTTGAGTACTCGGCTGACCAGGTGGTTGCAAGCCTCGAGGAGATCGGTTGCACGGTTACCAAAATTGATGATCTTGTTCAGGTCATTGTGCCGAGCTGGCGTCCCGACATTACTCATAAGACTGACCTGGTTGAAGAGGTCGCAAGGCTTATCGGATACGACAAAATTCCAGCCAGGCTGCCGGTTGCACCTCCGGGGCGTGGCCTCACATCAAGGCAGAAACTTCGCCGCCGGGTGCTATCAGGACTCACTGGCGCTGGATTCGTCGAGGTTCTGAACTACCCATTTGTCTCTGCTGAACAAAACGGCTGGATGGGTTCGGTTGGCGCTGTAGAGCTTGAAAACCCTATGCAGTCTGAGGCGAGTTTCTTGAGAACGTCATTGGTTCCGGGGTTGATTGCCGCTGCCGCCAGAAACATTTCTCGCGGATCCACCGACATAGCTTTACTAGAAGAGGGTTCGGTATTTCTGCCAAATGGCGGCAGTGCCGTGACCGCTTTGCCCGCGGGTAATGAGCGACCCTCGGAAAAAATTCTTGCAGCGCTTAAGGCTTCAATACCAGTGCAGCCGAGGTTGGTTTCAGGTCTGCTCGCGGGCAACTGGTTACCACAAAGCCCAGGGCAGCACTCGATACCGGCGGGCTACCCTCAGGCCTTGGGCGCATTAGAGATAGTTATGCAGCAGGCTGCTGTTTCTTTTGAGCTAGAGCAACTTGAGATTGCCGGCCTTCACCCGGGGCGAGCCGCGAATGTGTTGGTGGCTGGAAAAGTGGTTGGATTCGTCGGCGAAGTTCACCCGGAGCTAGCCTCACAAAACCACCTACCCAGGTCCGTTGGAGTTTTTGAGTTGAATCTGGATGAAATTTTTGCTTTGGCTCCGGATTTGGTTCAGGCCCAGGAGCTTGGCGTTATGACTTTCCTGACACAGGATATTTCTCTCGTGGTCGATTTTCAGGTCAGTGCCGCCGATTTGATCAAGAGCATCGTTACCGGTGCTGGAGAACTTCTCGAAGAAATCCGCTTGGTCGATGACTACCGAGGTAAAGGCTTAGACGCTGGCCAAAAATCCCTGACTTTCTCGCTTCTGTATCGGGCTAACGATCGCACTCTTACCCAGGCGGAGGCTACTGCAGCCAGGGACCAGGCCGTCGAGCTTGCAAACCAGCAATTCGGCGCAACTCTAAGGGGCTAAATGACTATTCAGGTGGCAGTTGCTGGAGCAAGTGGGTACGTTGGCGGCGAGCTTTTGCGCCTAATAGCAGCGCATCCGATGCTCGACCTTGGAGCCGTCACTGGACACAGCAATGTAGGTCAAAGTCTTGGCCAGCTCCAGCCTCACATCCCGGAATTTGCCGATCGAGTCTTAGTAGAAACTTCGGTTGAGAATCTGGCGGGACACGAAGTTGTCTTTCTTGCATTACCGCACACCAAAAGTGCGGAACTGGCAGAGCAGCTTCCTACCCACGTCATGGTGATTGACTGCGGAGCTGATTTTAGATTGCAAGACGCAGCCGCTTGGGAAACTTATTACCAAACTACTCACGCCGGCTCATGGCCCTACGGCCTCCCGGAGCTAACTCTGGCAGCCGGAGGCAAACTCAGGACTGAACTTCGTGAAGTTAGGCGTTTAGCGATCCCGGGCTGCAACGTGACAGCGGTTTCGCTTGCATTGGCACCAGCTTTGACAGCGGGGCTTATCGAACCAGATGACATCGTCTCAGTGCTGTCGGTTGGTACCTCTGGAGCTGGAAAAGCAAGCAGCATTGACCTGTTGGCAGCCGAGGTTCTTGGATCTGCGAGAGCTTACGGGGTGGGGGGAGCTCATCGACACACACCGGAGATTGAGCAGAACCTGTCGTTGGCAGCTGGCAAACCGGTGACAGTGTCGATGACTCCGGTTCTAGTACCGATGTCCAGGGGAATTTTGGCCGTTAATACTGCAAAGCCCTCTAGTCGTTTTTCACTGGAGCATCTCCGAGATGTGTATCAGAGCTCCTACGGGGACGAAAGTTTTGTCCAGCTACTTCCGGAGGGTCAGCTTCCAAGAACCGCTAGCGTATTGGGCACGAATAACGCCCAGATTTCTCTTGCTTTTGATGAGCACGCGCAGAAAGTTATTGTGGTGAGTGCGATTGATAATTTGGTGAAAGGAACCGCTGGCGCCGCCATTCAGTGCATGAACATTGCTCTTGGCTTGACGGAGCAGGTTGGCTTGAGCTCGATTGGGGTCGCCCCATGAGTGTTGTCGGGCCTAAGGGCTTTGTAGCCTCCGGAGTCACGGCTGGGCTGAAAGCCAGTGGCGGTCTTGATGTTGCGCTTGTAGTAAACCAGGGGCCCAATAGTGCCGTGGCCGCGGTGTTCACGACAAATCGCTGTCTTGCAAATCCAATTCTCTGGTCCAAGCAGGTTGTTGCTGGTGGACAGGCACGGGCTATCGTTTTGAACTCCGGCGGAGCCAACTGCTACACCGGCGCGCAGGGTTTTCAAACGACGCATGCGACCGCAGAAAAACTTGCGGAACTTAGCGGATTCCCCGCAGCTGAAATTGTTGTTTGCTCGACCGGCTTAATAGGCGAGCAGTTGGACAGGCCTAAATTATTGAGCGGGGTAACCTCGGCATTTGATGCGCTTTCGGAAACTGGGGGACAAGAAGCGGCTCACGCAATCATGACCACTGACACCGTCGCAAAGCTTGGATCAAGATCAAGTGCTGACGGTTGGGCTCTGGGCGGGATGGCTAAGGGAGCTGGAATGCTGGCCCCGGGACTTGCAACAATGCTCGTGGTTATTACCACCGATGCCGTTTTGAATAGCGAACAGCTGGACGCTGCCCTAAGGGCTGCCACCCGAGTGAGTTTCGATCGACTCGATTCGGATGGCTGCATGTCCACTAACGACCAAGTCACTTTGATGTCTTCTGGAGCAAGCCAGAAAACCCCGGACTTAGCAGAGTTCACGGCATTGCTTACTGAGCTTTGCAAAGAGCTGGCGCTGAAGCTGTTAGATGACGCCGAGGGGTCTAGTCATAACATTCACATCACCACGCAAGGCGCCAAGACCGAGGATGACGCTCTTGAAGTTTCTAGGGCAGTAGCTCGCAACAACCTGTTCAAGGCTGCGATCTTTGGCAAAGACCCGAACTGGGGCAGAATCTTGGCAGCGGTCGGAACAACTTCAGCGGAATTTGATCCCTACGGGATAGACGTGTCTATCAACTCCATATTGATTTCTTCCAAGGGGGAGCCGGCCGAAGATCGTTCAAAGGTTGACTTGAGCGGTAAAGAGGTTCAAGTGGTTATAGACCTTCATGCCGGTAGCCTCAGCGCTACGGTTGTTACCAATGACCTAACCCACAGCTACGTCGAAGAGAACAGCGCATACTCAAGCTAATGATTCCAGCAAATACGGACCAAGCACTTGCAAGGCTCAAGGCCGAAACTCTCATCGAGTCGCTGGATTGGCTTAGAGAGTTCCACGGGCGAATAGTTGTGGTGAAATTCGGTGGCAATGCGATGGTTGACGAGCAGCTGCAGCTGGCATTTGCTCAGGACATGGCATATCTTCGGTTCGTGGGCATTAAGCCGGTTGTGGTGCACGGCGGAGGGCCACAAATAACTGCCAGGCTCGCTGAAATTGGAATTGAAAGCGAGTTCAGGGCTGGAATGCGCTACACCGATGAAAACACCATGACGGTTGTTAGAGACGTACTCAGAAATACGATCTCTAAAAACTTAGCGAATCTCATTGAGGAATCTGGAGCGCAGACCGTGGTTCTCTCCGGCGAAGATGACTCCCTGTTTAGGGCCGTGAAGGTAAAGGGCCAGACTTCGGAAGGCGAGGTTGATTTGGGTCTTGTCGGTGAAGTGAAGACTGTCAATCCAAGAGCAGTGCTTCAAGCACTTGACCAGGGCAAGGTGCCCGTTATTTCTTCAGTTGCGCCGTCTAACTCCGGGCAACTGTTAAATGTCAATGCTGACCTAGCTGCATCGGCGCTCGCGATTGCGCTCGGTGCCGATAAGTTGATGGTGCTAACTGATGTTCCAGGTCTCTATGCGAACTGGCCAGAAATAGACTCACTTTTGTCCGAGATAAGTGTGGAGGAGCTAACCGAGCTGATGCCTAAGCTTGAATCTGGGATGATTCCAAAAATGCAAGCCTGCTTGCGCGCGGTTCAGGGTGGGGTTCCAAAGGCTCACATCATTGACGGCAGACAGCCGCACAGCATCCTGCTGGAAATCTTCACAAAAGCCGGTGTCGGTACCCAGGTAACGAGTTAGGGACAAATTGACCAAGCACTTTTTAAAGGACGATGACATTACTCCGTCCGAGCAGGCCCAGATTATCGATAGCGCCATCAAGCTAAAGGCGGACCGATTTAGCAAGAGGCCGTTTGCTGGACCTCAAACCGTGGCGGTTATTTTTGATAAGACCTCCACAAGGACAAGGGTTTCATTCGCTGTTGGCATCGCAGAGCTAGGGGGAATCCCACTAATCATCGATAGCGGTGTCTCGCAGTTGGGCAAGAAAGAGTCAGTTGCTGACACTGCAAGAGTTCTAGAGCGTCAAGTGGCTCAGATTATCTGGCGGACATACTCGCAGGCCGGGCTTGATGAAATGGCCGCCAATTCTTCGGTTCCAGTTATAAACGCACTGAGCGACAGCTGGCACCCATGTCAGTTGTTGGCTGATCTGATGACAATCAAAGAGTGCTTCGGGAAAACCGAGGGCCTAAAGCTTGCCTACGTCGGTGATGCCAATAACAACATGGCAAATAGTTACCTTGTTGCCTGCGCCATGGCGGGTATGGATGTCTCGATCGCTGCTCCAGAAGGCTATGGGCCAGACTCGGCTGTGCTGGATCGAGCCCGAGAAATTGCTGCTATTCAAGGGGCCAAGATTTCCTCGTCTAATGATCCAGTCGAGGCCGTAGCTGGTGCTCACGTCGTGGTAACCGACACCTGGGTATCAATGGGCATGGAGGACCAAGCTCAAGAGCGTGCCCTGGTGTTCCAAGCCTTCACGGTGGACTCGGCTTTGATGTCTGGGGCAGAAAAAGACGCAATATTCCTTCACTGCCTGCCTGCTTACCGTGGCTTTGAAGTCAGCGCGGATGTTATCGATGGCAGTCAGTCAAGAGTTTGGCAGGAAGCCGAAAACAGACTCCATGCTCAGAAGGCCTTGATGGCCTGGCTTGCCGAACAAAACTAAACTTTAGACAATAGGAAATTGGGTAGAAATGGCGCAAAGTAAAGACTCTCTCTGGGGAGGCCGGTTTGCCGGCGGCCCGAGCGAAGCACTCGCGGCTCTTTCCAAGTCGACCCATTTCGACTGGCGACTTGCGACCTATGACCTAAGGGGAACCTCTGCTCACCTGGTGGCGCTTCATGCCGCAGGGTATCTCACTAAAGATGAGCTTGCGGTCCTGAACAAGGCGGTTGCTGATCTAACCAAGCGAGTTGAAGACGGTTCCTTCGTGCCAAAGGCGACCGAAGAGGATGTACACGCTGCTCTTGAACGCGGACTTATACAGATAGCCGGGGCCCAGCTTGCCGGAAAGATCAGGGCCGGTCGATCACGCAATGACCAGATTGCCACTCTGATCAGAATTTTTATGTTGGATGCAGCCGACGCAATTGAGGCGCAGGTTCTGGATTATCTAGACGCTCTTTGTAGCCAGGCTGAGAATCACATCGGTGTTGCAATGCCTGGCAGGACACACTTCCAGCTCGCGCAGCCGGTCTTGCTCTCACACCATTTGCTGGCACATGCTTGGCCACAGGTTCGAAACCTGCAGCGCCTAGAGGATTGGCGGAAAAGAGCGAATCGTTCGGCCTACGGTGCCGGCGCTTTGGCCGGAAGCACTCTGGGTCTGGATCCAAAGCTTGTTGCCGAGGAACTTGGGCTCAAGGGCGTTAGCGAAAACAGCATGGATTCCACCAGCAGTCGAGACTTAGTTGCGGAGTTCGTGTTCATTTTGAGTTTGATCGGGATCGACCTGTCAAGAATTAGCGAAGAGGTGATTGCCTGGGTTTCTTACGAGTTTGGCTACGCAACTCTTGCAGACGAGTTTTCAACTGGATCCTCGATAATGCCTCAGAAAAAAAACCCAGACATTGCCGAATTGACCAGAGGCAAATCCGGAAGGCTCATTGGAAACCTAACTGGACTTCTAGCTACTCTCAAGGGCTTGCCGCTCAGTTATAACCGTGACTTGCAAGAGGACAAGGAGCCAATGTTTGACTCTTTTGACTCCCTGATGCTCATTTTCCCGGCATTTATCGGAATGATCTCTACTTTGACCTTTGATAAGGAACGACTGGAATTCTTGGCGCCCAAGGGCTTCTCGCTAGCGACTGACGTTGCGGAGTGGCTGGTCAAGCAGGGCGTTGTTTTCAGGGATGCCCACGAAATTACGGGTCAGTTGGTCCAGTTCTGCGAGGCGAACGAGCTTGAGCTTGATCAGGTAAGTGATGAGCAACTGGCAAAGGTTTCTAAGCACCTAAAGCCTGAAGTTAGAAAAGTTCTGAAGATTTCCGGTTCGATTGAAGCAAGGAATGGCGCCGGAGGGACTTCTTCCTCTCAGGTAATAGATCAGCTAGTTGCTCTTCGCAAGCTTGCGCCGCATCGGAGGGCCTAATGGCTGAGTCATCAACACTTTCAGCTCAAAAGAACGACTCTTCATTCACTCACGTGTTAGATGAGCTCAATTGGCGAGGTCTGGTGGCCCTGTCAACCGATGCTTCCGCGCTCAAGGAAGCGCTGAATAAGCCGATCACTTTTTATTGCGGTTTTGACCCAACGGCGCCGAGCCTTCACCTTGGAAACCTGGTGCAGCTTCTGACCATGCGACGGTTGCAATTAGCCGGGCATCACCCGCTCGCGTTGGTCGGGGGAGCCACTGGACTTATCGGTGACCCGAAGCCGACTGCGGAGCGAACGCTGAACGATCGAGAGACAGTTGCCAGTTGGGTTATCAAGCTAAGCGATCAGAATCGAAAGTTTTTATCCTTCGAGGGTAAAAACAAGGCGCAGATGGTGAACAACCTTGATTGGACCAGCCAATACAGTGCGATTGACTTCTTAAGAGATATCGGCAAGCACTATCGAGTCGGCAAGATGCTTGCTAAAGATGCTGTTAGCGCGAGGCTGAACTCCGACAGCGGTATTAGCTACACCGAGTTCAGCTACCAGATTCTTCAGGGGCTAGATTTCTTGGAGCTTTATAGGCGTTTCGATTGTGTTCTTGAAACCGGCGGCAGCGATCAGTGGGGAAACCTGACCTCTGGGGCGGATCTGGTTCATCGAGTTGAGGGCAAGAGCGTTCACTTGATTGCGACACCATTGATCACAAACGCAGATGGCAAAAAGTTCGGTAAGTCCGAGGGCAACGCAGTTTGGCTCGATAAGGACCTCACTAGTGCGTACGCGATGTATCAGTTCTGGCTCAATACCGATGACGCTGATGTTGTGGATCGTTTGAAGGTATTTACTTTCCTAACTCGCAAAGAGATTGAGGATTACGAGCAACAGGTCTTAGCCGAGCCTCATAAGCGAGCAGCACAGCGCAGGCTGGCACTCGAGGTTACTGAGCTCGTGCACTCTGAAAAGGAGGCGCTTGCCGCGGAGAAGGCCTCTCAGGCGCTATTTGGGCAAGGTGAACTGGCCGAGCTTGAGCCGGAAACATTGCGAGCTGCCCTAAAAGAACTGCCAAATATCAGTTGCGAAACTGGTATTTCGGTCGTGACTGCTTTGGTCGAGTCAGGCCTAGTCGAATCTAATGGTCAGGCACGCCGTGCAATCGCTCAAGGTTCGGTTGCCGTCAATAAAATCAAGGTTACCGACGAGCTTGCCGTTATAGACCAGTATTTACCTGGGAAAGTGGCGGTTT
Organism: uncultured Microbacteriaceae bacterium; assembly: GCA_937920245.1. Classification (GTDB taxonomy): domain Bacteria; phylum Actinomycetota; class Actinomycetes; order Actinomycetales; family Microbacteriaceae; genus Aquiluna. The sequence goes on from CALGUV010000160.1 coordinate 22,036, forward strand.
TATCGCGTGGAAAAAAGTCACTCGCAGGCTTATTTTTCGGCTAAAACACGCCGGTTTATCTTGGATTTGACAAGGTTATAAAAACGTGACTAAGCTTTCCCAAGTTGACCAAAGTTTGGCAAGATCCGATTGTGATCGCCGGCTCAAGTACAACACTTCCAAGTACTAAATACTGGCCCTTGTGGCCAAGTGTTTTAGTGTCTAGGATTTAGGTCTTCCAACTAGGGAAATCGCAAGAAATTACTGGGCAACCAGGAGTTGACAGCGGCCCCAAAATGGGTAGACTTGAAAAGTTGCTCTGCGTAGGACCCGGAAGGGAAATCACAGAAGCATCCGATCTTTGAGAACTCAACAGCGTGCACTATGTAATGCCAAAAACCTTGGCAGGAACTTGTTCCTGGCAAGATCCTTTTTGGATAAAGATATGAAACAGAATTGTCAGTAGACAGTTCGAAAGCCAAATCAAATTGATCGCCTCATTTCCGAGGCGTTCGTAAAAGCTTTGCCGATTTATCGGCAGAATTGATTTTTACGGAGAGTTTGATCCTGGCTCAGGACGAACGCTGGCGGCGTGCTTAACACATGCAAGTCGAACGATGAAGCTGGAGCTTGCTCCGGCGGATTAGTGGCGAACGGGTGAGTAACACGTGAGCAATCTGCCCTTGACTCTGGGATAACTGCGGGAAACTGTAGCTAATACCGGATACTTTCCTCGGTGGGCATCCACTGAGGAAGAAAGAATTTCGGTCAAGGATGAGCTCGCGACCTATCAGCTAGTTGGTGAGGTAAAGGCTCACCAAGGCGACGACGGGTAGCCGGCCTGAGAGGGTGACCGGCCACACTGGGACTGAGACACGGCCCAGACTCCTACGGGAGGCAGCAGTGGGGAATATTGCACAATGGGCGCAAGCCTGATGCAGCAACGCCGCGTGAGGGACGAAGGCCTTCGGGTTGTAAACCTCTTTTAGCAGGGAAGAAGCGAAAGTGACGGTACCTGCAGAAAAAGCACCGGCTAACTACGTGCCAGCAGCCGCGGTAATACGTAGGGTGCAAGCGTTGTCCGGAATTATTGGGCGTAAAGAGCTCGTAGGCGGTTTGTCGCGTCTGCTGTGAAATTTCGAGGCTCAACCTCGAACTTGCAGTGGGTACGGGCAGGCTAGAGTGCAGTAGGGGAGATGGGAATTCCTGGTGTAGCGGTGGAATGCGCAGATATCAGGAGGAACACCAATGGCGAAGGCACATCTCTGGGCTGTAACTGACGCTGAGGAGCGAAAGCGTGGGGAGCGAACAGGATTAGATACCCTGGTAGTCCACGCCGTAAACG
>CALGUV010000161.1 GCA_937920245.1 uncultured Microbacteriaceae bacterium
CGCCCCTTCTCTTCCCGGTACCCCACGAGCTGACCGTTTACAGCTAGCCGACCGCTATCAATCGACTCGAGGTGATTTACGCATCGCAGAAAGGTGGACTTTCCAGACCCGGAGGGTCCTATCAAGCAGGTTACTTGGCCGGGCATTACCACTAGGTCAATCCCAGAAAGCACCTCTAAGCTCCCGTATGACTTTCTGACGCCCTCGGCAACCAACATTGGCTCAACCATCGCTACTCTCCAGCTTCTTTTGATCAAGGCGCTGGTTTGGCCGCGGTCGCACGATACCGCCGAGTAGCCACCGCAGCATTTGCGGTGGCTTTTGCCGAGAGCTACCATTCGAAAGTTTTTGCTCAAGAATTGTTTGCCCGACGGTGAGCACTGACGTGATCGTTATGTACCAAAGGCTAACCACAATAAGAAGGGGAATTGTCTGAAAAGTACGCGTGTAGATCGACTGCGCGGAATAGAGCAGATCGGCAAGTGCCAAAATGCTAACCAATGAGGTGGTCTTCAGCATCAGTATTGTCTGATTGCCGGTGGGAGGGAGGATGAGCCTAAGAGCCTGAGGCAGGACTATTCTTCGCAGAGTCTGGGAATGCGTCATCCCAAGGGCTTTTGCTGCCTGAGATTGCCCCGAATCGACACTGAGAATCCCACCGCGAACAATCTCAGCCATGTATGCCCCCTCATTTAGACCCAAGCCGAGAATGGCAACGGCAAGCGGTGTGATGAGTGTGTTTGCATTAAATGATACAAAGGGTTCAAGGAATGGTAGCCCTATGGTGAATTCTGGGTAGAGCGCTGAAATGTTGTACCAGAAAATCAACTGAACCAACAACGGAGTCCCTCGGAAAAACCACAGGTACACCCAGGCACAGCGAGCCACGGTGGGGTTGGGGGAGAGCCTCATAACAGCAAGACCCACTCCTACAACAATTCCAAGCAGTTGCGCTATCAATGTCAGACCAATGGTTAGTCGGACGCCACTGAGGATGATGTCGCTAAAAAGGTACTCGCCTACTATGTCCCACTTAAAGCGTGAGTTGGTGATGACCGATATTAGAAATTGGGCCGCAATCAGAAGAACTATGACCGATGCCACCCGCCTGCCAGGATGACGAGCGGGTATCGGGGGCAACTCGTGGGCTGGTCTATCTTCTGGCATAGCCTTCTACTTTCAGTCAGTGACTCGAAATACATTTGGAGAAACGCTGTGCTTTGCCATGCCTGAATAGCCCGGCAAGGCATAGCGCTTTATGTGCTACTTGTCAACAGTTCCAGCGTTGATTGTTGCAGTGGAGAGAATAACGTTCTGAAGTCCCCATTTGGCCCAAATAGTTTCAAAATCACCCGAGTCCATTAGCTGCTGAATAGCTGCTTGGAACACTGGTGCGAGATCTCCCTTGCGAAGCAGGATCCCGTTAATGTCCTTACCATCTTCGGGGCGAAGGAAGACTTCCAACTCGTCCGCTTCACCCTCTGTTTGCTTAGCGATCCATGAGGCTGCGTGTGCGCCAAAGAAAGTTAGGTCAGCACGTCCCGAGCGTACGGCTGTTACACCATCTGCCTGGGTTGGATATTCTTGAATATCAATTTTCGCTTTGCCACTCTTGATGCAGGCTGCGCTTTGCCTAGCCACATTCTCAGCCGCTGAGGTCGCTAGGGCGACCGCTACCGCTTTTCCACATAGTTCAGCCGTTGCTTGCTTCAACTCGGGGTGTTGTCCCTTGAGAACTAAGAGGCCTCTTGAGGTGGTGAAGTAATTTACGAAGTCAACAACCTGTTGTCTAAAGGGACGGTCCGCAAATCCGGAGACTGCGCCATCGAAGCGTCCTGCCTCGACACCGGGGATGATGTTTCCAAAAGGAGACACGGTTAGCAGAATCTCAACACCGAGAATCGTGGCTAGAGCCTCCACCATGTCGACTTCCGA
>CALGUV010000162.1 GCA_937920245.1 uncultured Microbacteriaceae bacterium
AGTGGCTAGTCTAACTACGGAGGACGGTCACCACGGTGTGATTCATGACTGGGGTGAAGTCGTAACAAGGTAACCGTAGGGGAACCTGCGGTTGGATCACCTCCTTAAACGACCTGTCGTGGAAGGCTTAAGTGCTCACACGCATTGCTTGATCAAATGACCTGGTAAGGCAGTGAATGGGTCTGTAGCTCAGTTGGTTAGAGCGCACCCCTGATAAGGGTGAGGTCGGCTGTTCAAATCAGCCCAGACCCACCAATACTGTGGGGCTATAGCTCAGCTGGGAGAGCGCCTGCTTTGCACGCAGGAGGTCTGCGGTTCGATCCCGCATAGCTCCACCAATTGCCTTACCAACATGGTGTTCATTGACAAGGGTTATCCTTTGTCAATGACTATCTGGTCAGTGTTCTTTAACAAGTTGGATTAACAAGTTTTGTAATCAACAAATTGGATACGTTGTATCAATTTCAAGATTACAGGCGCATTTGGTGATGCTGATATTTGATCAGCATTTATCGTGTAATTGGTACCCATGCAATGCTGAGCTCTGTGAGTTCCAGGATTGTATGATCAAGTACCTAAGCGCACACGGTGGATGCCTTGGCAATCAGAGGCGATGAAGGACGTTGTAGCCTGCGATAAGCGTGGGGGAGCTGGCAAACAAGCTTTGATCCCGCGATGTCCGAATGGGGAAACCCAGTCGAAAGACTATCCTGCACTGAATACATAGGTGCAGGAGGCAAACCCGGAGAACTGAAACATCTAAGTACCCGGAGGAAAAGAAATCAACCGAGATTCCCTTAGTAGCGGCGAGCGAACGGGGATTAGCCCTTAAGCAACTTGTGTGTTAGGAGAACAGTCTGGGAAGGCTGGCCATAGTGGGTGATAGCCCCGTATCCGAAAATGCACTTGTTGTGAAATCGAGTAGGTCGGGACACGTGTTATCTTGACTGAATATGGGGGGACCATCCTCCAAGGCTAAATACTCCTGACTGACCGATAGTGAACCAGTACCGTGAGGGAAAGGCGAAAAGAACCCCGGAGAGGGGAGTGAAATAGATCCTGAAACCGTGTGCGTACAAGCAGTAGGAGCCGTAAGGTGACTGCGTACCTTTTGTATAATGGGTCAGCGACTTACTTTCAGTAGCAAGGTTAACCGAATAGGGGAGCCGTAGAGAAATCGAGTCTTAACTGGGCGAATAGTTGCTGGAAGTAGACCCGAAACCGGGCGATCTATCCATGGCCAGGGTGAAGGTTGGGTAACACTAACTGGAGGCCCGAACCCACATCTGTTGAAAAAGATGGGGATGAGCTGTGGATCGGAGTGAAAGGCTAATCAAGCCCGGAGATAGCTGGTTCTCCTCGAAAGCTATTTAGGTAGCGCCTCATGTATCACCCTCGGGGGTAGAGCACTGTTTCGGCTAGGGGGTCATCCCGACTTACCAACCCGATGCAAACTCCGAATACCAGTGAGTGCGAGCATGGCAGACAGACGGCGGGTGCTAACGTCCGTCGTCAAGAGGGAAACAACCCAGACCGCCAGCTAAGGTCCCCAAATCACAGTTAAGTGGGAAACGATGTGGGAAGGCACAGACAGCTAGGAGGTTGGCTTAGAAGCAGCCACCCTTTAAAGAAAGCGTAATAGCTCACTAGTCGAGTCGGCCTGCGCGGAAGATGTAACGGGGCTAAACTGAGAACCGAAGCTGCGGATGCATAGTTTACTATGCATGGTAGAGGAGCGTTCTGTAAGCCGTTGAAGGTGCATCGTAAGGTGTGCTGGAGGTATCAGAAGTGCGAATGCTGACATGAGTAACGATAAAGGGGGTGAAAAACCCCCTCGC
>CALGUV010000163.1 GCA_937920245.1 uncultured Microbacteriaceae bacterium
GCCGTCTTCAATTGCTAGCCGGTAGAGATCTACTTTGGTCCCAGCCTCTCGTCCGAGCCGTGCGTACTTCACTCGCACCCTATCAATATGCTCCTTTGCCGAGCTCTGCTTGATTTCAAGATGGGCAGCAACCTGCTTGAGGCTCATGCCCGATGCGTAAAACGATAAAACCTCGCGCTCTCGCGCCGACAAGTTTGCGTCCTTGAAATTTGCATCGGCATCTATCATCGCGCTGGTTTCGGGGTTGTTAATGATGGCGCCGTCGGCCGCAAGTCGAATAATCTCTGCAAGGTAGGCCATTGGACGAGACTTGGGCACAATTGCCACCGCGCCGGCCCTGATAGCCATGCGCATTAGGTTCGCCTTGTCCGCAATGCTGTAAATCAAAACTGCACTTCCCGCCGCGACCAATTGAGATACGTTCTCCGAGACCAGTGAGCCGTCTGCCAAGGAAAGATCCATGACCACGACTTGGCACTCAAGGCCATTGATTTTGGAAATTATTTCCCGAACGGTTGCGGCTTCTCCGACTAACTCCAGGTCGCTGTTTTCACACATCCCGGCAAAGCCGAGGCGGACCGCCTCGTGATCATCAACGATTGCAACACTCACGCTTGAAGCTTTTACTGTCAAAGTCCCCATAGCAATAACTTAGTGCGCCAGTGCCACAACCGTTTCGAAGTGGTGAGTGTGAGGGAAAATATCAAAGGCCCTCATCGCCTTCACGTTGTAGCCAGCATCACCGAGAGTCTTTAGGTCTCGAGCGAGCGCAACCGGGTCGCACGCTACGTAGATCATGTTTCTTGGGCTTAAGCGAATTAGCTGTTCGACAACCTTGTTGGCGGCCCCCGAACGCGGTGGGTCGAGAATAATAGTGTCGAAGGTGCCAGAGGTCTGAGACCTTAGAAATTTCAAAACATCTGCCTGATGGAAACGAAGGTTATCTAAGTCGTGAGACGACCGCTCTCCGTCGGCAATTGCTTGCTTGGAGGACTCGACGGCCAAGAATTTAGCTCCGTCAAACTGCGCGCTCAAAGTCGCGCTAAATAAGCCTGCACCTGAGTAAAGATCTAGGTTTTGCTTTTCAGGATCAAGATTGAGCAATTTTGCGAATTCGCTAACGCAGGAAGTCAAGAGCTCTGGGCCCTTGACGTGTGCTTGCCAAAAAGAGCCTGGGCTTAGTCGGAAAGTTCTTCCGGCAACCCGTTCGATAAGTTGTTGGTCACCGTTTACTTTTTTGTCGATCAGCCACTGGCTATTGCCAGTATTGCTAGCGGCGATTTTTATTTTGTCAACGCCGTTGAAGTTTTTTAGATGCAGCCCAAGTTCTTCTATTTCCTTTACGGCCAGTGGTAAATCGCGCGTGAAGACAATTTCATTGGTGCGAATTTTTGAAGGACCTGCGGTTCCGGACTCATCAACGTTCAGCTGAACTCGAGTGCGGTAGCGAAGCCCTTGATTCTCCTGATCACCGGGAGCGGCTTCGACAACGACCTCGGACTCGATTCCCGCCATGCGAGAAAGAACTTCCCGAAGCACTTGTGTCTTTAGCACTCGCTGATAGGAGAGTTCAATGTGACCAAATTCGGCTCCACCGGCACCCTTTAGAGCTGCCTTCCAGAAGTGCTTCACCCTGTGCTCGGATTCCTCCAGGACCTCGACGACCTCGGCTCTCAGAAAGCTCTTGGTGTCTTGGACAACTTTTGCCTCGACTAGTTCTCCGGGTATGGCTCCGGAAACGAACACAACTTTCGAGTCGTGTCGAGCAATAAAAACTCCACCGTGGGCGACTTTTTCAATTTTCAGCTTTAGCATCACATGCACAGTGTTCCACAGCTAACCTGATTATCGTGATCGATTTCATACTTGCCTCAACTTCTCCTGCCAGAAAGAAGCTCCTTTCTGAGGCCGGTATCAAATTTCGCGATCTTGCTCCGGGTGTTGACGAAGACCAAATGGTCGAACAGTTCGCCCCGCAAACACCAAACGAACTAACCGAGCTGCTGGCTAAAGCAAAGGCAGAGGCAATTGCAGCCACAGAAACAACTGCGCTGGTACTGGGCTGCGATTCCGCACTTTTTT
>CALGUV010000164.1 GCA_937920245.1 uncultured Microbacteriaceae bacterium
GCCGGCTTACCCTGCTCAGATTAGCTTTAAGCAGGAACCCTTGGACTTTCGGCGACAGGGTCTCTCACCCTGTTTGTCGCTACTCATGTCAACATTCTCGCTTCTGATCTCTCCACCGGATGCCTTACAGCCCGGCTTCACAGAAAGCACATTGTGTCCGTAACATCCTAAGATGCTAAAGACACAGCGTCCTATATCACAGAACGCTCCGCTACCACGTGTATTGCTACACATCCTGAGCTTCGGCTCGTGGTTTGAGCCCCGTTACATTGTCGCCGCAGGACAGCTTATCTAGACCAGTGAGCTGTTACGCTATCTTTAAAGGATGGCTGCTTCTAAGCCAACCTCCTGGTTGTTTTGGCCGTCCCACATGCTTTCCCACTTAACCACGAATTAGGGGCCTTAGCTGCAGGTCAGGGTTGTTTCCCTCTTCACGACGGACGTTAGCACCCGCCGTGTGTCTCCCGGATAGTACTCTTGGGTATTCGGAGTTTACTTAGACTCAGTAAGGCTGTGGGCCCCCATCATCCATGTAGTGCTCTACCCCCCAAGGTATTCGTCCGAGGCGCTACCTAAATAGCTTTCGCGGAGAACCAGCTATCTCCAGGTTTGATTGGCCTTTCACCCCTAGCCACAAGTCATCCAGACCCTTTTCAACGGGTGTTGGTTCGGACCTCCAGTAAGTGTTACCTTACCTTCATCCTGCTCATGGCTAGATCACCTGGTTTCGGGTCTGATCCCACTAACTCATTCGCCCATTTAAGACTCGCTTTCGCTGCGCCTACACCTATCGGCTTAAGCTTGCTAGTAAGACCAAGTCGTTGACCCATTATACAAAAGGTACGCCGTCAGGACTCATGGTCCCTCCGACTGCTTGTAGGCGACCGGTTTCAGGTACTGTTTCACTCCCCTCGTCGGGGTGCTTTTCACCTTTCCCTCACGGTACTGGTTCGCTATCGGTCAGTAAGGAGTACTTAGCCTTCGGGGGTGGTCCCCCGATCTTCAGACAGGATTTCACGTGTCCCGCCTTACTTAATATGTCCCATGGAGCTTCCTGTACGGGGCTGTCACCCTATATTGCTGGCCTTTCCAGACCATTCCAGTCACTCTTCCAGGCTCGGCTGGTCCGCGTTCGCTCGCCACTACTAACGGAGTCTCTCTTGATTTCCTTTCCTCCGGGTACTTAGATGTTTCAGTTCCCCGGGTTTGCTCTTATTCCCCTATTTTATTCAGAGATAAGTACCTGTCTAACCCCGTTGATGATCACCCACTGACTGTAAACAGCCAGTAGATAACAACAACAGAATTTCAGGTGGGTTCCCCCATTCGGACATCCATGGATCAAAGCCTATTCCCGGCTCCCCATGGCTTAACGCAGGGTATCACGTCCTTCATCGCCTCTTACTGCCAAGGCATCCACCAATCGCCCTTTTCGCGCTTGATTTGATCCAGAAAAAGCAAGGCTTTTTCTAGTGTCAAAAGCATGTATACTTACCCACTGTCAGTCACCTTAGTGCTGACAGGTTAGTGTACTAGACTTGGAACAATATCATTCTTGCCATCAAAGGCAGACAATCCCATACTCGGGACCATCAATGATACTGATGTTGTTTCTCTATATACGATGTCAATTCTAGAGCTTTCGCTCTAAATCCGTCTGATAAATCAGACGATCAAACACATTCGCAAATGCGCTTGATAGTCAAATCTAACATTATTAAGGCACTGGTGGGTCGAGGAGGACTTGAACCTCCGACCTCACGCTTATCAGGCGTGCGCTCTAACCACCTGAGCTACCGACCCAATCCCTGGTGCCTTCAATGAACCGGTCAAAGCTTCTATTAAGCAACAACCACGATCACCAGTAAGGCGGTAAATGGTGGAGCATAACGGGATCGAACCGTTGACCCCCTGCTTGCAAAGCAGGTGCTCTCCCAGCTGAGCTAATGCCCCGAAAGCCATGCAATACTTCTATTGAAGTATCCATGTTCTGAAGAGATATGAGGACGGCCTGGCCGCGTTTTAAGACCATGACTGGTCTTGTGCTAAGTGTTTCACGATCAATAGGTGCAAGCACCTAAAGTTACTAGAAACATCCTTAGAAAGGAGGTGATCCAGCCGCAGGTTCCCCTACGGCTACCTTGTTACGACTTCACCCCAGTCACTGAACCCACCGTGGTTGGCTGCCTCCATTGCTGGTTGGCGCACCACCTTCGGGTAGATCCAATTCCCATGGTGTGACGGGCGGTGTGTACAAGGCCCGGGAACGTATTCACCG
>CALGUV010000165.1 GCA_937920245.1 uncultured Microbacteriaceae bacterium
TGCCTGAGCAGGCGAAGTCATAACGAATAGTGATGCAACCATTGCGAAAACTGCACCGAGCGCAAGACCTTGACGGTTCTTGTTCTTTTGCATTAGTTATCTTTCTTCTTGGTTTACAACTACCCATGGGGGTAGCTGTTCTGAGAGCGTGCAACCACCAACCAAGCAGGAGATTACAAACCCTCAATACTAGGTTAGCGGGGGATGTGGAGTGACGTTACGCTTTTGGAAGCAAATTTCTTAGAAAAATTTAGGCTCTTGGCGTCAAGGAGAGCGAGGAATTCAAAAGCTCGCCATTGGAGTCCAGAACAAGATTCACCCGAATTGCACTTCTGCTCACAACGGTGTCGTTTAGCGCGACAAACTCAAACTCTCCCGAGGCGTCGCCAATCAGCAAATCGGTGGCAATGTACTCAATCAACATAGACCCGTCTTGGCGAATGGTCTTTTGAGAATAAGAAACATTCGGGACCGCAATAAAGTTCTTGCCGCCTACCGAAATCTTGAGCCAAGCAGACTTGATTCCGTTTTTGGAGTCCGCATCAAAAGATACCTGGCCAGTCAAGCCGGAACCAGTGCTTAGCTCCACATATCCGGGTGTCAAAGAACTTATTGCGGACGAGCCGACGCTAGAGGAGGCGAGAGTTAAGGCGGCAGCGCCGTTCAAAGTCTCTTGAAGCGACTCCACAACCAGGCTTCTCTGAATCGACTCTTCGCTTGGCAGCGCCGGCGATGAATAAACGTCTTTTTCTGCCGTCAATGCAGTCTGCGCCTGTATGACGTTTACAACCTCATTGCCTTGATTATCAGCTGCCTCGTCTGGGGGAATAGTTGTGCTGGGCGCTTGGACAGTTTCTGGCTCGGTAACCGCAGATTCGAGAGGGGCATTATTTGGGCTGGCCGCGTTTGGTGCGCTGGAATCCTCCGAAACAATCGCAGGCTGAGAGATTATTTCTTCAGAAGTTGTGGAGGCCAAATTCGGAATCACGCCGACCGAAACGGCCAGCACCAACAGGAAGGCTCCGGCAACAGAGGCGATCTTGCCGCTTTCAGCTGCAGCTTTGCGAGCTGCAATTGAAAGGATTCCCGACATGGATAATCCAGCGGTCTCAGCTTCGCCAATGAGAGCTTTCTTGAAAGCAGATCTTGAGCGGAAAAGAAGTTGACGGAAGGCGTTCTCACTAAGTCCCATTTGAGCCGACACAATTTGCGCACTCTTCTCCTCATACAGGGTCGCAATTAGCGCCTCTCTATGACGAGGTTGGAGTTTGGCTAAGGCCAAGCCAACAATCGCAGCGTCGTCGGCGCGCTCAAGATCTTGGCTCACTTCTGGAGTGTTCGCCTCAAATTCTCCGTGCTCGTCGAGTGGGGCAAGGCTGACCTTGCTGTTTGCCCGAATAACGTCGATGGCTAACAATCTGGTTTTCCACTTCAGGAATCGCAAGACTCCCAATTCAGAGTCAAGCTCCGGCAGTGTGGTCATCAAATAAAGGAAAGCGTCTTGAACAACTTCCTCAACCTGAGAGGAGTTGTTCAGGAATCTTTTGGCATGGCGCTCAAGATGCGGCCTGAAGCGAACATAAATTGAGGCGAAGTCTTTCGCTGACCATTCTTTCAAAACCGCGGGAGTCATTGGGTCAGCAAAATGCTCTTGAAATCTGGGTAGCCCAAACTCTTCGTCAGACTCTTCATCGAGAAGAGATTCCAACGAATCCTCACTGCTGAGGCTCTTTGGGTCAAAGAAATCAGTCATCTTGTCTAATATACGACCCTTGTCAAGAGTTGTTACGGTTCGTTTGAACTATGAAATGTTTTCTGTGTCGATTTTGGACATGGACAT
>CALGUV010000166.1 GCA_937920245.1 uncultured Microbacteriaceae bacterium
GTGGTGGGCGAAGAAGTGGCAGCATCACGCGGAAGAAGTGGGTGAACACCGACGCGCCATCGACAAGCGCCGACTCAGAAATTTCCTTGGGAATCGTCTTCATGTAAGAACTCAAAACGAAGGTGGCGAAGCCCATCTGGAAAGCAACGTGGATCAGAATCACGCCCAGCGGCGAGTCATACAAAAACCTTCGGTCTCCAACTAAGTCCCCAAGCGCCAAATACATCTTGAACACCGGGATGAACACCAGCTGTGGTGGCAGCAGGTTTCCGGCCGTAAACAGCAGCAATAAAGCAACGTTGGCCCTAAAGGAATACCTAGTGACAACAAAGGCCATCAAAGAGCCCAGCAGCAGAATTAGGAACACCGCGGGCAATGTAATCAGTGCGGTGTTGAAGAAATAAGTTGGCAACTCCATGCGGCTGATTGCTTCGAAGTAGTTATTGAAGTTCAGCTCTTTGGGAAAAGAAAGCACTCCTCCAGCCCGGATTTCCTTATATGGGCGCAGCGAGGAGTAGAAGGTCCAGATAATCGGAAACAACCACAGGATCGCAAAGAAGCCGATAAATATGGAAATTACTCGGTCTTTGATTCTTTGAGTTCCGCGATTACGCTTTAGCTTCTCCTCGGCCTTGGTGGCGTCTCTCTCAGCCTTTTGTGACTTTGGATCCTTGGTCATACTCAACTGACGTCCTCCTTGAACTGCTGGCGGAGATAGCTGACGATTGGAACAATCGAAAGTAGGAACAGAATCACCGCATAGGCGGCGCCCTTCATCGATGCACCCTCACCGGCGATGTTCTGGAACACCAGCACACCCAAAATGGGCAAGCCGCCAGAAGACCCGTAGATGATGTAGATAAGGTCAAAGGCTCGAAGTGACTCAATAATTGTGATGACGATCACGATGATGTTCACTGGCTTCATAGCAGGGAAGACAACCTTCTTGAAGGTTTGCCACTCGGTAGCACCATCGATAGAGGAAGCCTCTCGCAAGGATGCATCCACTGCCTTTAGGCCAGCTAAATACAAAAGCATTATGTAACCGATGTGGCGCCAAGAAGCCATCGTTAGAATGACCCAGATGTTGTAGCGATCATCCCCAAAGAATGAAACGGCTTCGCTGATCTCCAGTCCAAGCAGCCCATTTACTAGCCCGTCTGGACGAAGCAAGAAGTTCCAGATAACACCGATGACCGCCAAGGAAAGAACTACCGGTAGGTAATAGGCGGACTGGTAAAACGTGTGACCGCGAATCTCGCGGTCAATTTGATAGGCAAGCAAAATGCCAAGTGGCGTTGCGATAACACCGAACCACACCAGCCAAACGACGTTGACTCTAAGCGCGTCCCAAAAAATTGGAGTATTGAAGAAAATGTTTTCGTAGTTGGCTAATCCGGCCCATTGGATATCTCCAATGTGAATACCGGTCCAATACGTAAAGGAAAGATAAATCGTTACAAAGGCTGGAAACCAAACCAGGGCCACATGTAGAAAAGTTGGAATTCCAATGAAAACTCCGAGGGTGAGGCGGTCTGCACGTGAGAAAGTGCGACGCCTCTTAAGTTTTTTCGCCTTTACAGGCTTTTTCTCAATAGGCGCCGCACTGCTCATCAGTTACTCTTCTTGGGTTACTTTAGCTTCGCTTTACAGCGGAGCTAGAGCGTCCCACTGGCTCTGAAGTGACTCAAGGATTGAGTCAGTAGAGCTTGGGTCCTTGAACCAGCTCTGGAATGCGGGTCCAACAATTGGGCCAGCAAAGTCCGGCCTGGTGTCGCGGTCTAGGAACTGAGTGATGTACTTAGCCTCGTCCATAACAGCTTGTTGGGCATTCTGGAATGCGTCATAGGATGACTTGTCCTGACCCTTGTTAGCGCTTGTCAATGGAACACCGGTGTCAAGCATTGCTTGAACACCTTCCATGTCTCCGGCAAACTTAATGAAGTCCTTACCACCTTCTGGGTTTCCACCGTTCTTTGCAACACAGAAACCATCTACTGGAGCATCGACAGTGTCGCGTCCGTGATCTGGGTTGATTTCAGGGAAAGGCACGATCATTAGGTCGTCGTAGTCTTCTTGGCTCTGCTCGAGGAAGTTTCCACCGAACCATGAGCCATTCATAAAGAATCCGGCCTGCTTCTGCAGTAGCAACTGCATGGCGCCATCCCACTCAAGGTCTAGGACGTTGGTGTTCTGGTATGGCAACATCATCTCCCAGTGACGGAAGACTTCCTTTACGCGATCATCGGTCCACTTCTCACGACCACCTAGTAGGTCGACGTGGAACTGGTATCCGTTAATACGTGCATTCAAGATGTCAAAGGTTCCCATTGCTTCCCAGCCACCCTTGTCGGCAGAAGCAAGACCAATGAGGCCCTGGCCCTTCAGCTCAGCAAGAGCTGACATGAAGTCGTCCCAGTTGTAAATGTCTTCCGGCTTCATTCCAATTTCAGCCATCATCGACTTGCGGAAGTGAAGACCCCATGGGTACCAGCCCTGTGGGACGAAGTACTGCTTGCCGTCAAGACCCGTTGAAGCGATCTTGTAGCTCTCAGGGTACTGATCTCCGATGTCATCCCAAACGTCTGAGATGTCCTCTAGAAGTCCCTGATCTGCAAAGAACTGCATTCGGTAGCCGGCCATCCACTGGAAGCAGTCGTCAGGTGTTCCCTGAAGGTACTGCGACAAGTTGTTCTGGAAAGCGTTTGACTCGGTCGCGTTGTAAGCAACTTCGTTGCCAGTCTTTGCGGTGTAAGCCGCCACTAGCGCTTGAAGCTGCTGGGTTGGCGACTCGTCAACGGTGCGGGCACCGAAAGTCAGTGGGCCCGCTGCTCCAGGCGCACAGCCTGCAAGCATGGTTGCACCAGCAATACCTAAACCACCGGCAGCAGCGCCCTTGAGAAGTAACCGACGGTCAACTTCGTGACCGGTAATTTTATTCAGCATTGAACCTCCTAGTTAGAATACTTGGCTAAAGAATAACCACGAAACACCATCAAATTAGACAAATTTGATAACGAAGTGGTCACAAACGAACATTTCCAATCATTCGCGAACATTCCTGAAGAGTTTGCTTTCCCCGAAAGCCCTCAGAACCGCTCTAACTAGACGGTTTCGAGCATTTCGCGAACCATAGGCACAACCTTCGTCGCGTAAAGCTCAATGCTCTTTGTCAGCTTCGAGTGCGACAGCGGGCCCATGTCGTACTTCAGGTCAAAGCGGCTAGCACCAACGGAGCTAAGTGCGTGAACGATCTTTTTCGCGACGGTCTCAGGAGAACCGACATACATTGACCCGTGATAAACCTCAGACAAAAAATGCTCTTTTGAAGTCGGACCCCAGCCGCGCTCTAGACCGATTTTCCCGAACGAAGCCTCATAGCCCGGCCAAGCCTCTTCGATGGCCTGGTCATCAGTTTCTGCGACGTGACCTGGAGAGTGGACCGAAACTGGCAACTCTGGCATGCCAAGCTTTGCAAGGGTTTCTTTATAAAGCCTTGCAAAAGGTTCGAACCTTGCTGGGTCACCGCCAATAATGGCAAGTGCCATTGGAATGTTTAGTCTGGCTGCTCGAAGCACCGACTCCGGGGAACCGCCAACACCAACTCGAAGCGGTATCTTGCCGCCCTCGGTCTTTGGGTAAACCTGTTGGTTTGATAGCCCAGCTCTCATGGATCCAGACCAGGTGACCGGTTCTTCCTTCAGAAGCTCCACGAGCAGTTCTAGCTTTTGCTCAAAAAGATCGTTGTAATCGGATAGCTCGTAACCGAAAAGCGGAAAGCTCTCAATGAATGATCCGCGTCCCGCGGTGATCTGGACCCGGCCGTTGGATAATGCATCGATTGTGGCAAAGCGCTGGTAAACCCGAACTGGATCTTCGCTTGATAAAACAGTGACTCCGGTGCCAAGGATTATGTTCTTGGTGGTGGTTGCAAGGCCAGCCAAAATTGTGTCAGGAGCAGTGACTGCAAAATCGTCACGGTGGTGTTCACCGATGTTGAAGTTATTAAGCCCCAACTCATCCGCCAATTGACCCTGAGCTAAAACATCGCGAATCACCTGGGCTGCAGAAACTGGATTTCCACTCTCATCGAGAGAGACGTTGCCGAAGGTATCTAGGCCAAATGTGATGTTTTTCATCTATTTAGCCTAAGCGGTCTAGCTGGGAGAATAGACCCGATCAATCGACGGCAGCGAGCTGACCGCAAGCACCATCGATTTCCTTGCCGCGGGTATCGCGCAGGGTGGTTGGGATTCCATTTTTCTCAAGGGTAGAAACAAAGATGTCGGTTTGTTCCGGAGTCGACGCCGTCCAGACCGAACCAGGGGTTGGGTTCAGTGGAATTGGGTTCACGTGAACCCAGCCTTTGCCGCGGTCATTTAGCTTTTGAGCAAGAAGCTCGGCTCGCCAGCCGTGATCGTTCATGTCTTTTATAAGTGCGTATTCGATCGAAACTCTTCTTCCGGTTTTCTCAAAGTAGCTTCTGGCAGCATCCAGCGCCTCATCCACCTTCCACTTCGAATTAACCGGGATCAGATCATCTCGCAGTTGGTCATCCGGAGCGTGCAGGGAAAGTGCGAAGGTCAAGGGAAGGTCCTCATCGGCTAGCTTCTTGATTCCTGGAACTAAGCCAACGGTTGAGACCGTTATGTTTCTAGCACTCATGCCAAGACCATTTGGCTGTGGTTCAACCATGGTCCTAATAGCGCTCATGACCTTTGAGTAATTTGCAAGCGGTTCACCCATGCCCATGAAAACAATGTTGTTAACCCGCTCGTCATCGTGCTTACGCTTACCCAAGCCGCCCGCTGCAATCAACTCGTTGGCACGGACGATCTGATCAACAATCTCACCGGCCGACATGTTTCGAACTAGCCCCGCCTGCCCGGTTGCACAGAACGGACAGTTCATGCCACAACCGGCCTGTGAAGAAACACACAGTGTGATGCGGTTGGTGTAGCGCATGAGAACCGACTCAACCAGTGCGCCATCGAATAGGCGCCACAAGAATTTGACCGTCTTACCGTCATCGGTTTGCAGCCTCTTGACTTCGGTAAGCATGGTGGGCAGAACTTTGCCAACCAGCTCTTCCCGACCGGTTTTTGGTAGATCGGTCATCTTTTCAGGGTCTGAGGTGTAGTGATCAAAGTAATGGGTCGCCAGCTGCTTAGCCCTAAAGGATTCAATGCCGAGTTCCTTGACTCTGGCTGCTCGTTCGCCTGGTTCGATGTCCGCTAGATGAAGCGGGGGCTTGCCGCGCTTGGGTTCGGCAAATTGCAATAATGGCTTGCCGGTTTCATCTTTTTTCTGAGTCCACCCTTCGGTTCTGGGCGTGACTTGGCGGTTAGACATCTGACTCCTTAGACAGCCCCAAGTCTACGTTGTGGCATCCAACACCCAATCAAAGTTTTGAGCGAGTATCTTTCGGTCTGAGGTCAAAAGAATCAAGTTATTTGCGGCGGCTGTAGCCATGATTTGTCGGTCCATTGGATCTGGAACCTGACTGGCAGAAAATCTAGGGAAGGCGAAGCCTGCCCCCGTGTCAAAATTCAACGTCTTGATGCCCGCTTCATTCCAGGCCCTTGGCGAGTCCGGGTTGAATGGATACTTGCCTAAAGACCCTTTGAACGAGAGCTCAGCGACTGAAATCGATGAGAAATATACCTGTCTTCTTTCAATCAGATGGATTGAATTCTTTCCGATGCGCTCTGGGAAGTGCTCGAGCCAAACCAAAACTTGAGTGTCAAGTAAGTAGCCCTTATACATCCAGCTCGCCATACTCGATTGAATCTAAGAACACTTGATCCATCCGATCCCACTCCTCGTCACTGATTGGAGAAGTCAGACCCTTGAGGCTTGAAAAGTCCCTCGGCACCGAAAGCTCTTCTTCGAACTTTGAAAGCTTCATGATTACCTTCCCATCTCTGGCAATCAAAACCTCTTCCCCGGCCTCAACCTGCTGAGCGAGTTTAGAAAAGTTGGTCTTTGCCTCGTGCATGTTCACCTGCTTCACCATAAAGATAAGCCTAGTCCGATTAGTCCACTTGAGCTAGAGCTCGAGGCTGTGGAGAACTAGCTCTCCTAAGAAACAGGTGGAAGCGCTAACGCCAGTGATAGACAAGCGGCAGGTGCCAGGCCTTCCAGAGCCTCTCATCGAGGCCAAGACAGACAGCGCCAAAATTGAGATTCTTGGGAGTTGGTCAAAAGCGTCTCTAGCCAGCAGGTCCGCCTAGTTGTCTGGACCCTTGTTTTTCTTTGGTCTAAAAAAAGAGACTGGATCTTTCAGCATTTTTGCGACCATCCCAAGCGGGGTGTGCTCAAAGCCCGGAGGGGTAACAGCCAGAGCATGGTTTCTAAGTGTTCGAGAACTGTATTGAGCGGTCGCACCGCAGACCGTGCACTTTGTTCCGAAAGCAACTTTCCCTTGGTAAAGAACCTGCTTGGGCTTCTGGTCCCTGCAAAACCCGCAAGGGTCGGTGAGGCTATCTTCTGACAACTCTCACCCCTCTCGCTGTTACAACCCCTACGAAAGACCTAGTTGGTCTTGTTTCATGCGAAGCATATAGATGGTTTGGTTTTGATCTAGATCAACATCATCATAAGTAATCAAGGTGTCGATTGGTATGTCGCGCCTAGCAGTCGCGCCTTGCAATAAGCCTATTGGTACCAAGTTGTCGCTCTTGGCATCTTCTACCCTGTCGGTCACCCCTCGGGCTGAGAATCCTCCAATGCCATCGAATCTTTCACCCTTGGCATGAGCCTTTTTGGTTGAAGCAATAACTTCAGTGGTCGGCTTGCCGCTGACCAGGGTCTCGTAGCCGTCGCAGAGCATCTTGGCTACCGTTAGCGGAGCTTCAACGCTTGCCAAGTGGAAGGGTCGAAAGATAGCAAAGTAGGGACCCTTGCCCATTGATAGGTAGCTCATCTCTTCGGCGACATATGGGCTGTCAGTCTTTACGATCACAAAAACACCGGGTGCAACGTCTCCGGTGCAGTAATCAACAACGCCGGTTTGCTCTAAGACTCCGCCATCTTCGACTGGGCAGAATACGTCCTGCAGCGTCTTGCGGCTAGCCTCTGGACCAATCATGCCGCGCTTGGTTAGGCCAAGCCCGGTGGCATTGGCAAGAGCAGCCATCTCAATCATGGTCTTTGAGCCATCAGTGAAGCTCGCAAGCATCTTCGGATTCATGTGTTTCGCGGCTGCGCGCTCGGCAACGGTGTCTGGGTTTGAGTGTGGCTCAAAAGGGTTGTTCTTGCCCTTACCCGCCATCACGATTTCAAAGGACAGATCCTTCGCAAAATCAACAAGCTCCTTAGCCTCTGCCGGCTCATCACCGTTACATACCGAGTAGAGCACTCCGTTTTCTTTGGCAGTCTCGCGCAACATGGGCCCGACGGTCACGTCGCACTCGACGTTCAAGGTGGCGCTGTGCTTTTTATTGATCAAAGTGTTGTAGATAACCTGAGCGCCTATCTCGGCGACCCCGGTTGCCTCAACAACAACGTCGACATCCAAAAGCGGCACGATGTTGGAGTCAGTTGTCCCCGCCGGCTTACCGGTGACTATTGCGGCATTAAGAAGTGCAATATCGTTTGAAATTAAAGGTGCATCCAGCCCCAGGTCGGCATATGCCTGATTGATGCGCTCTTGAGCTATGTCCGCGACTACTGCCACCTGCAAGCCCAGTCGGTGTGACTGTGAGGCGAAGCCGCGTCCCATCTGCCCGGCGCCAACCAGAGCGATGCGAAATGGCCGGCCATTGGCCTCTGCCATCTGCTTTAGTTTCAAACGATATTGCACTTGGTTATCTCCTTGTAATACCGAAGTGAGCCCCGACCCTTATTTCGGGAAGCTCTACTTCTGCGATGCATACATCCCCCGGGAGGTCCGCTTGACCGTTCCCGTTTGCCTTGAGATTTAGGTGCCCAAGGTTCATCAGGTTCTCGTTAGCGACATCGCCGACGGCTAAAATTTCGAACTCGTGATCATCGATGGCAAAAAAATCGCCAACCATAATCTGGTCTTGCTTGTGACTTACTTCATGCATGATGCAGAAGTCCCTGAGTTCCTCCGGAGCACCTTCACCAAAAAAGACCAGCATCCCCTCCGCTATAAACGCAGGGACCAATTCGCCAATCTCGGTGACAGTGCTTTGGTAAAGCGCCGTCATTTTTTTGCTTCCTAGTCGATCGGCTTGATGTTGTCGGCTTTTACGCCGGAAACCATTAGATCTTCGGTGATAAACATTGCCAGCGGGCCAGCTGGGCTGGTCGCGTGAATGTCCACGGTCTTGACCTTCTTCATCGGATACACACCGATGCGTGCCGTGCCACCGCAATCGATAACTGCTACCGCGATTTTTTCAAACGGCGCCGAGGACTTGAAGCCGTCAAACACCTCGCCACCGGTGAGCTCGGCAATCCGAGCTGCGATTGGGTGAATGCCACCTCCGGTTACGCAGTAGATGAGTGGCTTTTCATCGGTTGGCAAAATGGTCAAAGGACCACCCCAGCCGCCAGGGCCTTTTTCAATTAGTACTGCCTTGTAATCTGCCATCTGTTACTCCTTCAACGTCGTTGTCTAAGAAAAGGGTTTTCCTTACCTTTAGGAAGAGCAGAGGGTGGGTGGATTATTCCACCCACCCTCTTCTCAACCGTTTGGGGAAAACGTTTAGCTGTACATGCCGAAGCTTGCGAAGTACGCAATAACAACGGCAGTAGGGCCGGTGATCAAACGAGAGAACAGCACGGCAGGAACACCGATTTCTACTGTCTCTGGCTCAGCTTCACCAAGAGCAAGACCCACCGGTATGAAGTCGCAACCAACCTGAGGGTTGATAGCGAATAGGGCAGGAAGTGCGTACTGAGGAGGGATAGTTCCCTTACCAATCTCGACACCTAGCAAGGTTCCAACAACCTGTGCGATAACCGCACCTGGACCTAGAAGTGGAGATAGCAATGGAATTGCACAAATCACTGACACGATTAGCAGACCAACAAGGCTGCCAGCCAGAGGCTTGATTCCCTGAGCAATGAAGTCACCAATACCGGTAACGAGTACCAGACCGATGATGAATGAGATAAACGCCATAAATGGCAGGATGTTCCGGATTACTGTGTCAATCGAGTCTCTACCAGCCTGGTAAAGAGCTCCAACGACGCCACCAACTCCGCGTCCTACTTTTACTAATAGGTTATTCATTAGGCAGCCGCCTTATCTCTTCTAGCCATCATTCGCTTGGTAATAAATTCAGTTACCACTCCGCGAATAAAGATGACAACGAGACCGACTAGCAAGAAACGAATTGCTATGTCTCCAAGACCGAAGCCCAACGTGGTAATTCCAGCTGCGATGCCTAGGTAAACAAATAGCTCACCTGGGTTTGCGTGCGGGAAAAGACCGGTAATTGGGTGCACAAAAGAAACCGCGCTGTCATAGAAAGCTGGCTTGTACGCCTCTGGTAGAAAACGTCCAATGGTGTAAGCCATCGGGTTCGTTAGGAAAAATACTGCCAAGACTGGTAGCACCATGTAACGGACTGGGTACCAGATAAGACCGGGCTGGGCTGCTTTGCGGCCCAAGTCTTCGATTTTTTCTGGACCTATTAGACGAACTAGAGCATTAACTGCAGTTAGTAGAACGATCAGAGTCGGAAGGATTCCTCCTATGAGACTGAAAAGTACCACTCCACCTTCTTGGAATATTCCAATGAAATATTCCGCGCCGTTAGCTATTGCTCCCCATACGCCTTCCGGTGCTGCCACCGTTGCTGCGTCTGTAAAGAGATTCATCAACCCTCCTAAGGATCGAAGCACGGGCCACTTTGACCATGCTTGTCAAGAATCTATAGGAGGTAGTTCCAAATCAGTAGTTACTTTGTAGTCACGTTTGTGAATTTTCGTCGAGCAGTGTCTGCGCTGCCCTTTTAGCCCCGTCTCGGCGCTTTCTCTTCTCATTTTCAAGACCCTTGCCCTCGGCTAAATCACTTATGTGCATGCCAATTACCTTGTCCCAAGGCTTGGAATTCGCAAAAACCGACAATCCCGTCAGCACTCTTGAGCCGGTAACGATTCCGTCCTTCTGCGCAATTGCGACAAAGGCACGGCCCCCTCGATACCGGAAGCCACCTATGCCAACAGATGTTGTGGTGCCGGCGGTTCTAATCTCTTTTATCTGCTCACCAAACCGTTGAGATTGCTTGACTGCAAGATAGAGCTGAAATGCCCACATTCCCGCAATAAGCAAAAAGATCCAAAATAGATTTTCCACCATGGTTATGCCAACCCTTTCTGTGTCTCTTGATCTGCCAGGCCCAACAGCTTCAAGGCGCAGCTAGAACTTGTTACCAAATCAGATAGTAGCTTGCCCCGGAGTGCTGCCAGTATTCCCATGGTTTTATCCTCGCCGGCTGCAACGCCGACGACTCTTCGCATTTTTCTAAGCTCATCAAGGTCTAGACCAACGGTTCTATTTTCTAGCCTGGTGTCGATCACCTTGCCTTGAGAATCAAAGAACCTGCCACCAATGTCTCCCGCGGCCTTGGACCAGAAGTCCGGGTGTTCTACCTTATTAATTCCAGCAGTTTCAAGAATGTAGTTCGAGCTAGAAGACTCTCTGGAACCGATCCCCACGAATGCCACGTCCGCCATTTTTGCGGCGTCAATAACCGATTTCACGCTCGGCTCTTGCAGTAGGGCCGTCCGAACATCCGGGCTCTGCACGATAGTTGGGACGTGCAACGTTAGGTATTCCGAATTCAGTTTGGTTGCCAAAGTTCTTATCAAGGTCTCGCCGCTCAAGCTAGCCGGTGTCGCGGTCATGCCTCCCATGATTGGAACCAAAGTTACGTCTGGACGATTATCTTCATCAAGTTCATTGACCATTGCCTGGAGTGACCTGCCCCAAGAAAGTGCAACCTTGACACCCGGTTTTAGTTGCGCCAGGAAGTGCTGAGCAGCCAGTTGCCCCACCGACTTGTAGTCACTAGATCCAGAGGGCACTGTGGCGACAAGGGCTGCGCGCAAGCCGAAGCGCGCAATCAGCATGTCTTCTAGTTCAGTTTCGCGCTTTATGGTTTCAGCGATTCGGATCTCAACGATGCCTTTTTTCTTGGCAACGGTAAGAATGCGGGAGATGTTTGAACGGCTAGTAAGTAGGGCCCTTGCGATTTGGTCTTGAGACATCTCTTGCTCGTAATACATTCGAGCGACCTTGACGATCAAGGCGCGATCTCTAGCGCTAGCCATCCAACACCTCGTTCAAAAACTTCTCGAATAGACCAAGGGCTCTGGCCCCATCGCCCGGATCAGCAATTCTATGATCAAGCACAATTGTGACATCAATTGTGACTGCCTGCCCCTGTTCTGATGCTTTACCTAAATTCAAACCGCTGGTTTGCGAACCAAACAACAAAGTGTTTGCTTGCGAAACATCGAACTCGGATAAGTCAGTCACAGAAGTTGTCGCCCCAGAAAGATTCTCCAGCGAAATTTTATTTATCCTCGCGGCAGCCAGAATGCTTGGAACGCTAGCTGCAAAGTCCCCGGCCAAAGAAATTACCGGTGACACAAAGCCAAGGCTCGTCTCCACGAGATATGCGGCTCTAACCTCGGAGTTAGAAACAAAGCTCCCGTCAACAAACCTGGTGTTTAGTTTGGGACTGGCAGCAAGAGTTTTTTGCCAGGCTTGAAGTAGCAGGCCTGCTCTTGTTACAAAATCCTTGGGCAGCGGCTTTGAAACTGAAACCTTTTTACTCAAACTGAACTGCGGTATTTCAAGAGCGGTCGCCACAACCTTTGCAATCAATGCTCGGGCCTTCAGCTCTCGACTCGGATCTGTAGATTGAGCTAAATCACTCGACACACTCAAATCGGACTGCTTGATAACTCCGCTTGGACTTGCAGCTTTCACGGTAGCTAGATCAATACCTTGGTCTCTTGCCATTCTGCGAGCGCCGGGCATAGCCAGAATCGACTTGAGGGGTTCTGGTGCGGCTGGCGCTTGACCGCTAACTGCCTCTTCAACCGGCGCCTGACTGACAGTTGCAACCGGAGTAGCTTCGGCTACAGCAGGCTCAGCCGCCTCTGGGGCAGACCCAAACAAGCCTGCAAGCAAGTCTTCGCCCTTGGTCTCCAACATAAACATTGGGGCACCAACTTCAAGCACGTCACCAGGTTTAGCCAAAACCTCTAGCACCTTGCCGGCGTGGTCTGACTCAACCTCCATGTCGGTCTTATCGGTTCCCACCACCGCAACTAGCTGCCCGGATGTGATTTCATCACCGACGGCGATGAGGATCTCAACTACCTCGCCCTCGGTCATAGTCATTGACATCTTGGGCATCACTATC
Source organism: uncultured Microbacteriaceae bacterium (assembly GCA_937920245.1). GTDB lineage: Bacteria > Actinomycetota > Actinomycetes > Actinomycetales > Microbacteriaceae > Aquiluna. The sequence goes on from CALGUV010000166.1 coordinate 12,354, forward strand.
GCGGTGCTGGCCATTAGCTACCCCTGTGAACTTCTAAAGCATTGGCAATGATGTCATCCAACTGAGGAACAACACTCTTTTCAAGCTGGGGAGCATACGGAATCGGAACATCCATTCCGCACAACCTTCGAATTGGCTCAGTCAGTGAGAACAGCGCTGGGCCTTCAGAAATCTGAGCGGCGACCTCGGCCATGAACCCTCCGTGCTTTGGAGCTTCTTGAACAAGCATGACCTTGCCAGTTTTTAGAATCGATTCGTTTATCGGACCCATGTCAAAAGGTGAGAGTGATCGAATGTCGATTACCTCTATTTCAACACCGGAATCCTTGAGAGATTCAGCTGCTTCAAGACTCCTAGAAACCATTACCCCGCTTGCCACAAGCGTCAGGTCCTTACCGGTTCGCACCAGGTTGCTTGTCCCAAGGGGAATCCGGTATTGCTCCTCCGGAACGTGGCCTGAGGTTTTATACAAAAGCTTGTGCTCCAGGAAAATAACTGGGTTTGGGTCATCTAGGGCTGCCAGTAGCAAGCCCTTGGCCTCGTAGGGGCTTGATGGCATAACAACCTTTAGCCCCGGCACGTGAGCAAACCAAGCCTCTAGGCTCTGGGAGTGCTGAGCTGCAGCACCGGTTCCGGAACCAGAAGGTGCTCGAAGCACAAGCGGCACCGAGAGCTCGCCACCTAACATGAAGTGAATCTTTGCGGCCTGGTTGACAATCTGGTCCATCGCCTGAGCGGTAAAGTCCGAGAACTGAATCTCAACAATTGGCTTCATGCCAACAAGGGCAGCACCAACCGCAGCTCCGACAATGCCGAGCTCTGAAATTGGAGTGTCTAGGATTCGATCTTTTCCAAACCGCTGGTAAAGATCGCCGGAAACACCAAAGGCACCTCCGTAGATGCCGATGTCCTCGCCGAGCATGAAGACGTTCTCATCGGTCTCCATGGCCTGACCGATTGCCTCGCGAATTGCTTCGGCGTAAGTAAGTATGCGTTCGGTCATTTACTTTGCCTCCCGGTAGACGCTGCTGAGGAGTTCTGCAGGATCAGAATCGGGGGCTTCGGAAGCCTCGGTGATTGCGCTGCGCACTGAGTCACGAGCCTTTTCAGCGATCGCATCAATTTGCTCCTGGATCAAAGTTCCCTGCTCCAGAATCTTTTGCTCGAAACGGCCAATCGGATCCTGGGCCTTCCAGCTCTCGATCTCCTCTTTGGTGCGGTAAAGGTTCTTGTCGCTCTTGGAGTGCCCCTTGTGTCGGTAGGTCATGCACTCAATCAAAGTTGGGCCCTTACCCGCTCTAGCTCTTTCAACCGCGGTCTTAGTTGCTTCAAATACAGCGTCCACGTCATTGCCATCAACGGTTACTCCGGGAAAGCCATAGCTACCGGCACGCTCAGAGATCTGGTCAATTTTCATGCTGAATTCAGTCGAACCACTCATGCCGTATTTATTGTTCTCGCAAACAAAAATAACCGGTAGATCCCAGATGGCTGCCAAGTTCATGGCTTCGTGGAATGCGCCCTCGTTAGTTGCACCGTCGCCGAAGAAGCTCACAACCACGTTGTCTTTGCCCTTCATCTTTTGGGCCAGTGCAGCACCCGCAGCAATTGGGATTCCACCGGCGACAATTCCATTGGCGCCGAGGTTTCCGGTTTCAACATCGGCAATGTGCATTGAGCCACCGCGACCGCGACAGTAGCCGGTCTGCTTGGCTAATAGCTCAGCCATCATTCTTGTTAGGTCGGCACCCTTTGCAATGCAGTGACCGTGACCACGGTGAGTGGAGGTAATAAAGTCAGTCCTTCTTAGCGCTGCACAAACCCCGGTTGCCACCGCCTCTTGGCCAATCGACAGGTGCATTGTTCCGTGCATAAGCCCACGAGCAAATAGGCCGTCCACGGCCTCTTCGAAATACCGAATAGACAAAAGCGACTCGAGGGCAGCGCTTGCGCTTGGCTCATGCTGGCTAATTAATCCAGTATCCGGAGCCAGTAGTGGGTTAATGCTTGTCATTTATGCCTCACGATGGTGAATAGGATTGAACATTGGTGACAAGTATGCCAATTTACGCGTCTAAAGTGCGGTTTTGTTTTTGCACATTTGTGATAGTGCTTCAGCTCAAACTAAACGGTCGCTTCCCGTCTAGGCTTTTATGATGCTAAAGCGGCTAATTGAGATTTCTCGTCCGGTTCTATGGGTAAACACCATAGGAACCACCATCACTGGAATGTGGTTGGCGGGCTTTTTATGGAACTGGGACATCGTCCCGATCTTGATTTGGGTCACCTTCCCGATGAACATCCTGATCTATGGAATCAACGATATCTTCGACCAGGAAACCGACAACATAAACGCCCGCAAGGGCGGTTATGAAGGTGCTCACATCTTCCCGAATGAAGTCAAGCCAATCTGGATCGCGGTGATTGTCACCAACGTTCCATTTCTTACCTACTTCGCCCTGACCCTGCCGCTAGCAGCAACCCTCTGGATGCTTACCTATGCACTGTTCTTCACTTTCTACTCTGCTCCTCCACTCAGGTTCAAGGCCAGAAAGTATCTGGATGCGCTATCGAACACCGACTACGCCTTCCCGCTGGCCTTTGTTCCGCTAGCCCTTGGCGTAGCGCCACTTTGGTTAGCTGTTACTGGGCTGATGGCTTGGTCAATTGCCAAGCACGCCTATGACGCGATTCAAGACATCCCCCAAGACTCTGACACCGGCATCATCACCACCGCCGTCCACCTTGGACCTAAGAACACGGCCATTTGGGCAACCTTCTGGTGGGGAATTTCAACGGTGCTGTTCGCTCTTGTTAACATCCCAGTTGCAATTGTGAATGCTGCAATTGCAGGCCTCTTGGTCTACGGCATCTTCAAAACGCCAACACCTGAAAAAGCACACGATCTTTATAAGTACTCCATCGCCTTTCCTTATATCGCAGGAGCCGTTGCCGGTGTTCAGTTGGTAACCGGTCTGGTGTTAGGCATCTACCCCTAAATAAGGAAACCCCGTCAAAGGAAACCCCCTAAAAAGGAAATCATGAGCAAAGTAATCGTTCTAGGAGCAGGACTCTCAGGCCTTGCAAGCGCCGCGCTACTAGCGCGCGCTGGCCACCAAGTCACCGTTTTAGAACGTCACGACTGGCTGGGTGGTAAATCTAGGCGAATCACGGTTGCCGGACAAAGCATGGACACTGGTCCAGCGCTCGTGACCTTCACTGGGGTTTGGGACAAACTACTTGACCGCTATGACCAACTTGGAAAAAAGACCTCCAAGACAGCAAAAGAGATAGCGGATATCAACTTTGTAAAACTGAATGAGCTTGGTAGGTATTACTACCAGGATGACATAACTGACCTGCCAGTTAAAAAAGACCACAAGTGGTTTGTGGCCTGGGAGCGGTTTGAAAAAGACCACGCTCCGCTAACCGACCCAATCACAGAGTTACTAACCAAGATGCCAACAGACCCGGCATCACTGCCAGCTCTAGCCAAACTTCAAAAGCGTTATGGGCTAAGGCTCACCACCAGTCTTTATCTAAAGGGCTTGAGGTGGATGCCAAAAGAACTAAAAGACATCATCGCCATCCACACGCTAAACGCCGGAATAGCACCATCTAAGACCTTGGCACTCTACGCATCAATGACCGCAGTGATGGCAACCGACGGCATCAAGGTTCCGGTTGGTGGAGTAAATGAAATAGCGCAGTCTCTTGCAAAGCTAGCAACCGCTGCAGGAGTAGAGATCAAGCTCGGGCAAGAGATCACCGCGGTTAGTAAAAGACAAATAAAAACTAAGACTGAGAGCTATGCCGCCGACTACATCGTGAGCTCACTGGACCCGCAGGTTCTAAGAGAACTCATGACTGGGCAAAAGGCAAAACCAGCAAAGCACCGCTCTTGCTCCGGAATAGCAATCTACGGGGTGCTTACTAAACCACTACCAAAAGACACCGTCACCCACTCGGTAGTAATGCCGGATGACCCAGAAGAGCTTTATGAATCACTAGAACAAGCAAGACTTCCATTGCAGACCATGGCTTTTGTGAACTACTACAAAGCCCACGAGATCTACCCGAACGACAAGCCAACCGTTGCCGTGCTGCTAACAGCACCTGCCGACGGCAAGCACTACGACATCAATCACCCGTGGGTCAAAAATGAAGTTGCAAGAATCTCCAGCAAAATGGGCCTGACTAAGCCAATAACCGAGCTATTTGAAGATTCGATGGTTCTAGATCCTGAATACTTCGGTAGCTGGGGAGCACCCGGTGGAGCTCTCTACGGAGCAACAAAACCACTTTGGCAATCAGGGCCGTTTCATAACCCGCAATACATGAACCCACTCAAGCCATGGCTTTATCGGGTAGGGGCCTCGGTTCACCCGGGCGGCGGAATACCTGCTGTTTTGGGTGGAGCTATGAATTCAATAGCGCCGCTACTAAAAAAGAACTAGTTCTTGCCCTCTTCGGCATCGACCGAATCAGCATCCTGAACTAGGTCTGCCTCCAAAGGCTTACTTAACGATTCACTCAAAGACTTGCGCCTTGCAAGAATCACCTCTTGCTCAGGAGTAATCAACCTGGATGTCTCCTCAAGGAAGGCTTCGATCGCATTTGACTGCTGAGGCAGCTTAGACAATCTGTATTCAGCCTCGGCGATTGCCTCACGGGCAATGTCCAGAGACTTCATGGCCAGGGCTTCTGCTCGAGCACGGGCATCTGAGATAAGAGCAAGCGCCATGCCTTGAGACTCTGAAGCCATGCGGTCAGCCTCACGCCTTGCATTATCCAAAGTCTCTTCAGCGTTCTCAACCAGAGAGCTCGCCTCTTGGGTGGCTGCGGCAAGCTCACGCTCAGCCTCATCGCGCATCTGCTCAGCCTCGGACTGAACCTTACGGAAAATCTCCAGTGCCTGCTTCTCGCCGACATCGATCTTCTCTGAAATCTCAGATTCGATTTCAGCATTGCGCTTTAGGACTCTCGAGTTCTCGTTCTGAATACGCTCAACTTCGCTTTGAAGTTCAGCCTTGACCTTCGAAACATAGTTGTCGGCGTCAGAGCGAATTACATTTGCCTCTTTAGATAGCCTTGCGCGCTCTGATTCAACTCGTTGCATCTCATCTTCGGCTGCATCAAGAGTCTCTCTTGATTCCTTATTAGCACTAGAAACAATCGACTTAGCTTGACGTTTCGCAGCAGAGATCGCTTTTTCAACTTCGTCCTCGACCTCGAACTTCATGCGCTCAACTTCAGCCTTGGAAGTCTCGCGAAGCTTTACTGAATCTTTGGCTGCGTCATTCACAAGCTTCGCAGCTTCTGACTCGGCAAGTCTTAGAGTCTGCTCAAACTGTGCTCCAACCTGGGCGTAACCAGGTGAGCGGTTGAGCTTTGCGGACTCTTCTAGTTCAACGATTCGCTCGCGCAGCGCGTTCTGCTCCCGAATAGCCATTGAGTTGTATTGCTCGATTTCAGCTAGATTCTTCTGCAGCCAGGCAACGTGGCGATCGACCTCAGCACGGTTATAACCGCTGATGGCCGTTCCAAAAACTTTTTTTGTCGGTTCACTCATTTATTCAGGTTACCCCAGAAATAGTCATCAAACAACGGTTGAATCTGAGTTAG
>CALGUV010000167.1 GCA_937920245.1 uncultured Microbacteriaceae bacterium
CTTCCGGCACTGGGCAGGCGTCAGCCCCCATACATCGTCTTGCGACTTAGCGGAAACCTGTGTTTTTGGTAAACAGTCGCTTGAACCTGGTTATTGCAACCTTAAAAAGGTACCCCTTCTCCCGAAGTTACGGGGTTATTTTGCCGAGTTCCTTAGAGAGAGTTATCTCGCGCCCCTTGGTATTCTCTACCTACCCACCTGTGTCGGTTTATAGTACAGGTATTTTTTATTTATGACAGTGCAAACTTTTCTTGGAAGCATGACATCGGTTGCTTTTATGCCGTAGCATTTCGTATTCACGCCTCAGCTCAAGATATTTTAACTATCTCTCAACACCTTGAACGCTTAAACCGGTAACCAACATCCGGCCAACGTAGCCTTCTCCGTCCTTTGTTGTCAATAAAAAATAGTACAGGAATATTAACCCGTTATCCATCGACTACACCTCTCGGTCTCGCCTTAGGTCCTGACTTACCCTCCGCGGACGAGCCTTCCGAAGGAAACCTTAGGTTTTCGGGGCATTGGATTCTCACCAATGTTTTCGCTACTCAAGCCGACATTCTCACTTCCACTTCGTCCACATCCGCTTACGCTAATGCTTCAATCTATTGTGGAACGCTCCCCTACCGATCTAAAAGATCCCACAGCTTCGGCAGATTACTTAGCCCCGTTCATTTTCGGCGCAGGTGCGCTTGATCAGTGAGCTATTACGCACTCTTTAAAGGATAGCTGCTTCTAGGCGAACCTCCTGATTGTCTCAGCATTCCCACATCCTTTATCACTTAGTAATCATTTAGGGGCCTTAGCTGGTGGTCTGGGCTGTTTCCCTCTTGACAATGGAGCTTATCCCCCACAGTCTTACTGGTTAGTTACACACTTAGTATTCAGAGTTTGCATCGATTTGGTACCGCGTTAGCAGCCCGCACCGAAACAGTGCTTTACCCCTAAGCTATAGCACTAACCGCTGCGCCTAAACGCATTTCGGGGAGAACCAGCTAGCTCCGGATTCGATTGGCATTTCACCCCTAACCACAACTCATCCGCTGATTTTTCAACATCAGTCGGTTCGGACCTCCACTTAGTATCACCTAAGCTTCATCCTGGCCATGGTTAGATCATCCGGGTTCGGGTCTATAAATAATGACAAACGCCCTTTTCAGACTCGCTTTCGCTAGGGCTCCAGTATTTTTTACCTTAACCAAGCCATTACCTATAAGTCGCCGGCTCATTCTTCAACAGGAACGCAGTCAAACGTTAAATCGTTCTCCTACTGCTTGTAAGCTTATGGTTTCATGTTCTTTTCACTCCCCTCCCGGGGTTCTTTTCACCTTTCCCTCGCGGTACTGTTTCACTATCGGTCATTCAGGAATATTTAGTCTTACGAGGTGGTCCTCGCGGATTCACACGGAATTTCACGTGCTCCATGCTACTCGGGATACAATACAGTATTTATAACTTTCGATTACAAGACTTTCACTTTTTATAGTGTACCATTCCAGGTACTTCATCTAGTTATGCCTATCTGTTACAACTGTCCCACAACCCCAATCAATGATTGGTTTAGACTGTTTCCATTTCGCTCGCCGCTACTAAGGAAATCGTTTTTACTTTCTTTTCCTCCAGGTACTAAGATGTTTCAATTCCCTGGGTTTGCTCTTTCTTATTTATATATTCAATAAGAAGTTCTTGGAGTTGCCTCATTCGGAAACCTCCGGATCAAAGCTTGTTTCCAGCTCCCCGAAGCTTATCGCAGGTAACCGCGTCCTTCATCGCTTCTGAATGCCAAGGTATCCACCATAAGCCCTTAGTTTCTTGAATTAAACAAAATTCATTGTTTTTCAATTTTAATTGTGGAGATAAGCGGACTCGAACCGCTGACATTTGCCGTGCAAAGGCAACGCTCTACCAACTGAGCTATATCCCCGCTGGGCCATTCTGGATTTGAACCAGAGA
>CALGUV010000169.1 GCA_937920245.1 uncultured Microbacteriaceae bacterium
CGTAATGTGTTGCTTTTCCAGCTTTCTCGAAGCATGAAAACTAAGTGGCAGCTAGCCCAAATCCTAGAAAAACGCGAGATTCCTTCGGAGATTGCTAAACCTCTTCTCGATCGCTTCGAGGAGGTCCAGTTAATAGACGATGCAGTTTTTGCGGCTGCATACGTTCGCTCCAGAGTTGAAAAGGGAAAATCTTCCAGAATAATCGGCAGAGAATTACAGCAAAAAGGTGTTGATAAATCAGTAATTGAGGAAGCTGTTTCAGGCATAACCAGAGAAGATGAAGAGAAGCTGGTTCTGGAATTAGGGAGGGCTCGTTGGGGCCGGCTGGGAAGTTTAGAGCCAGATGCGAGGTACAGGAGAGTCTCCGGTTTCTTGATGAGAAGAGGCTTCAGTTCGTCAATGGTTTCCAGTGCACTTCGCGAAATTAGGTCTGACGACTAAAATCAAGCCTGTCATGTCTCTTACCTACGAAGTCCGCACCTTTGGGTGCCAAATGAACGTTCACGATTCTGAGCGTATCTCTGGACTGCTTGACTCAGCCGGCTATGAGGAAAGCAACGGTGCAGACCCGGATGTAGTTGTTTTTAACACTTGCGCCGTTCGTGAAAACGCGGACAACAAGCTCTATGGAACGCTCGGAATGTTGCTACCCAAAAAAGAGGCCAATCCCAAGCTTCAGATTGCCGTTGGCGGCTGTTTGGCCCAGAAGGATCAGGACGTAATCTTGCAGCGGGCACCTTGGGTGGACGTGGTGTTCGGAACTCACAACATGGGTTCTTTGCCGGTTCTGCTCGAGCGCGCGAGGCACAATGCTGAAGCTCAAATTGAAATCCTGGAATCCTTAGAGGTTTTCCCATCCACTCTTCCAACCAAGCGTGAGAGTCCATTTAGTGGCTGGGTGTCCATTTCTGTTGGTTGTAATAACACCTGCACCTTCTGCATAGTCCCAACGCTTAGGGGCAAGGAGAAAGACCGACGCCCCGGGGAGATTTTGGCCGAAGTCGAAGCACTTGTCGCTGATGGGGCAATCGAAGTTACCTTGTTGGGCCAAAACGTCAATGCCTACGGTGTTGAGTTCGGTGATCGAGGTGCATTCGCCAAGTTGTTGAGGGCGTGTGGTGAAATCAAGGGGCTCGAACGGCTCAGATTCACATCTCCTCACCCTGCGTCATTTACGGACGACGTGATTGCCGCGATGGCTGAAACCCCGAACGTTATGCCCCAACTACACATGCCAATGCAGTCTGGTTCAGACAAGGTACTGAAGGACATGAAACGCAGTTACCGGGCGTCAAAGTATCTAGGAATCCTTGATCGTGTGCGCGCAGTAATGCCGGAAGCCGCGATAACAACGGACATAATTGTGGGCTTTCCGGGCGAGACGGAACAGGACTTTCAGGACACCATAGACGTCGTTAGAAAATCGAGGTTTGCAGC
>CALGUV010000171.1 GCA_937920245.1 uncultured Microbacteriaceae bacterium
GGGGATTTTCCTATAAACTTTCCCCGCAGCGCATTTGCCTCCACGCAAGTGCGTTGCACTGGCAAGTTACCCAAGCGGCCAAAGGGATCTGACTGTAAATCAGCTGTCATCGACTTCGTGGGTTCGAATCCCTCACTTGCCACCAAGGCCCAGTCCTCCAAGACTGGGCCTTTGCCATTTCTTGGTGTCCTCTTGGTCGGGTAACTCCTGGGATTCTAGGATCGAACTTCCCTCTATTTAGGAGGCCCATGCTCATTCAATGGAGCCTGTGGATTGAAAAACCACGTCCAGTTTTAGGGGATGTTATTGTTCATTTCACGCGTTTTGGTGTCGAAAGGGGTCCCATTGAAAGCGACTAGGACCGGCGCACTGGGCTTTATCGGAGCGACCATTATTTCTGCACTTGCTCTTGCAGGGTGCTCATCTAACGAGCCAGCTTCAGTTGTTTCTGAAGCGAACTCAGAGGTCACAACCCAAAGCGAGGTTCTTACCGTTTGGTTAGACGAGTCAGAGGCGCTTGGTCTCGAATCAGTAGCACTGCAGTTTGAGTCGGATACCGGCACCCGGGTCGACCTTGTAATAAAAACAGACATAGCCAACGAGTTTTTGGGTGCTGGTGACAATGCCCCTGACATCGTGCTCGGCCCTCACGGCCTGCAGCGAGGGTTTTTATCCGAAGGTCTGATTTCCCCATTTAGCCTGGACGGTGCTGAGACAAGGTTCAACTCCGGAGCGGTGCAGGCCTTCAGCCATGGCGGGGAACAGTATGGTTTGCCCTACGCCCAAGAAAGCATTGCGCTTGTGTGCACCGAGGCCGCGATGCCCAAAGCGCCCGAATCTTTTCAAGCGGTCCTTGATGTCGGACTAGCAATTTCTCTAAATGATGGAACCGGCGACCCGTATCACCTCTACCCGATTCAAACATCTTTTGGTTCGACTGTTTTCGAGGTTGATGAAACCAACCCCGAAATTTTGAATCTAGCTTTGGGCAACGAAGAAGGCCTCGCCTTTGCAAATTGGCTGTCCGAAAATTCTTTTCTTTTTGATCTTGAAAGCAATACCGCCATTATTAAGCAGCAGCTGATCGATGGCGAAAAGGGCTGCTGGATCACCGGTCCCTGGAGTGGATCTTGGTTTACCGAGACCTTTGGTGAGGAAGGCTGGAACGCCTATGAAGTTCCTTCTGCCGGCGGACAAGTATCAAGGCCATTTCTAGAGGTTCGGGGAGCAATGCTGAGTGCTCGAGCCGTTGACCCGGGTGCTGCGACCAAGTTCATTGTCGAATACTTAGGAAGCGACCCCGGTCAAATCGCCATGTTTCAGGCAACCGGGCGCACTCCTTCTAATCTAAAAGCCCTAGAAAGCGCCAAAGATTTTAAGATTCCCTACCAATTCGGCTTGACCGGTTCTAATGCGGTGCCGAGGCCGGTGTCGCCAAAAATAGACTCCGTTTGGTTTCCGCTGGGAGAGGCTCAAATGGCAATTCTGCGGAAAGACGATGATCCGAACCTGCTCTGGAGAATGATGTCCGAAGAAATAGCGGCAGTCACCGGTGACTAAAGCTTGATTGTTTTGTGGGAGTGTCCCCACATTTTGGGACTTTCATTGTGCATATCCTCACGTCTGTGGGGCATTTTGCAGGGTAGTTTGTAAGCATGCCTGAACTGGATTTGCAACCGCACCACGATGGCTCGGCACTTTACGTTGCGAATCAGCGCCCTAAGCTCGGCGACAAAATCAAGATTCGCATCCGGATACACAATTCAATTGGCAAACTAAAGCAGGTCCTGATTCGTCAAAGCGAATCAGGTCAGTCGACATTTAGTCCGGCACTCAAGCCTCTTATTCATCGTCACGGTTGGGATTGGTACGAGGGCATACTTGCTATCCCAAACCCGGAAGTCAACTACAGGTTTTTTCTAGAAGGCACTAGCGGCGAGAGCTTTTGGCTAAATGCCACGGGGCTACATGAGCTAGATCAGCCAGACCGCGATGATTTTAGAATTAATGTTCACAACAATGTCCCCAAGTGGGCTACCGGGGGCGTTCTGTATCAGGTCATGCCAGACCGATTTTCTCGTTCGACCAAAGCAGATGACCGCGAGATGCCGGCATGGGCGGAGCCCAAGACCTGGAATAGTGCAGTGAAGACCAGGGGCAGCGGAGTAAACGAGCAGTTTTTTGGCGGTGACCTAAAGGGGATTGAAGATCGCTTGAGCCACCTGAAAAAAGTTGGCGTCACGATTTTGCAGCTCACACCGTTTTTCCCGGCTGGCTCCAGCCATCGGCTAGATGCGACGAGTTTCGACCAAGTTGACCCAGTGCTGGGTGGAAATTCAGCTCTTGCCAGCCTGGTTTCCAAGGCTCACGAGGCAGGCATCAAGGTAATTGGCGATTTGAATTTGAACCACTCGGGCGAGGCTCACGAGTGGTTTGCGTCAGCGTTCAAGAAGCCTGCTGCTCTAGAGAGTGAATTTTATTATTTCTCCGAGGGCAACTTCAGCTATGAATCCGTGCGAGCAAACGAAGCCCAACCCAAGTTCAACTGGGGCTCTGGGGAAATTAGAAAACGCCTCGTTGAGGGCAAGGCATCGATTATTGCCAAAAGCCTTTCGGCACCGTTTCAGCTTGACGGCTGGATGCTGGCGGCGGCAGGAGCAATTGGTAAAAACCGAATCGATGACTACAACCATCAGGTTCTAAACCTTGTTCGAGAAACCATGAACAACTCGAATCCAGACAGCTTGTTGATAGGTAATTTCGGAACGGACTCGGGAGCCCAGACTCAGGGCGATAATTTTTCAGCGATCTTGAGCTATGCCAACTTCACCCGGCCGACCTGGAGCTGGCTTTGGAACACCAAGCAGAATAAAGAAGAAGCCAAGATTGGGCTTGGTCGCAAGGCGATTTCAGGAGACCAGTTTCGTCAAGCCCATAACTGCCAGTCCGGAACTACCCCTTGGCACTTGAGAATGCACGCTCTAAACGCTCTTGATACCTATGAGACCGGACGGTTTAAGACCTTCGCCATTTCTGGCTCGCAGCGGGTTGCCGCAGGGTTGCAGTTCACTTTTCCTGGAATTCCGCATGTTTACGCAGGAGATGAACTGGGCCTAGACGCCGAAACTGGTGAGGGTTCAAGAACTCCAATGCCTTGGAATGGCGAGCGGGAGACCGACCCCCACATGATTGAAACCTACGCGAAGCTGTCTCAAATACGAAAGCACCATCGAGCTTTGGCCGAAGGCTCAATGCGTTGGCTTTATTCATCGGATGAAGCAATTGCTTTCGTTAGAGAATCAAAGACCGAGTCGGTGCTGGTAATTGCCTCCAGGGGCAGGGATCGCAAGCTCCAATTCTCGAGAGATGCCATCAGTGGCGCCGAGGGCGCCACCAATCTTTTTGGCAACGGTCTGCTTCGCGTAGTGGGTGGAAAAATACGCTACGACGCCGCAGAATTGGATTTACAGATTTGGCGTTTGCCTAGCGCTGTTCGCTAGTGCTAATCTTCTTCGGTTGCAGTTATGGCAGCGCCCCGATAGCTCAGTGGTAGAGCACTTCCATGGTAAGGAAGGGGTCGACAGTTCAAACCTGTCTCGGGGCTCGGTCTTCGGATCAAACGCGGCGGGGTAGCTCAGGTGGTTAGAGCGCACGACTCATAATCGTGAGGTCGCGGGTTCGAGTCCCGCTCCCGCTACCAAGGCATTACCCTTGTATCCATGGTTAACCCAAACATTCAAGGCAAGCGATATCCCAGGTCTGCCGCCTACCTAGTGGGCCGAGAAAAAATTCGCGAGTTTGCAAGAGCAACTTTCGCTTCCGAAGAGTCAATCGATCTGGCCGCAGCCATAGCCTCCGGTCACAGCGACCTAGTCGCTCCTCCAACTTTTCCGATAGTCCTGCAAGAGTTTGGCTTGAAGCTTGTAATTGCCGATCCGGAAGCCGGGCTTGATTTTTCTCGGGTTGTCCACGGCGAACAGAAGTTTGTTTTCCAGCGGCCAATCGTTGCCGGTGATCTTTTGACTAGCGAACTATCAGTTGCAAGCGTCAAGTCCCTTGGTGGCAACCACATGGTGGTTTTCGACACTGAAATTTTCGATGAGGGTAATTCACTTGTCTGCACCGCGATTTCAACGCTTGTGGTTAGGGGGGAAGATGCCTGAAATCAGTGAATTAACTATTGGCGATGTGATAGCTGAAAAAAACTTCAACCTGGACCGAGACTCCCTGGTTCGATATGCGGGGGCCTCAGGCGATTTCAACCCAATTCATTACCGCGACGATGTCGCGGTAAGCGTCGGATTACCAGGGGTGTTGGCTCATGGGATGCTCACCATGGGACTGTCAATTGACCCGGTGGTTAGTTGGCTTGGAGATGCTGGAAAGATTCTTGAATACGGCGTGAGGTTCACCAAGCCGGTCGTGGTTCCAGCAAAGGGGCGCGCCGTAATTACAGTCGTTGCCAAGGTTGCCGAACTGGATCCAGAGACTAAAAAGGTAAGAATCGATTTGCAAACAAGCTTTGATGGCAACAATGTTCTTGGGAAATCACAAGTTTGGGTTCAGCTTTGAGTAACGCTCCAGTAAGTCTTTCCACGCTCACCACGATGCAGGTTGGTGGAGTGCCAAGTCGGATTATTAGCTGCGGCAATACCCAGCAGTTATACGACGCAGCTATTGAGCTCTGGAGTAGCGATGAGCAATTTCATGTTCTGGCAGGCGGCTCTAACACAGTATTTGCGGAAGATCTAGAAGGTCTAACGATCCTTCACGTGACTAACCGAGGTGTGGAAATTGTCTCCGAGGATGCACAGTTTGTGACGGTTCAGGTTCAGGCAGGTCACTCTTGGGACGAGTTCGTGGCCTGGGCGGTAACCAATGACTATGCCGGGATTGAAGCCATGAGCGGAATACCTGGCAGCGTCGGTGCCACCCCTGTTCAAAACGTTGGCGGTTACGGCCAGGAAGTATCTGACGTGATTACCCAGGTTGAATTTCTAGAAAAAGGCTCAGATGAGTCCGTAATAAGGCCAGCCAGCTATTTCGAATTTTCCTATCGAGACAGCGCTTTGAAGCATGGGCTTGAGGGCTTAGTGGGCTGGGTCGAATTCAGATTGCAAAAACTAGCTGGGATGAGTGTCCCCATGAAATCCGGTCAGATCACCGAGCACTTGGGCGCAGAATACGGATCTGCATTGCCCTTGGAGCAAGTTCGAAAAACAGTCCTAGAGCTTCGCGCCTCCAAGGGGATGGTCATAAGCGAAACCGACCCCGACAGCGTCGGATGCGGAAGCTTTTTTACCAACCCGGTGATTAGTGTCGAAAAGAGCCTTGAGTTTCCCGAGGAGATGCAGCGCTGGAGAATGCCAAATGAAGACCAGGTGAAAATATCGGCGGGTTGGCTAATCGAGAACGCCGGCTTCCCCAAGGGTTACTCGATTCCTGGCTCGAAGGCTGCAATCTCCAATAAGCATGCGCTGGCAATCACCAACCGCGGTGGGGCAAGTAGTGCTGAAATTCTTGAATTAGCCAGGCTGATTCAAGAGCGCGTTGCTGCCAGGTGGGGAATCAACTTGATTCCAGAACCCAATTTGGTTGGTTTTTAGAGCTAACTAAAAAGCTTTTGCATGCGCTGGATACCCTCTAGCAATTGATCGTCACTAAGCGCGTAGCTCATTCGCAAATAACCACTCGGACCAAACGCCTCCCCTGGAACTAAGGCCACTTCGGCCTGCTCGAGAATCATGTCTGCAAGCTCCAGAGAGCTTGTGATTTGTTTCCCAGCCCAAGTCTTACCAAGTAACCCACTGACATCTGGGTAAACATAGAAGGCGCCCTCAGGATTCGGTGTCATCATCCCCGGGATTTTGTTTAGTTCGGCAACGGCAAGTTTTCGCCTGCGGTCAAAGGCTGCCAGCATCTTTTGGATTGGCTCTTGATCGCCGGTTATTGCGGCAATCGCTGCTCGCTGCGAAATGTTTGAAACATTCGAGGTCAAGTGTGACTGCAGGTTGCCCGCGGCCTTAGCGGCATCGTCCGGGGCAATCATCCACCCGAGTCGCCAGCCGGTCATGGCGTAGCTCTTGGCAACACCGTTGACCATGATGGTGCGGTCTTGGATCTCTGGCACGAGCTCAGTTATTGAGTAGGCGCGAACACCGTCGTAGACCACGTTTTGATAAATCTCGTCGCTTATTACCCAAAGATTAGGTTTGGTCGCGACCCAGTTTCCAATGTCTGTCAGCTCTTGTTTGGAGAACACCGCGCCAGTTGGGTTTGACGGTGAGCAAATTAGTAACGCCTTGGTCTTTGGTGTGTAGGCGGCCTCCAGCTGCTCGACGGTTACCTTGTAGCCCTGGTCAGATCCTGCGAATACATCGACCTGCTTGCCCCCGGCAAGCTTGATTGCTTCTGGGTATGTGGTCCAGTAGGGAGCAGGCACCAATACTTCGTCGCCGTCGTCGAGGATGACTTGAAATGCTTGGTAGACAGCCTGCTTGCCACCGTTAGTGACAATGACTTGGCTCGGAGTTATTTTCGTGCCACTGTCCTCAAGCGTTTTTTGAACAATTGCTTCTTTCATTTCCGGAAGTCCTGCTGCCGGGGTGTAGCGATGATTTTTAGGGTCTCGAACCGCAATCGCGGCGGCCTCAACAATGTGTGCTGGAGTCGGGAAATCCGGCTCGCCGGCGGCGTATGAGATGACCGGGCGTCCGTTGGCAATTAGGGCCTTGGCCTTGCTGTCGACCTTCAGGGTCGCAGATTCTGCAATGGCGCTAATTCGCTTTGAAATTCTAGAGTCAGACATCCTTCAAGAATAGTTGCGGAATGTGTCGACGGTGGTTGATTCCCCGTTGCAATGCGTGAAATAACCCCCTAGACTTACTCGAGTTGACATCTGCCGATAACTATTCTGGCGAAATTCACTTAAATAGATTCAATCTATAAGTGTGTCTTTTCCAGATGGCACTTGAAACCAAGCCTTGTGCTAAGTAACGGTTGGTGGCGATGTCACACACAGGGCGGTGGCTCAATTGGTAGAGCAGCGGTCTCCAAAACCGCAGGTTGCAGGTTCGAGTCCTGTCCGCCCTGCGAAGAAAGAAGGTTAAGTTGGCAGAAGAGAACGAGAAGGCTTCAGAGGACTTAGTAGAGAAGGCGCAAGCCGACGCTGCCAAGGCAAAGAACCCTATCCAAAAGGCGGCCCTGTTTATTCGCCAGGTACTTTCTGAGCTAGGCAAAGTAACAACGCCTACTCGCAAAGAGTTGATCAATTACACCGGAGTCGTTCTTGGCTTCGTAGCGGTGGTAATGGTCATCATCTCCGCTCTTGACTGGGTTTTCCTAAACGTCGTGACCTTCATGTTCGCAGGATAAGAGGTACAAAATGTCAGATCTAAATTTCAGTGACGTCGCAAGCGACGCCAAAGCCACAGAAGAAGTCGAAGCTGTTGAAGCTGTAGACAGTCAAAACGTTGAAACCGACGCAGCCGAGTTGAACGAAAGTGCAGTCGAATCCACCGATGACGCCTTAGAGGCCGAAGCCGAAGCAGTCGAAGAGGCAGCAGTCGCAGTTGAAGAAGAGCCTGTCGTTGAAGAGGCCGACCCTTACTTGAAGTTTCGCGAAGAACTTCGTGGCCTAGATGGCAAGTGGTACGTTGTCCACTCTTACGCCGGTTACGAGCGTCGCGTGAAGCAAAACATCGAAACCCGTAAGGCAGCTCTTGCCGGTGGCGATGACATCCTGCAGATCGAAGTTCCAATGGAAGAGTCCATTGAGATCAAAAACGGTCAGCGCAAATTAGTTTCTAAGGTCCGCATTCCCGGTTACGTGCTTGTTCGCATGGAGCTCAATGAGGACAGCTGGACCCTGGTTCGCCACACACCAGCCGTTACTGGCTTTGTTGGCAACTCCCAGCACCCAACTCCACTTCGTCCGGCGGAGGCATTTGAAATGCTAAAGCCACTTTTCACTCCAGAAGAGACCGAAGAGGTAAAGAACTCCAAGGCTGCTGGAAACGGCCCTGGCGGCAAGGCAAAGTCAAGGTCTATCCCGGTCAACATCGACTTCAAGATCGGCGAAAGCATTTTGATCAAGGACGGTTCTTTTGCCGGCCTTCCCGGCACAATCTCCGAAATCAAGCCGGAAAGCGGCAAGGTTACGGTTTTGGTTTCACTATTCGAACGCGAGACTCCAGTGGAACTGGCCTTTGACCAGGTCGGTCCGCTGAACTAAGGAAAGATAGAAAAATGGCACCCAAAAAGAAAATCACCGGTCTGATTAAGTTGCAGATCCAGGCAGGCGCTGCTAACCCAGCTCCACCTATCGGACCTGCACTAGGTCAGCACGGTGTAAACATTATGGAGTTCTGTACTGCATACAACAACGCAACCGCAGACCAGCGCGGAAACGTTGTTCCAGTAGAGATCACCGTTTATGAAGACCGTAGCTTTACATTCATCCTGAAGACACCTCCAGCCGCCGAGCTAATCAAGAAGGCAGCCGGAGTTCCAAAGGGTAGTGGCACACCTCACACCGTGAAGGTTGGCAAGCTAACCAAAGAGCAGGTCCACTCCATCGCTGAAGCAAAGATGGCAGACCTGAACGCTAACGACATCGACGCAGCTGCGAAGATCATCGCCGGCACCGCCCGCTCAATGGGAATCACCACTGAGCTCTAAGCAACAAAACAACTAGATAGTCGTGGGAGGGGTAGCACCCCATAAACCACTACTGTGACCGAAAGGAATAGCAGCATGGCAAAACGCTCAAGAGCCTACACAGAGGCCAAAGCAAAGATCCAAGAGGGCAAGTTCTACTCCACTGCGGAGGCTTCCGCCCTAGCAATCGACACCGCTGGCAAGAAGACCAACTCAACTATTGAGGTTGGACTGAAGCTAGGTGTTGACCCAAGAAAAGCCGATCAGATGATCCGTGGCACCGTCTCGCTGCCACACGGAACCGGCAAGATCGCCCGAGTAATCGTGTTCGCTAACGGTGCAGCAGCAGATGCTGCTCGCGAAGCTGGCGCCGATGAGGTTGGCTCCGACGAGCTAATCGCAAGGGTTGAGGCTGGCTGGACTGACTTCGATGCTGCGGTTGCAACCCCAGACCTAATGGGTAAAGTTGGCCGCCTTGGAAAGGTCTTGGGTCCTCGTAACCTGATGCCAAACCCGAAGACCGGAACAGTAACCATGGACACCGCCAAAGCTGTCACAGACATCAAGGCTGGTCGTATTGAGTTCCGCATCGACAAGCAGTCAAATCTTCACTTCATCGTTGGCAAGGCAAACTTCTCAGCTGAGAAGCTAACCGAAAACCTAAACGTTGCAATGGAAGAAGTTGTTCGCCTGAGGCCATCGACGGCTAAGGGCAAGTACCTACTAAAGGGTTCTGTAGCAACTACTTTCGGTCCCGGGATTCCATTGGACCTGTCGGACTACTAAAGAGTTCTTAACCACCTGGTCAGCGCCAGCGTGCTCACGCAATCATCTTGGTTGTAGTCGAGCACCTGGCGCTTCAGTGTTTCTGCGGCAGTCGGGTCTGACTCGAGCTTCTCTAGGTAGGACTCGTAAGTGTCCATCGAACCCATCGCTTCCTTGACCGAGGATTTTCTTTCAAACTCGTAGTAATTCTCAAGTTTCTTTATCGAGTAACTTTCTTGAGACAAGACAAGCGAAGACTTCACGACAAGATAAAGATCGACAAATACCCCATCGCTGATCAGCTGCTCCACCTCGTCGATAAAGCTATCGAAGCGCTTTGCGAGCCTGCGCAGAGCGGCTAGCTCGTAGTTAGCGTAGTGATAGACCTTGAGGTCGGGATAGGTGGCTAGCCTGGCAAATAGAAACCGAATAAATCCCTCAAAAGATTCTCTCTCGGCATCTCGGTCATCTGCCCAGGACCAGTGAAATTCTGATCCGGAGTCGATAGTCAGATACCCGAATAGGTACTCGAGGCCACCCGCTGGAGCCGAAAACACGAACCCCTCAAGATCGAAAAACAGGTCTCCCTTGTTTTCTTGTGGCAGAGCGGTGAGGGGTGCTCGGTTCTTTACTTCGTAGACGTGCTCGCCAGAGTCATAAGTGTGCTGCTGAAGCCTGGCTTGTCTTGAGAGCACCGCAACTTTTTCTTGACTCATGGTTTCAGTGCTTCCCTCAAATACGCCAAGCTCCCGAACGGTGTTTACGCCGGCTGCCCGAAGGGACACAACCTGAGCCTTCGAGATTCCAGCAACTAGCTGCAGGCTATTAGTTTCATCTCTTTGGTGACTGCAGAGCTTGGGGTATTCGCAAATACCGCAGTAACTGGTAGCGGTGCAAATCAGCTCTCCGCAGTCGGCGATTGAGGTCGGGCTGGAGTCGATAAAAGCGGCTACTTCATCGAGGTATTCACTGCGGTTTGATTTCATATTTGCCACAAGCACATCGGCAGCAAACTCGTTGATTTCCCGGCTTCCTTGGATTAGACCATGCGTCCCGGGAGCATTTAGACCCATTGTTTCTAGGACATCAACATAGAGACCCACTTGAACCTGGTACTCAGGCTTGGGGGTTTTTGAAAGCTTGGCATCCCATGCCGTGTAGCCGGCAGTTAGGTCGCCAGACTGTATTGCTGTTAGGCCAGTTTCGGTGAATTCAAATCGGTAGTCGGAGCGCAAAAGGAAATCCGGACGGCCGGAAAACACCATGCTTCCCGAACCTCCTTTGAGGATTCCTTGGTAAATCACCGGAACATTTGCGAGCATGAGCTTTTGAGTATCGGCTGGATCATAGCTCTCGGGTTTCTGGATTTGATCGCCCAGATTGGCAAGCAGTTCTTGCTCGAGAGCTTCCTCAAATTGATTTCCATATCGGATTGGAAGGTTATCGGGTCTCTCATAAAAAGAATCGAGCAAATCCTGTAGCTGGGGCAGCTTGAGTTCTCTGGCAACAGAGAGCTTGGTGCAGTGCGGGCACTGAGCGCGCATCAAGTCTCTTGAGTCGAAACTCCAGGTTCCATCGCGTAACTTCATTACAACAAAGAGTGCCACATTTTACGATTCAAGGAGTCACCTTGTGAGCGGCTCACACCTGAAGCCGCGCTTCAACCTCGGCTCTCGTTGGGGGCTGGCAGCCAACCCTCTCACACACGATTGCTGCAGCAGCCGTGGCATACTCAGCGGCGCTGCGTATTTCATCCGGGGTTAGTGCGTGCAGTTTTGCTAAGGGTTCAATGCCCAGAGCATCTAGGTCACTGAGTTTGGCTAAGAAATTCGCCATGAAGGTATCTCCAGCGCCAACGGTGTCTACCAAAGCAATCCGTTGAGCATCCACTGATATCCGCACTTTGTTGTGGTGAACCTCAACCCCATCTGCCCCGCGGGTGATGATTAGCAGCTGTCCTCGACTGGTCCACTGTTCAGCGATGTCACTGAGGTCGGCACCTGCCTCTAGGTCAAATAGCCACTCGATGTCGGCATCGGAGGCTTTGATTATGTGGCTTACCTCGTTTAGCCCCAGAACACGCTCTAGCTCGACTTTTCTTTCAAAACCTAGTGACGGTCGAATATTTAGATCGTGAGAGAGCGTGATTTGTCTTGAATCCGATAACGTTGCAAGCCAATCCGCCAAAACCTTACTTCCCGGCTCAATCGCGGCAGTTAGGCAACCAAATTGAACTGCCTTGGCACCGAGCAGGGTTACCGCCTCGATGGTTGGGAGCTCTTTGGGTTCCCAAGCCCAGTCGGCTGTTCCGTTGATGTAGAAGGCGTAGCTGGCAACTCCGGCAGAATCGATTGTTGCAATAGCCAAGGTTGTTTGTTCGGCGGCAGCAACTGAAAGCGATAGGTCAACCTTGTATGACTCGAGGTGGGCTCTAATCTTGTGTCCGAAGGAATCAGCTGAGATCCTGGCCAATAACCGGTGTGGAACATCTGCCCTTGCAAGCGCCACGGCAACGTTGGCATTGGCTCCTCCAACAACTGGGTTGTAGCCCTGATTAGAACCTTCGTGGCCGATCAGGTCAATGAGAGCTTCACCTATAACTAGAATCATGGCGCTAAGTCTAGACTTTAGCCATGAAGACTGCCTCGAGCATAAAGACTGCAATTCGACTTCCGCTCATTGGCCTTGTAGCCGCTTGGCTTTTGTTTATGATTGCCGCCTACTCACAGTTGTTGGTTCAGCGCACCGTTTATCTTGAAGATGGAACTTCGGTTTATCCGGACCCAAGATTTCAGCTGGAAATCTACCTTTTCTTTCTCGGAATTACTGCATTTGCCCTTGCGGCGCTGGCCGGACAAAAACTTGCTTTGAGAATCAGAACCGAGTCTGATTCCGGGTTGGCCATAAGTGCTCACCGCCTAAATAACTTAGGTGTCGTGCTTTCGCTGGTCGCCGGTGCCATTTTCGCGATCGCAAGCTTTTTTGGGGCTTGGGATTCTTTCAACCCCTCGGATGATCCAGTAGGACTGCGATTCCTAAATGTCTATCTGCCAATAATCCTTGCAACAGCGCTAGTGGTGTTCGTGATCTTGGCGGCATTCGTGTTCAGAAAAGATGCGCCCGATATTCCAGCGGGGGAAAAGGATGAAGATCGCAAAAAGTTACAGCGCGCCATTGGTCTTGCTTACGCGAGTCCCATTATCGGAACGGCAATAGCGATTATCTTCGGCCTGGTCGTTTACGACGTGACTCGAACTAGCCTTGATGTCTGGATCTGGGTGATAATTCAGGCTGTTATTGCGGTTTCCATAATCACCGGAACCCGATTCGCTGCCCAAGCCAGGTCTTCAAAGCCACTGCCAGTCAAGGAGCGCACTATTGGTTTAGCCGCTGTGAAGCTAAACCTTGTCTTGGCAATTGTGTTTGGTGCTGTCGTGACCCTGATGGCTTTCACAATGGGCTTTCAAGCTATTTCTAGTCTCGAAGTCTTCCCAGACTGGAGAGAAAACATGACCGCGGTGGAGCAGCAGTCAAGAATTATCGCTCCTTCAATCAGCTGGTTCTTCCGGCTCATGCTTCCGGCGCTAGTCTTACTTGCGCTGGCTGCGTTCGGTATTTACCGAACCACCACCTCTCGCCACGCTGAATAAGGACTAGAAAGCAGATGCAAATAACCCTTAAGGGCTTGCTGTTCGATAATGATGGAGTCCTTGTCGACTCTATGCCCGGTGCACTGAAAGCATGGGTGTCATGGGGCGAGCGCTATAACCGCGGCTTTGAGCTCAGTGCTGAATATCACGGCCGACGAGCAAGCGACATCGTTGCTGAACTAGTTTCGGAAGACAAATTTCATGACGCGCTCGATTACATAAACCAACTTGAACTTGATGAGGCCCACTCAACTACCGCTCTTGTCGGAACTCTTGAGCTTTTGGCGTCACTCCCCGATGGGACTTGGAACGTAGTGACCGGAGCCAATCCGGAACTGGCCAGAGCCAGATTGTCTGCCGCGGGAATTGTGCCGCCTCAGGCTCTAGTGACTGCCGCCGATGGCCGAAAAGGTAAGCCGGACCCGGAGCCTTATCTATTGGGAGCTCAAAAAATTGGCATTCCCATATCTGAATGCGCGGTATTCGAAGATGCCCCAGCAGGCCTCTTGGCAGGCAAGTTAGCTGGGGCGGCATTGTTAGTGGGAATCGGCGAACAGACCCTTGCATCGGTTGCAGATCTTGTGGTTGTTTCACTGGCGGGATTGAAATACTCCCAAGGGTTGTTAGAAATACCCGATGAAGTTAGGTTGAGGTAATGGCAGAAATAGAATTTTATACCGCCGATTGGTGCAGCGACTGCAGGCGTTCAAAGTCACTATTGGACACTCTCGGGGTTGAATACGAGACATTTGACGTAGAAGAGAGCAAAGAAAATGCCGACAAGTCGCAGGCTATTTCTGGACGTCACAACATACCGGTGATCAAATTTGCAGACGGCAATTTCCTGGTTGAGCCAAGCGATGCCATACTGCACGCAGAGCTTAAAATCCGCGGAATCATAGCCTAGGTCTATCTTTTTTTGCGTTCGGGTCGTAGGCTTTAACTATTGTGAGCTCGGGGTCTCCGGATTCACCAGATAAGGACTTCCCCGACGATGCCAAATAATAACTATTCGCCTGCGCCGACCAAATCAAATGGTCGAAAGGGCTACGCCTCAAAAAAGGGCGATTACCAATCAACCGATGGAGCTCGAAAGCCCCGTCACTCACAGCGACCTGACCGAGTTCAGCGCGAGGATTCTCGCGACAAGGACTTCTCAAATGCACGCGCCAAGACCGGCAAAACCTTCCAGGGTGACAAGAAGCTAGACAGGCTTGAGGCGACCGAGGTAGGCGAGAGCTTTGCGACTTTCCAGGAGATGAATCTTCCTGAGCGTCTAACTCAAGAGCTAGCGAAGATGGGTGCGGCAACACCGTTCCCAATCCAGTCTGCAACTATCCCAGCGGCCATGGCCGGGCGACACGTGTTGGGCCGCGGAAAAACCGGCTCCGGTAAAACAATTGCTTTCGGTGTCCCGCTAGTTGCCTTCTTGGCACAAGCTGGAAACCAACCTAGAGTTCCGCTGAAGCCAAGAGCATTGGTTCTTGCGCCAACCCGAGAGTTGGCTCAGCAGATTGATCGCACTCTCTCGCAGCTTGCGAAATCAGTAGGTTTTTACACCACCACTATTTATGGTGGTGTGCCTCAGCACCGTCAGGTCGAAGCTCTAAAGCGCGGCGTAGACATTGCGATTGCTACCCCGGGTCGCTTGGAAGACCTAATGGCCCAGGGCAAAATTGATCTTTCTGGTCTAGAAAGAGTTGTAGTTGACGAGGCTGACCACATGTGTGAGTTGGGCTTTGTTGAGCCAGTAAACCGCATTTTGGAGGCAGCAGGAGACAGCCAAAAGCTTCTTTTCTCTGCGACTTTGGACTCTGAGGTAGCTCAGCTTGTCAAGAAGTTCATGCCGTCACCTTACGTATACGAAGTACCGGGCGAAGTAAACGAGTCTTCCGACATCGAGCACCGCGTGCTAGTTATGGATCCAAAGGATCGATCAGCGATCTTCCATCGCCTAGTTCAGGGCTCCGGCAAGTCAATCGTGTTCGTTCGCACCAAGCTAACGGCTGAGGCTTTGTCTTCTAGCCTGAATGACGCCGGTGTCCCAACAGCAAGATTGCACGGAGACCTAAACCAGGCTCAGCGAACCAAGAACCTAGAGCGATTCATCAAGGGGTCTGCTCGCGTTATGGTCGCTACCGACGTTGCAGCTCGTGGTATCCACGTTGACGACGTGAAACTAGTAATTCAGCTGGATTTGCCTGAAGAGTACAAGACCTACCTGCACCGAGCTGGCCGCACCGGCCGCGCTGGTCGCAGCGGAACAGTAATCTGCATGGTGCCATCGGGTCGCTCAAGAAAAGCAGAAGATCTGCTAAAAAGAGCTGACCGCGAGGCCATTTACAGCAACGTAACCCCGGGTCACGAGTTGCTTGAAGAGCTAGCTGGACCGATTGCGCCGCCAATGGTCATGGACTCAATTGACTTCGGTGATTCAAGATTTGCGACTGTAAACAAGAACAAAGTCAGAACTGACTTGCGGGCACGCCACACGCCTAATAAGATGGGCGGAGCCAAAGACCGCCGGTACAAGTCGCGCTAAGACCTAGAACTAGTTCTAGATTCATCGCGACTGACTAAGGTTCACGAAAGTGAAAACCAGCGCAGGTGTATGAAGAGATTCTCTTTTTGAGTATTGCTCCGTGCGCTATGCGCCGGAGCATTTTTTTTGATCCTCTTGTCACCGGCACTAAACAAACAAGGAGCGCCATGGCAGACAAGAAGGAAAAGGTAGCCGAGCTAACCGAAAGGTTTACAAGCTCGAACACCGTTATTCTGACTGAATACCGCGGACTCAGTGTGACGAAGATGAAAGAACTTCGTCGTGCAATGGTTAATGACGCAACATACGTGGTTGCAAAGAACACCCTTCTGAGAATTGCTGCGAAAAACGCAGGAGTTACCACTTTCGACGACCAGCTGGTTGGACCATCAGCCCTGGCTTTCGTTCACGGTGACCCAGTAACAACAGCAAAGGCTCTGAAGGACTTCGCAAAGGCTAATCCACTGCTTCTTATCAAGTCCGCCGTTATGGATGGAATTGACCTTGATGCAGCTGAGATTAACAAGCTCGCTGAGCTCGAAACCCGTGAGGTGCTATTGGCTAAGGTCGCTAGCGCAATCAAGGCAACGATGTTCAAGGCCGCCTACACCTTCAACGCACTACCTTCCGGGGCAGTTCGCGTTGTCGACGCATTGCGTCAAAAGCAAGAGTCCAACTAATTACCCAAACCAAATAGGAGAACAAAATGGCAAAGATGACTGCCGACCAGCTCATTGAGGCTTTCAAGGAGCTAACCCTTATTGAGCTTTCAGACTTCGTAAAGAAGTTCGAAGAAGTATTCGAAGTATCAGCTGCAGCACCAGTTGCAGTTGCAGCAGCCGGTGGCGCTGCCGCCGAGGCAGTAGAAGAGAAGGACGAATTTGACGTCATTCTTGACGCTGCTGGCGACCAGAAGATCCAGGTTATCAAGGAGGTTCGTGCTATCACTAACCTAGGCCTAGGCGAAGCCAAGGCCCTTGTTGACGCAGCCCCTTCAACAATTCTTGAGGGTGCGAAGAAGGACGTTGCTGAAGACGCCAAGGCAAAGCTTGAAGCCGCTGGTGGAAAAGTAACCCTAAAGTAATTTTCTTTACTTAGAAATTAACCCCCGCAGTCTGACTGCGGGGGTTTTTTCATAACCTGAGCAAGACCAAGCTGGTTGCCATTACTGCCATTCCGGCTATGAGACCGTAGACGGTTAGGTGACCACGGGCCGAGTTCTTAGCGGTCGGCAAGAGCGTATCTATGGCAAGAAATACCATCACGCCGGCGACCATGGAGAACACAAAGCCCAGTGAGAAATCTGTAAGGAAAGGCCTCAAGATCAGGTAGCCGATAATCGCACCTGCTGGCTCAGCAAGCCCTGAAAGAAAACTCAGCTTGAAGGCTTTGCTTCTGGATTTAGTTGCGTAGTAAACCGGCACCGAAACCGCAATGCCTTCTGGAATATTGTGAAGGGCCACTGCCACCGCCATCGCGATTCCAACTTCTGGGTCATCGAGTACTAGCAAGAACGTCGCGAGCCCCTCGGGGAAGTTGTGGATAGCAATTGCCAAAGCCACGAAAAGACCCATCCGAAGCAGTGCCTTGTTACTGGCAGTTTCTAGGATGTCGAGTGGGGTTTGGTCGCTGCCAATTAGTTCGATCTGAGTGTTCTCGTGGGGGTTTGCTGCAGAAGGCACCAGGGCATCTATGATCGCCATAACCACCATGCCAAGGACCAATGCGAAGGCGGCGTAGCCGGCGGCCTCAACGCTCGATACCGTGGTTGCCAAATACGCTGTTGATTTCGGAATGATTTCAACGAAGCTCAGGTAAATCATTACACCCGCGGAAAACCCCATTGATATTGCAAAGAAGGTCTTATTCGTGGTTTTGGTGAAAAAGGCCAGGGCCGAACCGATTCCAGTGGATAGCCCAGCCGCCAGCGTGACCCCGAAGGCCAATAGCAGTGTGCTGTCCATCTTGTTCCTTAGTGAGGGGACGAAAAAGCCGGGTAACTCATGTCACCCGGCCTGATCAATCTATCTAGTGCTTACCGTTGCAGTTGCAGCTATCTTTTGAGCAGTTGCAGTCCATTTTCGCCTCCTTAGAAGTCCCAGTCATCATCAGTTGTCGACTCGTGCTTACCAATTACGTAAGAGGAGCCGGAGCCTGAGAAGAAGTCGTGGTTCTCATCAGCGTTGGGGGATAGTGCAGCAAGGATTGCTGGGTTCACGTCACACTCGTCCTTGGGGAAAAGTGGGTCGTAACCTAGGTTCATAAGTGCCTTGTTGCCGTTGTAGCGAAGGAATTTCTTTACGTCTTCGGTAAGTCCCATTCCGTCGTATAGGTCGGCCGTGTACTTGATTTCATTGTCATAAAGCTCAAGTAGTAGATCGTAGGTGTAGCTTTTCATCTCTGCTTGACGAACCTCTGACTCTTCAGCGAGCGCTAGCTGGTACTTGTAACCAATGTAGTAACCGTGAATAGCTTCATCGCGAATGATTAGACGAATCAGGTCAGCGGTGTTGGTTAGCTTTGCTCTGGAGGACCAGTACATCGGCAAGTAGAAACCAGAGTAGAACAGGAAGCTTTCAAGCAGAGTCGAAGCAACCTTTCGCTTTAGCGGGTCATCGCCGTTGTAGTAGCCAAGGATTATTTCAGCCTTTTTCTGCAGGTGAGGGTTGTCCTCACTCCAGCGGAAAGCTTCGTCAATGTCGGCCGTTGAGCAAAGCGTTGAGAACACCGAGGAGTAGCTCTTGGCGTGCACTGACTCCATGAAAGCAATGTTGGTGATAACTGCTTCTTCGTGAGGAGTTCGGGCGTCTGGAAGCAACGCAGCGGCTCCGATGGTGCCCTGAATGGTGTCGAGCATCGTCAAGCCGGTGAAGACGTGCATGGTTAGCGTCTTCTCGTGAGGCTTTAGGGTCTCCCAGGACTGAATGTCATTGGAAATGGGCACCTTCTCTGGCAACCAAAAGTTGGAGGTCAGTCGATTCCAAACGTCCATGTCAATTGGGTCTTCAATCTTGTTCCAGTTGACGGGTCGGCTTACTAACTTAATCTTGTCCATAGTTTTCTTTCCTGATTCCTAAAGCATGCAGCTGACGCAGCTATCAACCTCTGTACCTAACAGGGCCTGCTGACGAATGCGGATGTAATAAATGGTTTTGATGCCCTTGCGCCAAGCGTTTATCTGCGCACGGTTTACGTCTCTTGTGGTGGCGGTGTCTTTGAAGAACAAAGTAAGCGACAAGCCCTGATCTACGTGCTGGGTTGCAACAGCGTAGGTTTCAATGGTCTTATCTGGACCGATGTCGTAGGCATCTTCGTAGTAGTCCCAGGTGTCTTCCGATAGGAATGGCGCTGGATAGTAAACCCGGCCCAATTTACCTTCCTTGCGAATCTCAATGCGAGATGCAATTGGGTGGATTGAGCTTGTTGAGTTGTTGATGTAGGAAATCGATCCGGTAGGTGGGACCGCCTGGAGGTTCTGGTTGTAAATACCGTGAGCCATGACCGAGGTCTTTAGCTTCTTCCAGTCAGCCTGAGTAGGAATCTTCGCTCCTGATTTTGCAAAGAGCTCCTTTACCTTCTCGGTTTTAGGCTCCCACACCTGGGTTACGTACTTCTCGAAGTACTCGCCGCTTGCGTAGGTGGAGTTTTCAAAGTTAGCAAAGGTGCTGCCTCGTTCGATTGCAATCTTGTTTGAGGCCTGGATTGCGTTGAACACCACGGTGTAGAAGTAGATGTTCGTGAAATCAAGGGCCTCTTCGCTGCCGTAGTGGATGTGCTCGCGGGCTAGGTAGCCGTGGAGGTTCATCTGTCCCAGACCAATCGCGTGACTCTTGTGGTTACCGTCGGAGATCGAGCGAACGCTCACGATGTCGGACTGGTCGCTCACGGAGGTCAATGCGCGGATAGAAGTCTCGATAGTTTTTGCAAGATCCGGACCATCCATTGCCATGGCAATGTTCAGTGAACCCAAGTTGCAGGAGATGTCCTTGCCAATTTGGTCATATGACAAATCAGCGTTGTAGGTGGTTGGTGTGTTCACCTGAAGGATCTCAGAGCAGAGGTTTGACATGTTGATGCGACCCTGGATTGGGTTGGCCTTGTTTACGGTGTCTTCATACATGATGTATGGGTAGCCAGACTCAAACTGAAGCTCTGCGATGCGCTCAAACAAGGTGCGAGCCTTGATCTTCTGCTTCTTGATTCTTGGGTCGTCAACCATTTCCTGGTACTTCTCAGTAACTGAGATGTCACCAAATGGCACTCCGTAGACCTTTTCGACATCGTAGGGCGAGAACAGGTACATGTCTTCGTTGTCTTTTGCCAAGTGCATTGTGATGTCTGGAACCACTATCCCAATTGAAAGAGTCTTGATGCGAGTCTTCTCATCAGCGTTCTCACGCTTGGTGTCTAGGAAGCGAAGAATGTCTGGGTGGTGAGCGTTTAGGTAAACGGCACCGGCACCCTGGCGAGCACCAAGCTGGTTTGCATAGGAGAAGCTGTCTTCCAAAAGCTTCATCACCGGGATGATTCCGGAGGACTGGCCTTCAATCTTCTTGATTGGAGCTCCATACTCACGGACGTTAGAAAGGTTGAGGGCAACGCCACCACCACGCTTTGAAAGCTGGAGGGCTGAGTTGATGGCCCTAGAAATCGACTCCATGTTGTCTTCGATTCGAAGCAGGAAGCACGAGACAAACTCGCCACGCTGCTTCTTGCCGCAGTTTAGGAAGGTGGGAGTGGCTGGCTGGAAGCGTCCCGAAATGATTTCTTCAACCATTGAGATTGCAATGTCTTCTTTACCCTCGGCTAGCGCCAAGGCAACCATTACGACACGATCTTCGAATCGCTCCAGGTAGCGCTCACCATCAAAAGTCTTTAGTGCGTATCCGGTGTAGAACTTGTAGGCGCCCATGAAAGCGTCAAAGCGGAACTTCTTGGAGTAGGCAAGCTTCTCTAGTTCTTCAATGAACTCGAAGCGGTACTGGTCCAAAATCTCTTTTTCGTAGTACTCATTCTCAACCAGGTAGTCCAGACGCTCCTTCAGAGAGTGGAAGAAAACGGTGTTTTGGTTCACGTGGTCCAAGAAGTACTTGCGAACAGCGAGCTTGTCTTTTGCAAGCTGCATCTTTCCGTCTTTGTCCCAAAGGTTGATCATGGCGTTGAGCTCGTGATAGCTCATGGCACTTTCGATGCCAGTCTTGCCGGTTTCAACTCCGTTGTCGTCTAGTTCTATTACCTGGTTAGCCACAGCTTCTCCAGCCTCTCTTTTACTTGCTCGATATCGTCCGGGGTGCCCAGCAGTTCCGCTTTATAAATCATCGGAACTCCAAGCTTGGCGGCTACCAGGTCTCCAGCTAATCCGTAAGAAGAGCCAAAGTTGGTGTTCCCAGTTGCAATCACGGCACGCACGTGTTTGCGGTTTGCAGGATTGTTCAAGAACTTGATTACCTGCTTGGGAACAGTGCTGTCGTCATCTCCAGAACCGTAGGTTGGGACCACTAAAACACTTTCACCCTCATGGATAAAGCTTGCAGCCTCATCGGTTTTGAGGGGGATTCGAATACTTGCGTATCCGAGTTTCTCGACAAATCGCTTGGTGTTCTCCGAAACCGAAGAAAAATAAACGACGTCGAACATTTTGGTTCTCGCTCAGGCGCTAAGTGACTGAATACGGTCCATGCGGAAACCACTCCAGTGGTCCTCGCCTGAAACAACTACCGGTGCTGCGGTGTAACCCAAGGTCTTCACCATGTCGAGAGCCACTGGATCCTGGCTCATGTCAACCTCTTCGTACTCGATTTGGTTGCGCTGCATCATGCGCTTGGTGCTATCGCACTGCACGCAAGCTGGAAGTGTGTAAACGGTAACCGCCATGGTTGCCTCCTTAGGTTCCCCAAGAGCCTGTTTTAGCCCTTTTTTGACAAAGTTTTAGTGAATTTCTTACGAATTTCAGATTTCCCACAATAGCACTAAACCACTACATCTAGTAATGAATTGCTAAAAAATCCACTTATTTAGTTATTTCTCAAACATTAACCCACAACTTGAACTTTAGGGCGTTTGATTTGTCAGCGTGTCGCAGGAAGTTTTCAATATTGGTCTATTTCTTAGTTCTACGAGTTGTAGAATTATGTCGTTACTTCTCGGAAAAGTATGTCCTCAGTCACTGACATCTATGCCGAGCCTTGCAAAATTACGAATTAATTCTTTTCAAGCCCGCTGTTTCTGGCCCACTGTTTAGCGAAGGACGAATTCCTAGCAACCGATCTTTGGCTCAAGTCTGTTGAGATGGTGCCGGCTCAGGGCATGACTCCATGCGATGCGGCCTAGAGAGATTGCTGTGGTCGGGAGGAGTAACGGAGGGCGAAGTCATCGTAGAGGCGCTATTCTCTTAGGGTGTCAGAACCTAAGCCAAACCGGATTCGCGGCAGGGTTATAGATTCTGGAGACCAGCTTTCTAAAAAAATGCTGATTGGCTACGTTGTAATTTTGGCTCTATCGATGAGCTTGGTGCCCTACGCGATTGACCCCTTCCTTCCGGCCTTCCCCGAAATAGCCACTTACTTTGGCGTTCCAAACGGAACCGTTCAAGCTTCGCTAACGGGTGTAACAGTGGGTATTGCACTCGGACAGCTGGTTATCGGGCCACTCTCTGACGCCTTTGGACGACGACCTCTGATCCTGCTTGCGACCGCCGGCTTTGGTCTAAGCGCGGTGCTGGCATTTTTCGCACCGAACTTCGAAACTTTCTTGGGTCTTCGGTTTGCAATGGGATTCTTCGCTGCTGGCGCTGACGTGGTGAGCCGAGCAATCGCAAGAGATCTCTACCGTGGCCAGCGCATGCAGACAATGCTGGCAAAAATCTTTTTGATTCAATCGCTTTCTCCTATCATCGGGCCGATAGTTGGAGCACAGGTTACCCAAGCCGGCAACTGGCAAGCCATATTTCTAATCTTTGGATTCGGCGGCATTATCTTGGCGCTTTTCTCATCCGGCTTACTCATTGAGACTTTGCCGGTTGCAAGGCGACGAAGTAGCACGCCCCTGGGTCTAGCACGGGGTTACCGTGCGGTTCTGAAGGACCGGGTTTACATCGGCCTCATGATATTTGGAGCCTTCCAGATTTCAGCGCTGTTCGCCTACCTGAATAACGTCCCGTTTTTGTTTCAAGACGGCTTTGGTCTAAGCCCAAGTGACTTTGGGTTTTGGATCGCGGCTAATTCGCTGGCGTCGTATGTTGGCGTTCAAGTCGGTGCTTACGCTGCCAGGCACATCAAGGGCCAATGGCTACTGGCGATCTACTCAACCATCGGAATATTTATAGGTGCCGGGTTATTCGCAACCGCCGGATCTGGGTTGGTTGTTGCCGAAGCCTTTTTCATGCTTCAGCTATTTATCTTCGGCGCTGGCATAACTACTATCCCAACAATCGCGCTTTACAATCACGGCTCCGAGGCCGGAACAGCAGCTTCTTTGCTTGGAGTGGTGAACTTCACAACCGCCAGCGTGGTCTCGATTGCCTATGGCTTCATGAACAATCAAGACACCCAAGACATTGGAATCTTGATTGGGCTGTTATTCGTTGTTTCACTTTCCAGCCTGATATTTATCACTAGACCGTGGAAAGTTCCAGATCTAAGAAGCGGCAATTAGCTAAGTCTTTTGACGCAACAGTTTTAGTCGGCGCCCTTGAGCAAAGAAAGCTCCGGTTAGCACCAAAATCGCTCCGACTGGTTCGTACCAGTGCAGACCTTCTCCAAGTAAAAGGACTCCCCAAACTGTCGCAATTACCGGGTTTGTGTAGGTGACGGTTGCCGCCACTGCGCTTCCGGCGGTCGCCACCACCTGATGAAACAGCCAGTAGGAAATTCCTGATCCCAGAACTCCAAGCAGGACCAGTGCACCCGCGCTCTGAACGGTTGGTTCTGCGACAAACAACGGACCGGTAAATAAGTAAACCGGCAAAAGAATTACCGCGCTAGTCAATACTTGAACGCTTGCGGTGACGGTTGCAGGCAACTTCATCGGAGTTACATATTTTCTTATGTATGGCGTTCCGATTCCGTATGAAATTGAAGCGGCCAGCAATGCCAAGATTGCTATCGGCTCGCTCTCACCAAACCCTTGCCAAATTCCAAGAGTGATTCCCACACCGACTAGGCCGACCAACAGGCCGATGATGGCTGTCGGATTTTGCTTTTGAGCCCTAAAAAGAGTGAAGGTTGCAAGCAGGGTAAACATCGGTGTCGTGGCATTCAGAATGGCAGCCAAGATGCTCGTGGTGTATTGCTGGGCAAAGGCATACATGGTGAAGGGAAAGGCGGACATGAAAAAGCCCGCAACCAATAGATGCAGCCACTGCTTAGCCTTACCCGGAAGCCTGAGGCCGAGGCTATAGGTGATGATGATCATGGCAAGTGCACCGAGTGCTGTGCGCCAGAACGCAACACCAACGGCAGTTGTCCACTCGAGCGAAAGCTCAATAAAGAAAAAGCTAGAACCCCAAATGAGCGCTAGCGGAATGAACTTGATAACCCAGTTATCTCGCATCATTGATTAGTCGGTCTGAATCTCGGATTTGTCGCCGGACCAGAGAGTGTGGAAGGTGCCTGGCATATCCACTCTCTTATAAGTGTGAGCTCCAAAGAAATCACGCTGACCTTGAACAAGTGCCGCCGGCAAACGCTCAGCGCGCAACCCGTCAAAATAGCTCAGCGAGGAAGCAAAGGCTGGGACCGGAATCCCGGCAAGTGAAGCTTTAGAGACAACCTGACGCCAGGCGGAAGCAGCATCTTCGATTGCCTTTATGAAGTAGCCGTCAAACAGCAGTGAGAGTAGCTTCGCGTCTTGCTTATACGCATCAGAGATGCGGTTTAGGAACTGAGCTCGGATTATGCAGCCGCCGCGCCAGATCTTCGCTACTTCGCCTAAGTTGATGTCCCAGTTGTTTTCGATTGCCCCAGCTCTAATGGCATCGAAGCCTTGGGCGTACGCCACAATCTTGGAGGCATAAAGCGCCTTCCTGACATCTTCGATAAAGGCTTTCTGGTCAGAAATTTCCCAGACGCTGTCGCCTGCTGAATATTCTGGCGCTCCAGCGCGCTGATCAGCTTGAGAGGAAAGCGAACGGGCGAAAACTGCCTCGGCAATACCCGAAACCGGGGTTCCTAGATCTAGCGCGCTCTGGACTGTCCAAACTCCGGTGCCCTTGGAACCGGCGGCATCCAAAATCACATCGACCAGTGGCTCGCCAGTTTTTTGATCGACCTGGGCCAACACCTCGGCGGTGATTTCAATCAAGTAGCTTTCGAGCTCCCCGGCATTCCAGTCGGTTAGAACTCTTGAAATCTCAAGCGGGTTTAGACCGCCGGCTTGACGAAGGATGTCGTAGGCCTCAGCTATCAGTTGCATGTCGGCATACTCGATGCCGTTGTGAATCATTTTCACGAAGTGTCCGGCGCCGTCGCTACCGATGTGGGTGACGCAAGCTTCACCTTCGGCAACGGCCGCAATTGATCTAAGAATGGGACCTAAGTGCTCATAAGACTCTTTTGAGCCGCCGGGCATAATTGAGGGGCCGTTCAGGGCCCCTTCTTCTCCACCCGAGATACCGGCGCCAACAAAGTGAATGTCTTTGGCCGAAACTTCTTTTTCTCGGCGAATAGTGTCGGTGTAGAGAGCGTTTCCGCCGTCCACGATGATGTCGTCTTTTTCAAAGCGGTCACTCAGGGCTGTAATCACAGCGTCGGTGGCAAAGCCTGCCTGCACCATGATTATCGCGATACGGGGCTTCGCCAAGGAGGCCACAAACTCATCGATTGAATCGCTGGCGATGAAGTTTGCCTCTGGGTGGTTAGCGACTAAATCATTGGTCTTTTCAACCGAACGGTTATAAATGGCGACATTGTTGCCGGACCTGGAAGCTAGGTTCCTAGCAAGGTTTGAACCCATTACTGCCAAACCAACCACGCCGATGTTTGCAGTTGCACTCATGCTTAGATTTCCTAGTTCTCTAGATCTAGTTGACTAGATGCGATGCGAGGGCTTCTTTGGCCTGCAGAATTTCCCTTTAGATTAGCGCAAGCTGAAAAACTTTAGGGTTTTAGGGCCTCACTGATGAGCCCAACAAAACGCTCAACATCAGCCTCGGTCGTGTC
The DNA here is from genome assembly GCA_937920245.1 of uncultured Microbacteriaceae bacterium. Lineage (GTDB taxonomy): Bacteria > Actinomycetota > Actinomycetes > Actinomycetales > Microbacteriaceae > Aquiluna. The sequence continues at coordinate 25,773 of CALGUV010000171.1, forward strand.
AAATGCACACATCCAGCGCACTTCGTTTGTCTTCAGGTCCCAATCATAAAAGTGAACCTGCTCGCGAATCTTGGCAATTGCTTCTGCGGGAAGGCAGGCAAATACTGCGTTGGCATCGGTGGGGTTGGTAAACCTGAGGCCTACTATTTCGCCTTTTTCTACCTTGGCTTCGAGGAGCTGACGAAGGTGACTGGCCATCTTGTTGGCGTGAGCAGCAGAACGCATCCCCAGACCGTCTTCCAAAAGCGCCAATAGCTGAGCCGAAGCAAAGCGCATCTTTGACATAAGTTGCATAGAGAGCTTTCTCAGGAAAATCAAACCGTCAACTGCCTCGGGGTTTATCACCACGACTGCCTCGGCGGCAATGACGCCGTTTTTGGTTCCGCCGAAACTCACGACATCGACTCCGGTATCGGTAATCATTTCCTTGAACGAGACACCGAGCGACGCAGCCGCATTCCAGATTCTGGCGCCATCCAAGTGAAGAAGCAGTTTATTTTGGTGGCAGTAGTCAGCTATCGCCTTAATTTCCGCGACGGAGTAGACGGTCCCAACCTCGGTGCTTTGGGTGATAGAAACCACCAAGGGCTGCGCTCGATGCTCAAAGTCAATGTCGTAGACCTGAGTGGCGATTGACTCCGGGGTCAGCTTGCCGTGAACGTGCTGAACATTGAATAACTTCAGGCCACTGACGCGCTCAGGAGCGCCACCCTCATCGGTTTCAATGTGGGCAAGGTTTGAACAAATGACAGCGCCCCACCGCGGCATCATTGCGGTTAGCGCGAGCACGTTTGCGCCGGTTCCATTGAAAACCACAAACGTTTCGGCCTGCTGACCAAACTCATCACGCATCTTTTGCTGCAGGGCTTTGGTGTAGTCGTCGTAACCGTAGGCACTCTGATGTCCATCATTGGCGCTAGCAATTGCGGTAAGTACCTCCGGGTGCACTCCTGCGTAATTATCGCTTGCGAAACTGCGAAGTGATTGATCGTGAGTTACCAAGGAAGCTCCCAAAATTGCGTGTACTTGATTGAACCACATTTTGTTTATTTGAAGTTATTTCCAAACCAACCTTTATCGCAGAACAACCGTGATGTTATCAATCCGGTTCGAGCGTTAGAGTGTGGGTGGCTGCTGCTATCGACGAGCCAGATATCGCTGACAAACCGAAGCACTTCTCAAATAAGGCAGGGCATGACATGAGTGAACCGAATCCTTGGGTAATAGAAGCACCGGTTGCTGGCTACCACTGGAAGGCCAAGAATCCCAAGGCGCAGCTTCTATTGCAGCACGGTCTCGGTGAATACTCCAAGCGCTATGTCACTCAGTACTCGCAATTGATACCCAAGCTCGTTGCCAAGGGCTTTGACGTTTATGCAATCGACCTTGAGGGTCACGGCAACACCGCCGGTATTCGCGGACTAGTCGATGTTGTGGCAGCGGTTGATGACCATTTAGTTGCTCGGTCTGCAATGCCAAAGAAGCTGCCAACATTTTTGATGGGTCACTCACTCGGCGGGCTAGTTACCGCTGGCAGCATCGTTCGGGATCAAACCAATATTGAAGCCGCCATAATTTCAAGCTCTGCAATGCAGGCGCCCTCAAGTGTTGGCCTCAGAGCTCTAACCAAGGTGCTAGCCAGGATTGCCCCGGAAGCGCCGGTGCCAGTTCCAAGGCCAGGTATCGAAGCCCTCACCAGAGACCAAGAGCTTCTAAAAGTAATCGCTAATGATCCCGAAATGTTTTTGGGCAAAGCGAGAAACCTAGTTGGCAGAACCACGCTTTTACTTTCCGATGAGGTTTGGTCCAAGGCAAGTAACTGGAGTGTCCCAACACTGTTTATTCACGGGGACAAAGACACATCAACAGAGTTTGAAAACTCCGTAAAGCTTCACGCGGCCATTTCTTCCAAGGACAAAACATTGAACGTTTACCCTGGCGGTTTTCACGAGCTACTAAACGACACCATCAGCCAAGAGGTTTTGACTGACCTTTTTGCCTGGCTCGATAAGCGCAGTCCGGCTTCGAAATAATCCGCAACAATCAAGAGCAAAACGATAATCGACTTGACATGGCGATTATCTGACTGCATACTTCTCAGCAATGAGTACTCGATCAGCATTGAACGCGCAGCCAAGCTGCGCAATGTTCTGCTGCTCGATGGCAATGTGCATGGGCTCGTGCCTTCGCTAATTAGCAACCCAATTAGCTCTTAGGCACCAGCACCCCGACAAACGCACGTGATTCGTGCACTAATCGATCGCAAACTTGCCAACTAAGGACTCATAAAATGACCGCAATTAAAACCAAATCAACAACAGTCGCAAAAGGATTCGCCCTCTACGTGGGCATCTCGGAACAAGACGCACAAGATGCTGGCCTCACACTTGCCCAGATCGCTCAGGCTTTGAAACAAACAATCGCCAGTCTGGTTCCAGAAAAAGCAAACGAGACATATGCCGCCATCGCTCTGGCTCCAGAGGGTTCGACCGGCAGAAATCTAGACATCACCAGGCTTGCTCTTCGGGAACCACGAGCTACAAATACCCCAACTAAACCTGAGGCTGACGAGAAGACTGCTGCCAAAGGGCTAGTGGTCGACTTGACCAGAAAACGACTCTTCGTTGACGGAGCCAATGCTCAGCTGACCTGCAAAGAATTCGAACTTTTCGCGTTTTTGATCGAGAACACCGGTCAGACCGTGAGTCGCAAGCAAATTGCAGATATTTCTGATCGCTGCGGAGAATCAACACCAAATGCTAGGACCATCGATGTTCATGTCCGCAGGCTGCGCGCCAAAATCGCAGGCTACGAAGACGTAATTCGAACCTCTCGGGGAGTCGGTTACCGCTTTGACAGACACCCGGATGTCCTAGTGCAGCAGTTCTAGATTTGTGGAGGCGCCCAGTTGTCGCAACTATCGTTTTATAACGACCATTGAGGCGCCGAACACCACCAGCACCGCACCCAGGTAAGTCAACGGGCCAAAGTTAGATTCAGTTATCGGTGCTACTAGATCAAGCACCAGTGACGCTACTACTTGCCCCAAAAGCAATGAGAGCCCCAGGGCTAGGACTCCGATCTGTCTGACCACCATCACCTGAATAAAAATGAATATTCCACCCACTAACCCACCCAGATAAAGAACTGGGTTCGTGGGCCAGCCGTTAGAAAGATCAGGAACTCCCTCGAATACAAGCAGGACCACTGCGATGAGCGCTGTTCCGGTAACGAAATTTAGAAAGGTAGAGATTAGAACCGAGTCGGTCTTGGTCGCCAGTCTTCCGTTGATTGCCTGCTGGAAACCGGAACCAAAGCCTGCGAGGAACGGCAGCACTATAAGGCCACTAACAGCCTGGATACCAAGGCCAGAGGAGAGAACCAGTCCAATAATTGCGATGCCGGCGCCGGCTAGGCGAGCCAAGGACAGCTTCCTCTTTGCCAAACCAAGCATTCCAAAAGAATCCACCATGAGCGCGGCTGCTGCTTGGCCCGAAACGATAGCGAGTGTGAAAAGAGTCACCCCTATTACCGGTGCAACTAAACCCTGCATCATTACAAAGAACCCACCGAAGAACCCACCCAGGGTCATCCAAATTGGCAACTGACGGCCAAGCGCTTTGGTCGAAACCAGAAGCTTGCTGCGCTCGCTTCGGCTGATGAAAAAAGGTATTGCCACCAGCACTGTTCCGATTCCAAAAGAAACTAGTGCTGCGAACAGCCCGTCCTGAAGAGCAATCGCAAGCTCACCGTTCACTTGAGACTGCACGGCGATAAGCGCTCCGGCAATCACACTGAGCGAAATTGCGAGGGGTCTTGGCATTGTCAGCTGCACTGTTATCCGGGCCTTAGGTCTATTGATTCGAAAAATTCTGCAATTGCCGCGTAATTCTTGTGGCAATCTCATTCGCAGTCTATGGCTGCTGGCGTGACTTCACCATCAACAGCGAGGCGACTAACTCAATGCTGAGCTAACCTTGAAGGACTATGACAAAACAATCTGAAGCCTTTTCCCCAAAGAATCTGTTTTCTTATTTCGCACTTGGCGAAGCCATCACCTGGGGTCTACTGATTGCCGGGTTGCTGGCAAGGGAGTTATTGCAGGCTCCAGGTATGGTCATCACAGTTGCTGGTGCCACCCACGGGTTTATGTTTCTAAGCTATGCGACAACGGCAGCTCTGGTCGGGATAAACAATCGCTGGAGCCTGGCTCAAACCGCCATTGGCGTCATCCTGGCAATAGTGCCATTTGCGACAATACCTTTTGAGAAGTGGCTGCTCAAGCGCAAGATGTTGGATGGCTTATGGCGCAGGCAGGCATCAAAAAACCCTAAAGACAAGACTCGCTCGGACCGACTATTTCGCTGGTTTATCAATCGCCCGCGCACGTTGATTCTTGTCATAATCGCTTTTGTCGTGACGCTATTTTCAGTTTTGCTTTACCTCGGGCCCCCGGATCAATGGGGCAACTAGCGCCAAATAGAGCCTGACTGGCTTTTTTTAGAAACACGCCTAAGCTAAGAAGCATCTGAATTGGGCAACAACTTTGTTGCTGACAGAAATCAAGGAGCGATACCCGTGCCCGCGACATTGACGTCAAAGCATGATTCCGCCGGATGGCGAAAAATACCAACATCATCAAAACCCATAAATCAAGATCGAGTCCAAGAGCTTCTAGTTCAAGAGTGGGCAAGATTCGAGCGGGCCACCAAGGCCTCTGGAGTGCACAACAAAAAGGCCATGAAATCTCTGCCCATGGGCGTGACTTCTAGCTTTCAGCACTGGGACCCATACCCAATTTCCATAGTCTCCGCTAAGGGCGCTTATCTCACCGACGTTGACGGTCGCAAGCTTTTGGATCTTTCCATGGGCTTCGGCGCAATGCTGGTTGGACACCTCAATCCCAAGATAATCAAAAGAGTGCAAAAGGCGCTTCGCTCAACTGGAACGCTGTTTGTGACACCGTCGCCTACTGCGACAGATGTTGCGGAAAGGTTCAAGGCGAGATTCGGTCTTGACATGCTTCGATTCACAAACTCCGGCACCGAGTCGACTATGTATGCCATCAGAACCGCAAGAGCGGTGAAAAAGAAAAATGGTGTTATCAAAATTGAGGGTGGCTACCACGGTGGCTACGACCCTTTGCAGGTTTCGGTAAAGCCCGATCTAAAAGACATCGGGTCGCCAGAGAACCCAACGGCCCATGTGCCACCAGAGGTTGAGGCGGGCGACGTCTACGTCGTTCCCTACAACAACCTAGAACTCCTCGAAGAGATCATGAAAGATCACGGGCACAACATCGCTTGTTTCATGATTGAGCCGGTAATCGAAAACCTGTCGATTATTTTGCCCGATGCTGGATATTTGCAATCGGTAAGGGATCTTTGTGACGAGTACGGCATTTGCTTGATTTTTGACGAAGTCAAGACTGGCCTTACCGCCGGAGTTGCTGGAGCAGCAGCAAGAGTTGGCGTCAAGCCTGACTTGATCACCCTTGCAAAGAGCATCGGCGGCGGATTCCCGCTTGCTGCGTTTGGTGGCAAGAGGGAATACATGGAAGCCGTTGTCGATGGTCGCATGGCGCACTTCGGAACCTATAACGGGAACCCTCTCGTCATGGCAGCGGCGCTCGCCGTTGACGAAATCTGTACGCCAGCAGCCTTGACCAAAGCAGAGGCAATCAACAATGCAACGCTTGCCAAGTTGGATCTGATTATCAACGAGTTTGAGCTTCCAGCCCACACCATTGGGTTGGGAGTAAAAGGCGCGATGATTTGGTCACCAGATCCAGTTCGAAACTATCGAGACTACAAAGCAACCGACTTTGAAACAGCAGAGCTGTCATGGCTCTGGGGTATCAATAGAGGCGTGCTAACCCCTCCGGGGCTGGATGAGCAGTGGCTTGTGTCACTCGCCCACACCCAGAAGGATATGGACAAGATGGTCGAGAGCACCAGGGAGCTAGCAATGGCACTCCGAGCCTAAGGGCAATTTTTCAAACAAAATCCTGGAGCTACTAAAGACAAGCTATTTCCCGCACTATGCCTGCAGCGCTTGGGTGTCAGATGTTCAGATATTGCGTGAGGACAGGTACTAGTTCGATCCGGTAGCTGAGACAATTGCTGTTTAGCAAACTTTAGAACGGATGGCTTGGGGTGAGTGAGCTACAGATCAACTATCCTTCAGACCTTCCGGTTGCAGCTAGACGAGAAGACATCCTTGAGGCCATCACCAACAATCAAGTTTTGATTGTTGCCGGTGCTACCGGTTCCGGTAAGACCACGCAGCTTCCAAAAATGTGCTTGGAGCTTGGAAGAAAATCAATAGCTCATACTCAGCCCAGAAGAATTGCCGCTCGTTCGGTCGCCGAGCGCATCTCCGAGGAGCTGAAGGTTGATTTGGGGGGCCTGGTTGGCTACCAGGTTCGCTTCACTGATCAGGCAAGCAAGGCGACCAGGGTTAAAGTCATGACTGACGGCATCTTGCTAAATGCTCTGCAGCGAGATCGAATGCTCAAACAGTACGACACCATAATCATCGATGAAGCCCACGAGCGAAGTCTAAATATTGACTTCCTGCTTGGCTTCTTGAAACAACTATTGCCAATGCGTCCCGAGCTCAAGCTAATAATCACCTCGGCGACAATTGATCCGGGCTCCTTTTCCAAGCATTTCAACGACGCCCCCATTATCGAAGTTTCTGGAAGAACCTTCCCGATTGAGATTCGCTATCGCCCCGTCACGAGAGACGGATCACAGGATGCTGACCCGGATGTTGAAACCACTGCAGCCGACTATTTAGATGGAGTGATCTCGGCACTAAAAGAACTAGAGGCTGAACAAGATGGTGATGTGTTGGTCTTTCTTTCTGGAGAATCAGAGATCAAAGATGCTCAGGATGCAATCGAGGGCAGCATCACTCAAGGGGCACTCAAGGGAAACACCGAAGTATTACCTCTCTATGGTCGGCTGAGCTCTGCCGAGCAACATCGAGTATTTGAAGTTAGCAAAGTGGCCGGACTACGAAAGCGCGTGATTCTTGCGACCAACGTTGCCGAGACCAGCCTTACAATCCCGAATATTAAATACGTGATAGACGCCGGCACCGCCAGAATCTCCCGCTACAGCCCCAAGGCAAAGGTTCAGCGGCTTCCGATTGAAGCAATTTCGCAGGCAAGTGCTAATCAGCGAGCCGGGCGTGCTGGGCGAACCAGCCCGGGCGTAGCGATCAGGCTTTATTCAAAAGAGGACTTTCAATCTCGTCCAGAGTTCACCGATCCAGAGATCCTAAGAACCAACTTGGCCTCGGTTATTTTGCAGGCCGCAACTATCGGTCTTGGAGACCTAACCAAGTTTCCATTTCTTCAGGCTCCTGAACCCAGGGGAGTAAAAGATGGCATTGGGCTTCTAAAGGAGCTTGGGGCAATTGACCAGGATTCCAACGAGGTTGAGCTCACCAAGCTCGGTAAGCAGCTGGCTAGGCTTCCCATCGAGCCTCGATTCGCAAGAATGCTGCTGGAATCAAAACGGCATAATGTCGTGCGCGAGGTAATGATTATCGTTGCAGGTCTAACGATTCAGGACCCGAGAGAGCGCCCCCTTGAGAAGCGCGAGAAGGCAGATCTCCTGCATGCTCGCTTTATTGACCCGAGTAGTGATTTTCTCTCGCTGGTGAATCTTTGGAATCACGTTGAGGATCAGCAGGAAAAGCTGTCATCCTCCGCGTTCCGCAGGCTCTGCAAACAAGAGTTTCTGAATTACCTTCGGGTTCGTGAGTGGCAGGATCTGGTCCGGCAACTAAAAAGCGTTAGCAAGCCGTTAAATCTAATTTTCGGTAATCGTAGGGTCGACCCCGAAGGAATCCACAAGGCACTGCTGTCTGGTCTTCTCAGTCAAATCGGGCTGCAGCAAGAAAATGAAAAAAAGGTTTTCAAAAACGGCAAGCTGCAGAAGCAAAAGCGAGTGCAGAGTGAGTACTTGGGTTCCGGTGGCAAGAAGTTCGTAATCTTCCCAGGTTCTGCCTTGGCCAAGAAACCCCCCGAAGCTCTTATGAGCGCGGAGCTTGTCGAAACCAGTCGGCTGTTTGCTCGAATGAATGCAGCGGTCGATCCGGCATGGGCCGAAGAGCTTGCCGGCGATCTTGTTCGAAGAAGCGTTTCAGAACCTCACTGGGAAAAGAAGCTTGGAGCAGTCATCGGGCTCGAACGAGTAATGCTGTTTGGGCTGACATTGGTTTCAAACCGCAAGGTTCAGTACTCGCGCATTGACCCGATGCTATGCCGGGAGTTATTTATTAGGCATGCCTTGGTTTATGGAGAGTGGGACTCAAAGCAGGTCTTTGACCAAAAAAATAAGGACTTGCTTATCGACATGGAAGCCGCCGCCGATCGGGCACGCTCACCCCAGCTTGCAGCTGGTGAAGACGACGTCTTTCGCTTCTACAACAATCGGATTCCGCTGGATGTTTTTTCCACCGGCAGCTTTGAGGGTTGGTGGAAAAAGGCCAAGCACGAAAAGCCGGAGTTTCTAACCATGACCAAGGCCGAGTTGCTAGGTGCCGATGAGACTCAACTCGATGAAGCCGACTACCCCGGTCAGGTGGTTATCGACGGTCAAGAATTTAGCCTTAGTTACTTATTCGACCCCGGTAACGAACACGACGGGGTTTCGGTGGAGGTCCCGATTTCACTCTTGGCAAGCATCAAACCGGAGGGCTTCGAGTGGCTCATTCCAGCAATGCGACTGGAGTTGATTACTGAGTTGATCCGCAGCCTGCCTAAAGCGGTTCGCAAAAACGTCGTTCCCGCCAAAGACTGGGCGGCCAAGGTTTTGAGAAATCTACCCACGGAGCCCACCGGCAAGATCACCGAAGTGTTGGCCACTCAGCTGCAGTCTTTGAGTGGCGTCAGGGTTCGCCCAGAAGATTTCAGTCCTGAGGTATTGCCGGCCCAGCTAAAGGTTTCTTATCGAGTTATAGATTCCAAGGCGAAGCAGCTAGAAATCGGTAACGATCTAGCTGCACTTCAACAGAAGCTTGCCCAAAGCTCGATCGAGGCAGTGTCGAACATGATTCAGTTCGACGGGCCCTCAATAGAGCGAACCAATCTGCAGACTTGGGACTTTGACGAACTACCTAGGCAGCTAGATACGAAGCAGGGAAGCAATAAAGTAAGCGCGTTCCCGGCACTGGTTTTAGATGAAAAAACAAACACCGTCGATTTGAAACTGCACTCCTCGGAAGCCACGCAGGCACTAGAGCACCCAATCGGTGTGGTGGAGTTAGTTCAGCTGAGCATTCCATCGCCGGTGAAGTACATTGAGGCGCATCTGACTCAAGCCGAAAAGCTCGCCATTGCGAGCCTGCCCTACCCAAGCCTTACTGCCTTTGTTGCAGATGTCATCAGGGCGGGGGCTAAAAAACAGCTCTTTATTCTTGATCCCAAGGGTCTAATTTTTACGGCCAAAGAATTTGAAAATCTCAGGCAGCTTGTTGAGGCTATTTCGATCGAGCTGATTTTCGACGTTGCCAAAATAATGCTGAAGATTTCCCAGGCGGCCAGTGAAGCCAATAAGGCAATTTCTAATGCCAAGGCCATTGATTTTCTAACGGTGCTTGCAAGTGAGAAGCTCCACATCCAGCAACTCTTGAGCCCAAAGCTAGTTTCAGCTACTGGTCTCGATCGGCTGTCGCGAATTGAAATCTACCTACGCGCCATCACGCAGAGAGTGGCGAAGCTCCAAGAGAGCCCGGAGCGAGACCGAATTAGCGCGATCGAATTAGCAAAAGCAATCGAGGTCTTCGAAGTCGCAGGTGGAAGGCTGCCGCTGCCTCAAAAATCTAGCGAGAAACTTACCTCGGCACGATGGTTGCTTGAGGAACTAAGAGTGAGCCTGTTCGCTCAATCGCTTGGAACTCAAGAGGCGGTTTCTCTGAAGCGAATACAAAAGCAGCTGTCTTAGTTTTGTGGAAAGCCTAGGTTCACGCCACCGTGGCTGGGGTCTAGCCAGCGCGATGTGATGACCTTGGTTCTTGTGAAGAACCTAAAGCCTTCTTCGCCGTGTGCTCGGCTGTCGCCAAAGAGTGAGTTTTTCCACCCTCCGAAGGAGAAGTAAGCAACTGGAACTGGAATTGGCACATTCACACCAATCATTCCAGCTTCAACTTCGTTCTGGAATCTCCTTGCCGCGCCACCGTCGTTGGTGAAAACGGCGGTGCCGTTGCCGTAGATTCCGCCGTTAATAAGTTCCAGTCCCTCTTCAAAGGAACTGACTCGAATCACGCTTAGCACCGGTCCGAAGATTTCGTCTTGGTAGGCCTTGGAACTTGTTGGTACCTGATCTAGCAGGGTTGGGCCAAGCCAAAAACCGTTCTCATCGCCGTCTGGCACAACTGACCTACCGTCGACTACGACTTTTGCTCCGTCAGCCTCCGCAATTTCTATGTAGCCGGCAACTTTGTCCCGGTGTTCCTTGGTCACAAGTGGCCCCATGTCACAGGCGCGACGACCGTCGCCCACTTTGATTTGAGAGATTCGAGACACAATCTTCTCGATCATTTCATCGGCTACGGGCTCCACGGCAACTACCACTGAGATTGCCATGCAGCGCTCACCTGCGGAGCCGAAGCCGGCGTTGATTGCTGAGTCTGCAACAAGGTCTAGGTCAGCGTCTGGAAGCACGAGCATGTGGTTCTTTGCCCCACCTAGTGCCTGGACACGCTTGCCGTTTTTGGCGCAGTTCTCATAAATGTATTTAGCAATCGGGGTTGAGCCGACAAAGCTTATTGCGGCAACATCTTCGCTATTAATTAGGCCGTCGACCGACTCCTTGTCGCCTTGCAGAACATTGAAAACTCCAGCTGGCAAGCCAGCCTCAGTCCAAAGTTTTGCCATCCAAATGGCAGCACTCGGATCTTTTTCGCTTGGCTTAAGAATCACGGTATTGCCGGCGGCAATAGCTATTGGAAAAAACCACATTGGCACCATTGCTGGGAAATTAAAGGGGCTAATGATTCCAACGACTCCAAGGGGTTGCTTGGTGGAGTAAACATCAACGTTGGTCGATGCGTTTTCCGAGTACTCACCTTTTAGAAGATGAGGCATGCCGCAGGCAAACTCCACAACTTCTTGGCCTCTGGTTATCTCTCCGAGGGCATCGGATAAAACCTTGCCGTGCTCGGCTGTGATTATTGCTGCAAGCTCCGGCTTCCGCTCATTTAGTAGCTCACGAAATTTGAAAATTATCTGTTGGCGCTTAGCCAATGAAGAGTCGCGCCAGGCTGGGTAGGCAAGCTTTGCGGAGTCGATGGCAGCTTTGATGTCTTTAGCATCAGCCAGAGCAACTCGGCCGGACTCTGTTCCAAGAGCTGGGTCATAAACCGGCGCCGTCCTTGTTGATGAGGGCTTCTGTTCGGCACCAGAAATGTAGTGGGAGATCAGGTTCATTTGGCATCCTTACTTTGATGCGAGCTGCACAGCCTAGATGGCTTCGAAAATAATACTTGCTTAGGCAAGCTAACACTATTTAGAGTCGCCCAGTAGCCCTTTTGATTAGCTCGACGATGTGAGCTTGGGCCGTTTTGTCAATTTTGTTTAGTGCGAATGAGGTTGGCCACATTTCACCGTCGTCCAGAGTGGCATGCTCGCTAAACCCAAGAGTTGCAAACCTCACCTTGAACTTGCCGGCACTCTGAAAAAACAAAATGGTTTTGCCGTCGCGTCCCCAGGCCGGCATCCCATACCAGGTCTTGGCATCAAGGTCTGGGGCATGTGTCTTCACGAGCTCATGGACTGTTAGAGCCATTGCCTTGTCGCTTGCATCCATCTGTCCGATTTTGAGCATGACGTCTGCCGCCGCGGCAATCTTGTCATCATTATTCTTTAGCTCCTTGGCTCTCTCCCGCATTGCTTTTCGCTCATCCGCGGTGAAGCCGGTCTTGCTGTCAGCCATAGCTCTCCAGTCGATTCATGCCCTCCAAAAAGACTAGTGATAAACGTCTCATCGCCGCGGGATGATTATTGATTGCTGGGCTGTTGGACAAGTGGGCTCAGTTCGATGCCCAGCCTTCTATCAGGCTGGACTTCTAACCTTAGGAAGCCCTCACACCCCGCACGTAGGCGTGCCCCACATGATTTAGGAACTACATGGCCCAGCTGCTATACCGCCTTGGAAAATTTTCCGCCAAACGAGCCTTTGCTGTCATAGCAATCTGGGTGCTACTGATTGGAACTGCCGGAGCCGCGGCTTTGCTCGCAGGCGGCAAGCTCGGAACCACAATGACTCTAGATGGGATTCCATCTCAGGACCTAGCGACCTCGCTTCAGGAAACATTCCCCGAGGCCGCCAGGGCCTCCGGACAAGTTGTATTCCACAAGACTGATGGCGTCGAGTTTTCAATGGCTGAGATTTCGGGTATTTCTAACGTCCTAGACAGCGTCAAAGCTCTGATTGCTGTGGACGATGTCGCTGATCCGTTTATTACTCAAGCAACCCTTGATAGTCAGCGGGCTGACTTGGCTGCTGGACTTGTGGCCATTTCGGATGGCAAGGCTGAAATCAAAACAAATCAAGCTTCATTGGAGGCCGCACAAGTTCAACTTGATGCCGCTAAGTCTGATCTCGAGGCCCAGGCTGAAGCATTGCAGCACACTCTCGATGCCATGGTTGCCAATAATGCCCCCGGAACCGAGCAGGTCTTAGCGGGGCTAGCCCAGATTCAAGGCGGACTCGATCAAATTGCACTCCAGCAGACCGAGCTAACCAGCGGCCAAGGCAAGCTTGATGAGGGTAAGACCGAGCTTGCTAGCAATGAAACCCAGCTGGTGGCGGGCGAAAAGCTCCTTGGCACAGCCAATAATTTCCGCACAGTGTCAGTTGATGGCAAGACCGCTTTTGCAACGATTTACTTTGATCAGCCGACCGGTCAGCTAGACGAGGTTGCAGCGGCCGAGGTTGTGGCTCTCATAGAAGCTCAGACTCCAGCTGGAATTCAGGTTGAATACTCACAATCCTTGGTGTTCTCACTCGATGGACTTCTGGGCATCGGAGAAATAATTGGCTTGGCGATTGCGGCACTGGTGCTCGCACTAATGCTTCGAACCTTCATTGGTGCCGGACTTCCCGTTATTGCAGCAATCACCGGAGTCGCTATCTCTGCGGCCATAACCTTTGCACTGTCCTCCGTGATTGAAATGACCAGCACCACTCCGCTGCTGGGAATCATGCTTGGACTTGCAGTCGGAATCGATTACTCGTTGTTTATCTTGAATCGTCATCGACGTCAGCTAAAAGCTGGAGTCGAACTTCAAGAATCAATCGGCCTTGCCAATGGCACCAGCGGCAATGCCGTTGTCTTTGCTGGGATCACTGTGGTTATTGCGCTCTTGGCACTGAACTTAACCGGTGTGGGATTCCTTGGGCTAATGGGTAGCGCTGGAGCGCTGGCGATTGTGGTCGCAGTTTCAGTTGCATTGACCCTGGTGCCGGCTGTGCTGGGTCTAGCCAAAGAAAAAGTCCTAACCAAAAAAGAGCGTGCAGCGCGCGCGGCAACCGGCCTTTCGAGCACGCCAGAGCAGGTTCATGCCCTCGAAGAGGCAAACGCCAGCCATAAACCCGTGTTTGCGAACAAGCGACCTTGGGTAGTCATCATTGGAGTGGTGACGGTTTTGATGATCGTGGCGGTGCCTGCCTTGAGCATGCGTCTGGCTTTGCCGGACGGCGGGGCCGAGGCGAGCGACTCAACCGCATTCAAGTCCTACACGCTGATCTCTGAAGCCTTTGGACCTGGGAGCAACGGTAGCTTGGTCGCAATAGTCGATGTTCCAGAACAACTTGACCAGATTGCAGAGCTTCAGCTGCAAGCCGATGTTTCCGAGCGACTATTCGCTTTGGACAATGTTTCGGCAGTTCTTCCCGGAGGAGTTTCAACCTCGGGACTGGACTTGATGTTTGTGCTGGTTCCGGAATTTGGACCGACCAGTGCTGAGACCGAGCAATTGGTGTTCGATATTCGAGAACTTGAAAAAGTATTTCCAGCTGAGCTAAATGCAAACATTGAGGTCACCGGCATCGCTGCTGTGAACATAGACATTTCTCAGAAACTGGCCGATGTGTTGCCGCTCTACCTGGGCACAGTGGTTATTTTGTCGTTCTTGCTTTTGATCCTGGTGTTTAGGTCACTCATTGTTCCTTTGGTTGCAACCGGTGGCTTCTTGCTAACAGTCGGGGCGACTCTGGGAGCGGTTGTTGCGGTCTATCAGTTTGGTTGGTTGTCGGAAGTTTTGGGTGTTACTCAAGCCGGTCCAATACTTAGTTTCTTGCCAATTCTTTTGATCGGAATCCTGTTCGGTCTTGCAATGGACTACCAGCTCTTCGTAGTTTCCGGTATGCGCGAGGCATTTGTTCACGGCAAAAGCGCAAAGGAATCTATTGACTCCGGTATCCACCTGGGTAGGCCGGTCGTTATCGCTGCAGCCATCATCATGGTTTCGGTGTTCGGTGGTTTCGCCTTCTCGCACATCACAATGATTAAGCCGATGGGCTTTGGATTAGCAATCGGCGTCCTTATTGATGCGTTCCTGGTTCGACTGTTGCTGGTGCCAGCTTTGATGAGCGTTATTGGAAAAGCAGCTTGGTATTTGCCCAAGTGGCTCGACAAGTTATTACCTGATGTCGATGTTGAGGGAGCAAAGCTGGAGCGTTTGCGCTCACAGGCTTAGACTGGGAGAAACTTAGAACTAGGGAGTTCTCATAATGGCAAAAACAATAAAGCCGGCAAAAACACCGGACCAGCAAATTGGGGGACTACGAAAGTACAACGTAGTTGCCGGTTTCTTGCACCTAATCCAAGCGGTTGGGTTCTCATACGTTTTGACAATGCTCGACTACCAGATTCTGTATCCGGTAAAAATCGAATACCCAACGGGTCCTCCGGGAGTGGCCAGTCCAGTGGACGTGGTGACCCTGTTTGACATCAACATTGGTGCCGGAATTGTTGGCTTCTTGGCGCTATCTGCGCTGTTCCACTTCATTATTTCTTCGCCAATGTTCTTCCAGCGCTACAAGGCTGGCCTGAAGCTAAACCACAACTATTTCCGTTGGGTTGAGTACTCACTTAGCTCCTCGGTAATGATCTTCTGCATCGCACTGCTAAACGGTATTACCGACATTGCGGCCCTGGTGGCAATCTTTGCGGTTAACGCATCAATGATCATGTTCGGTGCTCTTCAGGAGAAGTACGAAACCCCTGGAAACGGCAAGGGCCTGCCATTTATCTTCGGATCAATGACAGGAATCATTCCTTGGCTAATTCTCGTTCTCTACATCTGGCAGCCGGGTGCAACAAACGCATCGGAAATCCCAGGCTTTGTCTACGGCATCGTTGTTGCCCTGTTTTTGTTCTTCAACACCTTTGGTTTCAACCAGGCATTCCAGTACAAGAAAATTGGACCTTGGAAGAACTACCTATTCGGCGAGAAGAGCTACATCACTCTTAGCCTGGTTGCTAAGACAGTCTTGGCATGGCAGATTTTCTCCGGAGCTATCATTCCGGCTCTAGTCAGCTAACAATTAATTAGGTAAATAATCCCGTTAGCCCTTTGGGGCCAGCGGGATTATTTGCGTTTTACATATTTAGCTGGGTCGGCAATCGCTTCTTGAAAAACCAACTCGGATGCACCGATGGCCAGTGAATTGGTTCCAAGTTCATTGACAAAAACCTGCATGCCTTCCAGTACTGCTGGAATCGCATGTTTTTTGATTACTCTGTGGAAGTAGTTCTGGTCGAACCGGTATAAGAATCTAAGAAAGCCGGCTAGCACGAAGACCTCTGGATTGAAAATGTTTGCAAGGTTTGCTGTCGCGATTCCGAGAGCTTCAAGCTGCCTTCTAGCCAAGGCGGTTGATTCAGGAGTTCGGTTGTTTAGTAGAGCGATCTCAAGATCCTCATCGGAAACATTCTTCAATCCCAGAACGGCCTCTAGGTCATCTCTTCTGACCAAGGCCTCAAGAGTTCCCTGGATTCCCGAGTAGTCGAGCTCTTTGCCCGAGCTGATTCTCATGTGACCAAGCTCTGCTGCGTAACCTCGGAAACCCTTTAGTTCGGTGCCGTTCATGAACACACCTCCTCCGATTCCGGAAGTACCGTGCATATAGACAACATCTGTGGCGCCCTTGGCTGCCCCGTAAGCCATCTCGGCTTTACAGCCTAAAGATGCATCGTTTGCAACAAAAACCGGCATTGATAGTCGCTCAGTTAGTAAGTCACGAATTGGAAATTCAGACCATTGCAAATGGGGAGCTTGTCTAACAATGCCGGTCGAGGAGTTAATCTGCCCCGGCACAATGACACCAATTCCGAGAATTCGGTAGTTAGTGTCGCTGGTTTCAAGGTCAGCGACAAGGCTGTCAATAACCTGAACCATGTCATCGACTGCTTGGTAGGCGCCGATTGGCTCATCGTAGAGATGTTTTTCCGAGTGAACGATGGTTCCGTTGAAGGCAACGGCCTTGATCTCGAGATAGTCGACCTCAGGGTGCACTGAAATTGCAAGCATTTCTTTGGAGGCGTCAACGCCCATGCTGGGTCTGCCAACTCGGTCGATCTGTTCGGCGCCGGTGTCGGAGGCGAACCCCAAATTCACCAGCGTCGTTACAAGCTTGGCAACAGTTGAACGACTCAGGCCAGTGAGGCTGCAGATCTCAGAGCGTGTCATCGCGCGGTGCTCGTGGATCAAACCAAGAACTAACGACAGGCTCGACTGTCCGGAGGATCGAGTCTCAAACATCGGGGTCGCCTTGGGGGTCATCTTCAGTGCCTAATACTTTCATTTAGTTTGTTTAGATTGAATACAAACAAGCCTATTAAATCAATAGATTGGCAGAGTAATCACTCAACAGCACGGTAAATATGGCCTATAAAACCCAATTGTTATCGAATCTTGATAAAAAAAGGCTTTTTCTATTTGTTTTGTGTGGAAACATAAGGGCACCTACTTCAGCCGACTTGGCTTAGGTCGGTTCAAAAATAACTACTTAGAAAATAAGGGGAAAAATGAAGAAGTTCAGAATTGCTTCTCTAGCTGCAGTTGCAGCCGCATCTTTGGTGCTGGCCGGCTGTGCAGCAGACACTGCAACCGAGGAGACCTCCAGCGCAGCTGCTGGCGAGACCGCGGTAGAAGCGCTACGCGCTTGCGTTATCCTTCCAGATGCTGACGCCGGAACTCGCTGGGAGCCAGGTGACCGTCCAGCTCTCGAGACCGGACTAACCGCTGCTGGCTACGAGGCTGACATCCAGAATGCTCAGTCCGACACCGCAAAGTACGCAACAATTGCTGACGCTCAGCTAACCAAGGGTTGCGATGTAATGCTTCTAGTTGACTACCAGGGTGCTGGTGCAGCTGTTGCCGAGAAGGCAAAGGCTGCTGGAGTTCCAGTTATCGCCTATGACCGTCCAATTTCTGGAGCGGACTACTACGTATCATTCGACAACTTCACAGTTGGTGCCCTTCAGGGACAGATGATCGTTGACGGACTTGTGGCTGCGGGCAAAGACCCAGCAACCGCCAGCATCATTTACTCATCGGGTGACCCATCCGACGGTAACGCAGCAATGTTCTTCGATGGTGCCAAGAGCGTTCTTGACGCCGCTGGTGCATCACCTGCGTTCACCATGGAGGGAACCTGGGACGGCGCAAAGGCTGGAACATTGTTCGAGCAGGCTTTCACCGCAGTTGGTGGAAACGTTGACGCAGTTCTAGCTCCAAACGACAACAACGCAGCCTCGATCATCTCAATCCTGGACAAGAACGGCCTAACCGTTCCAGTGTCAGGTCAGGATGCATCAACAGCTGGTCTTCAGAATGTTCTTTTGGGCAAGCAGTACGGAACGGTTTACAAGCCATTCCAGCTTCAGGTTGCTGCTGCTCTAGAGATCATTGCAGCGATCCTTTCGGGCGAAACCGTCACAGCTAACAAGACTCTTGACGACGGAACCCCATTCATCGCAATCGATCCAATCATCACAACCGCTGAGTTGGTCAAGAACGTCGTAGCCGACGGCCAGGCCACCGCAGCTGACCTTTGCACCCCAGAAGTGGCAGCAGCTTGCGCCACCTACGGCGTAGAGTAATTAGCAACTAGTAATTAGTAACTAGCTCATTCCCGGGCGGTTTCCGCCCGGGAATGAGCTTCTAATAAGAGCAAGAGGCCCCACAATGTCGCAGGCACTCGTTCAGCTCAAGAACGTTAAAAAGAGCTTTGGTCCAGTAGATGTTCTAAAGGGCGTCGATCTAGAAGTTTTTGCAGGAAAAGTAACAGCCCTTGTCGGAGACAACGGAGCCGGTAAGTCAACTCTCATCAAAGGTCTGGCTGGAGTTCAGCCTTATGACGCCGGAGAGGTTAGATTCGACGGTGAGCTTCAAGAGCTTCACTCACCTCGCCAGGCATCGGCACTCGGCATTGAAGTGGTTTATCAAGATCTAGCGCTCTGCGAAAATCTCGACATTGTTCAAAATATGTTTTTGGGTCGCGAGACTCTCAAGTCCGGAACCCTAAGCGAAGCCGAAATGGAAGCTGCTGCTGCTAGAGCTCTGCAGTCACTTTCAGTAAAAACCGTTAGGTCTGTTAGACAGACTGTTTCTTCCCTGTCCGGTGGTCAGCGCCAAACCGTGGCGATTGCAAGAACTGTCTTGCGCGATGCGAGGCTAGTAATCCTCGATGAGCCGACCGCTGCTTTGGGTGTCGCTCAAACCGAGCAGGTTTTGAATCTAGTCCGCCGCCTGGCGGATCAGGGCTATGGCGTTCTAATGATCAGCCACAATCTCTACGACGTTTTCAAGGTAGCGGACGACATCGCCGTGCTGTATTTGGGAAACATGGTGGCTCAGCTTGAAACCGCAAAGACCACAACTAATGAGGTCATCGGTTACATCACAGGCATTGCAACAGACGTGAAGGAAGGCTAATCGTGGCTGAAAAGGTAACACTGCAAACCGGTCACGAGGGTGGAGTAAAGGGGCAGGTTTCTGCTTACTTCTCCAGGCTAAAGGGTGGCGACATGGGTGCGCTACCGGCGATGGCAGCAGTTATCGTCCTGATGGCGCTGTTTGCTAACCTGTCCCCTTATTTCTTGACTGAAATAAACATCGCGAACCTGTTTGTTCAGTCGGCAGTGTTGATGGTTACTGCCATGGCTCTTGTCTTTGTTCTTCTCCTCGGAGAGATTGACCTAAGCGCGGGTGTGACCGCCGCCACCGGCATGGCTCTGTTTGTGAAGCTAACAAACACCGGCTGGGACTGGCCAGTGGCGTTAGCACTTGGATTTCTGGTTGGACTGGTAACTGGCTGGGTACTAGGCATGTTCGTAGCCAAGATCGGTGTTCCTTCTTTTGTTATCTCACTTGCTTTCTACCTTGGTTTTCCGGGTGTGATGTTGATCATCTTGGGTTCTGGTGGAATTCTTCGACTAGAAGTTGAGCCAATCAAGGCAATCATGAATGTGAACCTTCCGGTGTGGGGCGGCTGGGCTGTTCTTGCCGTGACGGTTCTGGTGGCACTTGCGCTATCAGTTTGGGACAGGTTCCGAAGAATTAGTGTCGAACTCCCGGTTCGACCAATGATTTTCATGGTTGCCAAAATCGGGGCGTATTTGGCTGTAGGTGGCGGAATAGTGTTCATGCTAAACCTGCCTCGCAGCTTGGTTGCTGCTAACCCAATTCGGGGGGTACCAATCGTGGTTCCCATCGTGATTGTTTTGATGTTCGCAGGAACCTTCGTATTGAATAGAACACGGTTCGGCCGGTATCTGTATGCGGTGGGTGGAAACCCAGAGGCTGCAAGACGTGCCGGAATCAATGTTGCTCGCATTCGTATTTATGCCTTCATGATTACCTCGACACTTGCCACAATGGGTGGCCTGATGCACATCAGCCGAATCGGAGCCGTTGAGGCAGCTGCCGGAAAGATTATTGTTCTATCGGCTGTCGCGGCAGCTGTGGTGGGTGGCGTCAGCCTCTTCGGTGGCAGAGGAAAACTATTCAATGCAGCCATTGGTGCCATCGTGATTTCGATAATCGATAACGGCTTGGGCCTAATGGGCTTCCCTGCTGGCGTTAGCTTCATTGTGACCGGAGTAGTGCTTGCACTGGCCGCGACCGTTGATGCTTTGGCTAGAAAACGAGCCCCTGGGATGCGAATCTAATAACCATAAAGTTCGATTCAGTTTTGTAGCTCGACCGACTCAGTTTTCATTTGGTCAAAACACTGCGCGTATTGCTAGAAACCAGCTTTGACGAAGAATTTTGTGATTACCATTTATAAATGAATGTAACCCTAAAGCCAGGCAGCTTGGATGACTCGAAGGCTTTTCAACGGCTACTTTTGGTTCCTTTTGACCATCTGAATCTTGACCGTGGAGTTCTCAAGGACGCAGACCCGGCAACCGATGTCGTGCTTTTTGTTCAGAGCGAACGAATGGTCACCGGTCGGCCGTTTCACAAAGAACGACTATTTTTCCTGATCTCTTCCGCCAGGCACTTCGCGTCGGAGCTTGAAAAGTCTGGCTTCACTGTTTTGTTTATCGAGGCAGAGACCACAACCGCAGGAATCACTCACGCCAGAAAGGCCGTTGGGGAACTGCCGGTCTTGTGTGCAGAGCCGTCTTCTTTCAGGCAGCAGTCGCAGCTTGCTAGTTTCGGTGTTGAGTTTGTGGAGAATGATTTTTTCTTGACACCAAGAAAGTTATTTCAAGAGTGGGCCGGTGGCCAAAAGAGTTTTGTAATGGAGAACTTCTATCGAGCTCAAAGAGTTCGTCTTGATCTGTTGGTCACGGATGGTAAGCCAGAGCAGGGTCGCTGGAACTTTGACGCCGATAACCGGCTGCCACCACCTAAGAATTACACCTGGCCTGAAAGGCTCAATCACGCTCGCGACGAAATTGATCTCGATGTTGCAAAGAGCCTGAATTACGAACCGACTGACAGCTGGGCTACAACTCGCGATGGAGCACTTAGGCAACTTGAACACTTTTTGAATAATCACCTTGCGGGCTTTGGGCCATACGAAGATGCCGTGACACTGGATGAGTGGTCTCTGCACCACAGTCTTTTGAGTCCCTACTTGAATAACGGCCTGATCACACCAGCCGAAGTGGTTGCGGCTGCAATCCAGCGCTACGATCAGGGCCACGCTCCGATTGAGTCAGTGGAGGCCTTTGTTCGGCAAATCATTGGCTGGCGCGAATACATAAATGGCATGTACTGGTTTTTGGGCGAAGACTACAAAGAGCTAAATGGCCTTAGTGCGACCAGAAAACTATTGCCACTGTTTGCGGATTCATCGAAAACCAAAATGAACTGCGTTAGCCAAGTTGTTTCTCACGTGGAGACACGTGCTTGGACCCACCACATTCCAAGACTCATGATTCTGAGCAACTTGGCCCTTGTGACCGGCACCAATCCACAAGAGTTTTTAGATTGGATGCGAGAGCAGTTTGTCGATGCGGCCGAATGGGTGATGGTGCCGAACATCATTGGCATGGGAGTTCATGCCGATAGCGGCCGCCTCATGACTAAGCCTTATGCAGCCGGCGGTGCCTATATCAATCGGATGACTCAATACTGCAAGGGCTGCTCATACGACCCTAAGAAGCGAGTGGGCGACGATGCCTGTCCGTTCACCACTTTGTATTGGGATTTTCTTGACCGACATAAAGAAGAATTCAAGAAAAACCACCGCATGAGTCAGCAGGTCTTTGGCCTGAATCGGCTATCGGATTTGCCCGAGCTCAAAACCCGAGCCGCCGAGGTTCTAAGTGGCCTGAGTGAAGGAAAAATCTAAGCCTAAGAATCAAGCAATTAGAGTCGTTAGCGTCAAACTCTTCGGATTACTTCTAGCCGCCTTATTACTTGGCGCTTAGCTTCAATAGAAACTGCCCGGCACCCGGGGTTATTTCAGTAAAGAACTTGGTGGTTGGCGCGAGCCTTGATAGGCGGTCTAATAGCCAGATGGATGCCTGTTCGGCATCTTCGTTAGTTGCACAACGGCCGACGGCTTCTCTCCCACCTTTTTTCGCTAGGCGTTCGACCGATTCAAATATTGGCGCTGGGTCAAAGACAAAAAGATCCTTTGACCAAGGAACAACCGGCGCAATCTTGCCGCGCATAGTGTTGCAGGAACGGTGGGCTAGTCGTTCAATGGTCGTGGCTCCCTTTTTAGCCTTTGAGGCTGCGTAGCTGTCGGCACTTGGTCCTTGGTCAGAATTCACAGAACCATCTGGGTCTACTGGCTCGTCGCATAGCCAGCAACGCCAGTTATCTTTTTCGCCAATTTGGTTTAGATCGCTCATTATTACCGCCCTCATAGTGAACTTTAGTCAGGCTATGAACACGCCGTTGCGATAACAGGAACCCGATTGACTTTCTTGTTGAAATTTAATTAGTTTTTGCTTGGTTTGATTGAATCCGAGCAAGTGCGATTGGATAAAAAAAGTGAGTAATCGGAAAACTAAGAGGTCTAACCTGAGCCTGATTGTTGAGGCCGCCAGATGCCAGTAATGCCAATGTTTCCCCTGGGCCTTGTCCTGATGCCCCACTTGCCGCTTGACCTAAGAATCTTCGAAGAGCGCTATCTAAAGCTGCTTGGGGATTTGCTCGGAGATGAAAACCCAGAGTTTGGTGTTGTTCTAAACGGTCGTGGTGAGGATGAGCGTGGCAAGGAAAAGCGCTTTGACATGGGCACGATCGCTCTAGTGACAGACATTGGCACCACCGAAGAGTTTTATGGCCTGCAATCGGTCGGGGGATCCAGGTTCAAGGTGAATGCTTGGCTTCCAGACGACCCTTACCCAATAGCCGATATTGATTTCTTGCCCGATCTAGTTTGGGATCAGGGTCTCGAGCCGCTTCGGCAAGAACTCGAGACCAAGGTTCGAAAGCTATTGTCTTTCGCAAGCGAGTTTGCCGATTTGCAGTATGGGGCGGACACAATTTTGAGTGATGACCCCATGGAGGCCTCCTGGCAATTGGCGGGAGTATTACCGGTTGGTCAGTTGGATCAGATTGATTTGTTGCAGGCGCAGTCCACTGAAGAACTCTTGACCAGGGCCCAGCACATTGTCGACAACGCTGATGACACCCTCCACGCGATGATTACCGACCAAGAAGGCGTTGGCTTAACTGACGATGAGGACTAGATCGTAGGTTAGGTAAGCATCTTGGCCCGTTTTCTGCGGTGCGGTAGATGAACTTCAAATCAGAAAAGTTTCTACGAATCGATTCATTATTAGTCGACCGAAGATCTTTTCGTCTCCCGTCGGAACGAGCACTCTTCGATTCGTTGCCTCACGTCGGACTGGCATCACTAGGCCCAAAACGCGAACTAAGACTCATAAAAAGCGATAACGTATTGGGGAATTATGAGCAATTCATGTGAGTTGGCTAAAGGATTCGATAGGGAAGATTTATGTCAGTAATTGGAGTAGTGACCGAGCAGTCACAAGAATCTAGAGTTTCGGCCACCCCAGAAACTGTAAAGAAGTTGCTGGCGCTGGGATATGAGGTCCTAGTTGAAAAGGGCGCGGGAGCCAAGGCAGCATTCCCGGATTCCGCCTATAAAGAGGCGGGCGCCAAGGTAGTTCCAGGAGCCTCCGCCTGGAAGGCAAACATCGTCTTGAAGGTCGATGCCCCCACCGACTCTGAAGTAAAGAAACTCCAGGCTGGAACAGTCCTTGTCGGCCTGTTGAGTCCAGCTTTCAAGCCCGAGCTCCTCGAGGCTCTTGCCAAGCGGAAGGTCACCGCTTTAGCAATGGACGCCGTGCCAAGAATTTCCAGAGCTCAGTCCATGGATGTGCTCAGCTCAATGGCGAACATCGCTGGTTACCGTGCGGTGGTTGAAGCCGCTCACGAATTTGGTCGCTTCTTCACCGGTCAGGTCACTGCCGCCGGAAAAGTGCCTCCGGCCAAGGTTTTGGTTGCCGGAGCTGGAGTTGCGGGGCTTGCAGCAATTGGCTCGGCATCGAGTCTCGGAGCTATCGTCCGGGCAACCGATCCGCGCCCAGAGGTTTCCGACCAGGTTCGCTCAATCGGAGGCGTGTACTTGCCCGTTGAGGTTGAAGAGAAAATGGAGACCGGCGACGGTTATGCGAAGGCCACAAGTGACGCTTATAACAAGCGCGCTGCAGAGATGTATTCGGAGCAGGCTGCGGACGTTGACATTATTATCACCACCGCTTTGATCCCAGGGCGACCCGCTCCGAAGCTAATAACTGCAAAAGATGTCGCCCTCATGAAATCCGGAAGCGTGATTGTGGACATGGCTGCAGCCCAGGGCGGCAACGTCGCTGGTTCAGTCGCGGGAAAAAAGGTTGTCACCAAAAACGGTGTCACCATCCTTGGTTACACCGATCTACCAAGCAGGCTTCCAGCTCAATCCTCACAGCTCTACGGCACCAACTTGGTAAACCTTTTGAAGCTGCTAACCCCAGCGTCAGACGGCAAGCTGGTGCTTGATTTTGAGGATGTTGTTCAGCGAGCCGTGACAGTAGTCAAGGCCGGCGAGATAACTTGGCCACCGCCACCAATTCAAGTTTCTGCAGCCCCACAGGCTGCAGCTCCTGTTGAAGTTGTTGTTGAGAAAAAGAAGATGTCTACGCAGACCAAGAGCCTTTTGATTGGTTTGGGCTTCGCTGCCGCTTTTGCTGTGATCTCATTCGCACCTCCTTTATTGCAGCAGCACTTCCTAGTCTTATCTCTGGCCGTAGTGGTCGGGTTCTATGTCATTGGCAAGGTTCACCACGCTCTTCACACTCCGTTGATGAGCGTTACCAACGCAATCTCTGGAATCGTGGTGGTTGCAGCCATCCTGCAGGTCACCGATTCCAATAGTTTGATTCAGATACTCGCTGCGATTGGTGTGTTGCTTGCGAGCATAAATGTCTTTGGAGGCTTCGCGGTTACCCGCCGAATGCTCAAGATGTTCACGAAGGGTGAGAGCCGATGAGCGCCGTCGCACTAGCAAACTCCGCATACATTGTTTCGGCACTGCTTTTCATCATGAGCCTTGCAGGTCTCAGCAAGCACGAGACCGCAAGAACCGGTTTGGTTTATGGAATGGCAGGTATGGCTATTGCCATCTCTGCAACCATTTGGCTCGCGTTGTCAGGCGAGTGGAACGACTCAACCTCCACCGGCTTTGTGCTTTTGGTTGCAGCCCTGTTGGTGGGAGCTCTAATTGGGCTCTGGCGGGCACGAGTGGTTGCAATGACAGGCATGCCTGAACTTATTGCCCTGTTCCACAGCTTCGTTGGTCTAACGGCCGTGTTGGTGGGTTGGAACGGTGCTCTTCACACGGCAGATGTTACAGCTGAGATGATCGGTGTTCACCGAGCAGAGGTGTTCATCGGAGTCTTCATTGGTGCCGTTACCTTCACTGGTTCGATTGTTGCCTACCTGAAGCTTTCGGCAAGGATTTCCTCCAAGCCGCTGATGCTCCCGGGCAAGAACCTGCTAAACCTCTCAGCATTGCTTGGCTTTTTGGTTCTAACGGTTTGGTATGTAATCACACCGGATCTGTGGCTTTTGATAGCAGTAACGATCCTTGCACTGGCTCTTGGTTGGCACTTGGTTGCCTCAATTGGCGGTGGGGATATGCCAGTGGTTGTCTCGATGCTAAACAGCTACTCCGGTTGGGCAGCAGCTGCAACTGGATTCTTGCTAAGCAACAACTTGCTGATTGTTACCGGTGCCCTAGTTGGCTCCTCCGGTGCCTACCTTTCTTACATCATGTGCAAGGCCATGAACCGCTCCTTCATCTCGGTGATCGCCGGTGGCTTCGGTATTGAAGCTCCTTCCTCTGAAGAGGAAGAGCAGGGTGTTCACACCGAGATCGATGCCGGATCCGTGGCTGAACTTCTTGCAAATGCCAGCAGCGTGGTTATTACTCCCGGCTATGGCATGGCAGTTGCCCAAGCTCAGTATCCGGTGGCAGATCTTGCGAAACGTCTTCGTGACAAGGGTGTGAACGTTCGATTCGGAATTCACCCGGTCGCAGGGCGTCTCCCAGGACACATGAACGTGCTTCTTGCTGAAGCCAAGGTGCCGTATGACATCGTTCTGGAGATGGACGAGATCAACGACGAACTTTCTCAGACCTCAGTGGTTCTAGTAATCGGTGCCAATGACACAGTGAACCCCGCCGCAACCGAAAACCCAGGCAGCCCAATCGCCGGCATGCCGGTGCTGAAGGTTTGGGAGGCTGAGAACGTGATTGTATTCAAGCGCTCAATGGCCTCTGGTTACGCAGGTGTTGCAAACCCACTGTTCTACAAGGACAACACCAGAATGCTCTTTGGCGATGCCAAAGATCGAGTTGAGGACATTCTCAAGGCCCTTTGATGTTTGGAAATTTCCCCTCGACTATTAGGGTTGGTTTCCACTTATGAGCGCCAAGAATGAGCAAGAGTCGGTCTGGGACTACCCCAGACCTCCAAGAGTCGAGCCTGTATCAGAGCACATAACCGTGACTCACGCAGGCGACGAGCTTGCTTCAACAAACCAATCGGTAAGAGTGCTGGAGACTTCACACCCTCCCACCTACTACATACCCATTGCCGACTTCGCTGAAGGTGTATTGGTGCCTGTGGATGGGCAGACCTATTGTGAGTTCAAGGGAGCCGCCAGCTACTTCGACCTTGTTGTTGGCAACAAACGCATCCCAAGGGCGGCATGGACCTTCGAAAATCCAACCAAGGGCTTTGAGGCACTCTCAGGCAGGGTAGCTCTTTACGCCAGCAAGGTTGATCAATGCAGAGTTGCTGAAGAAGTGGTTCAGGCTCAAGAGGGCGACTTTTATGGTGGTTGGATAACCAGCAGAATCGTTGGCCCCTTCAAGGGTGCTCCCGGAACTTGGGGCTGGTAGG
>CALGUV010000172.1 GCA_937920245.1 uncultured Microbacteriaceae bacterium
CGCCTGTCTCGATCGCGTCACTGAAGTGACCGACGAACTGCAGCGCCTGATGGATGAGTTCAAAACTGAGCTCGCAGCCCTCACCGGTCGCGTAACTGGCTTGGAGAAGAAGGTGGGCAAGCTGGAGGCCCAGCAGTTCTCCACCACCACCAAGCTGCGTGGTGAAGTGAGCATGATTATTGCCGGATCACCTAATTACGATGGTGACGGCTCAAATAAAACTACATTCAACTACGACACTCGTCTTAGTTTTGACACCAGCTTCAGTGGAAAGGATCTGTTGCGCACACGCCTGCGCAGTGGTAACTTCAGTGACGATCCATTTGGCAGCAGCGGGAATGTGTTCAAGCTGGATAAGGCCGAGGAAGGTGATCAGTCAGTAAATATCGATCGCCTTTTCTACACTTTCCCCGTAGGCGATCAAGTCAAGCTTACTGCTGGCGCGATTGTTAGGAACACCGAAATGCTTTCGTTCCTTCCTACCGCTTTCAAGTCGAACATCCTTGACTTCTTTAATCTAGCTGGTGCTACCGGAACTTACAACAAGGCAACCGGCGCCGGTGCTGGCTTCTCCTGGAAACAGAAAGTTAAAAAGGGCAAACCATTTGTTTCTTTCGACGTTAACTGGGTTGCTCAGGATGCAGCTGAGGCTTTTTATGCCGATTCTTCGGTTGGTGCATTCTCTGAGGATAGTGCGCAAAACGTTCTTGCGCAGTTGGGCGTGAAGGGTCAAAACTGGGGCGCGGCAGTGGCTTATCGCTACGGTTCGGAAAATGCTCGCCTTCGGGACCCAAACAGTTCATCAAGTAACTTTTTCCGAACCCTTGGTGCCGGTCAAAATAGCAACAGTGTTTCGCTTGCTGGTTTCTGGCAACCGATGGATGCTATGTGGCTGCCCTCAATTTCGGCTGGCGGTAGTTACACCAATTATTCACAAGGTGATACCCAGCCATCTGCTGATATCTATTCGTGGATGGTGGGCTTGCAATGGAAAGATGTCTTCGCCAAGGGTAACAGCGCAGGTTTCGCTGTTGGCTCACCCCTTTACGTGACATCAAGTTCGACTGGTGCTCAGGAGAACGCCCCTGGTTACATGTATGAACTGTTTTACCGGTTCCGTGTTTCCGATAATATCTCGGTTACTCCTTCCGTATTTTGGATCTCTAAGAACTACAACGATGGAAACAATGGTGAAAGCACCTACGGCGGCGTAATCCAAACCACCTTCAAGTTCTGATCTCTGCCTAGCA